>NZ_DATBKY010000318.1:0-39526 GCF_036555685.1 Actinophytocola sp. | reverse complement strand
TGCACCAGGTCGGCGAGTTCCGCCCGGTGCACCGCTAGCGTCTTACCCCCTCGGGTCCGTCAGCCGACCTTGAACTTTCGCCAGTGCAGGCCGTCCGCCGACGCCATGAAGTCGAAGTTGCCCTCGCCGCCCGCGATGTAGCCGGTTCGAGTCCGCTGGGCGTAGTACTTGTAGCGAGCCGGCACCTCGGTGAACGTGCGGCCGCCGTCCCGGCTGCGGTACTGCTTGTCGTCCTGGGCGTTGATCGTCAGCGAGCCGTCGTCGGCCACGACCGTGGTCGCGAAGACCCGGCGCGGCGCCTTGCCGGCCTGCGGATGCCACGTCTGCTGCCAGCTGCGCCCGCCGTCCGTGCTGGCGAAGACGGCCAGCAGGCCGTTGCTCTCCGCGGGCAGCGCACCGATCGCCGTCGCGTACAGGGTGCCGCCGTGCGAGCCCACCGACCAGCCGGACGGATACACGGGCTCGCCCCAGTCCAGGACCGACGTCGTCCAGGTACGGCCGTCGTCGTGGCTGATGCCCAGCCCCCAGTGGTCGGTCTTCGGATCCATGCCGGCCACCCACCAGACACCGTCCGCGGTCGGCACGCTACCGGCCGTCATCGCGATGAGCGGTGGCTGGTGCGCCAACGCGACGGACTTGCCCGTCCCCGGTTGCACGACGACGAAACCTCGCTCCTCGCACAGCTTCTGGTCGCTGGACGCCCGGGCGCAGGACTGGGTGAGCACCCCACCGGCCGGAATCGCCGGGACGGTGTCGGTGACGACCACGGGCACGTCCACCTTCGTCCAGGTCACGCCGCCGTCGACGCTGTGCCACCGGGCGACCTGCGTGGTTTCGGCGGACGGCGACAGCGGCCAGTCGAGGGTGAGCTCCTCGGGGCCGAGGACGTGCACGTCGGCCCGGGACCACGACGGAGCCGTCTGCGGGCGCGGGATGTCGCGCTTCTTCCAGTGCGTGCCGTCCGCGGTGACGAGCAGTTCGGTCGTGCACTTCCTGGGACCACTCTTGCACGTGGCCCGGATCGCGTAGCCGTGGTCGGCGTCGGCGAACTGCGCCTGGGCGAGGAACGAACCGGTCTCGAGGGCACCCGACGACGGCGGCGGCGACGCCACGTCCGGCGGTTCGGGCACCATCTGGTCGCGCAGCAGGGGGATCGCGAGGCTGACGACCAGCACCGCCACCACGGCGCCGATCTGCATGCGGCGGCGGATCACGCGCTGCTTGTGGCGCGCGACGATCTGCTCGAAGCCCGGCACCGGCAGCGAGCCGCGCACCTCGTTGCGCAGTCGCGTCAGCTGGGCGTCCAGGTCGGTGTCAGGCATCCTGCACCTCCTCGGTGCGAAGCTGTGCGGCCAAGGCCGTGCGGGCCCGGGAAAGTCGGGACTTCACCGTCCCCACTGGAATGTCCAATATGGACGCTACTTCGTCGACGGGCAGGTCGGCGAGGTAGTGCAGCACCACGGCGGCCTGGTACTCGTCGCCGAGCCGGCGGATCGCCGCGTGCAGGTCGAGATGCTCGCCGAACACCTCCGGAGCGGGTTCCTCCGCCTCCTTGCGCATGATCCGGTCGAGTGTCGCGCGCCGGCGCCATCGCCGGCGGGAGAGGTTGACGACCACCGTGCGCAGCCACGCCTCCGGGCTCTCCGCCCGGGCGACCCTGGCCCGCCTCCCGTAGGCCACCGCGAACGCCTCCTGGGTGACGTCCTCGGCTTCCCCCATGTCCCTGAGCAGTGCGTAAGCAGTCAGTACCAGGCTGCGATAGCTCTTCTGGTACAGCTGTGCGAACCATTCCCCGTTGGCCACTGAACGCTCCTGTCCGGCTTACCTACCGTGCAAGAGTCACGACGGATCCGCCAGGTTCCCGGCGATTTTTCTCAGCGCAAGGCGCCCGCCGGCCGGACCTCCCAGATCGTCCATAGTGGACGGTAGCCTTGCCGTGGCCAGAACACCGAGGCCAGCGGGTTCGGCGGGTTGTAGTACAGGAAGGTGCTGGTGGCGCCCAGCCGGGCCAGCTCGCGGTGCGCGACCGCCATGAGCCGGCGGCCGACCCCGGTGCCACGCGCGTCCGGCCGCACCGACACGCAGTTCACGTACCCCCAGCACCCCGCCCGCAGCCGGGCGCCGGCCGGCGCGCCGGGGCCGGCGTCGACCAGCCGGCCGTGCGCGAGCCCGACCACCACGCCGTCCCGCTCGCCGAGCCACACCGGGTCGCCCTGCTCGAGGTGCCTGGTCAGCCCGGCCCTCTTGATGCGCCGGGCGTTCGGCCGGTCGATCGCGGCGCCGACCATCGCGGAGTACGCCAGCTCCGCGAGCTCCAGCTCCAACGCCACGGCCAGGTCCCGCGACGTCGCGAGCCGCACCGCGAGATCCCCGGCCGGCTCCGGCTCGGCCGCCGTCACGCGGACCGCCAGCGTGGACAGGGGAGCGAAGCCGTGCGCGAGCAGCGGTTCGGAGGCCTCGACGTCCCGGCTCGGCCAGGTCACCACGCACGACGAGTCCGCCCCGGGCGCGCCCCGGTCGAGCATGCGGCGCAGCTCCCGCAGCAGCGCGTCCATCCCGGCCCCGCCGGACGCGCCGACGAGCGGGTGCAGCTCCACGACGTCGCGCGCGGACCACAACGTCGGCGCGGTACCGGTCTCGTACCGGCCGCGGGCGACCACCCCGGCCACCCGCTCGCCGTCGGCCAGCGCCGCGGTCAGCACGTCCCCCTCCGGTGGCGCGGCGGCGGCCGGCAGCAGCGGGTCGACCTGCTCGAACCGGGCCGTCTGGGCCTGCAGCAGGCCGGCGGCGATGCTCACGTGGTGTGCCGGCAGCGGAAGATCGCCGTACCCGGGAACAGCGCGCCACGCAGCGGGCTCCACTGGCCCCACTCGTCGGCGAGCCCGTCCGGCCACTCCGGCTCGACGAGGTCCAGCAGCGTGAACCCCGCGCCGGTCAGCGCGCGCACGAAGTCGCCGAGCGTGCGGTGGTACTCGACGTAGGTTGCCCGGCCCTCGGCGTCGACCTCCACGTACGGCGTGCGGTCGAAGTACGAACCGGTGACGCGCAGCCCGTTCGGGCCCGGGTCGTCCGGGAAGATCCACCGCATCGGGTGGGTCACCGCGAACACCCACGAGCCGCCGGGCCGCAGGACGCGGGCGACCTCGCCGAAGAGCCCGGCCATGTCGTTCACGAACGGCACCGCACCGAAGGCCGAGCACGCGACGTCGAACGACGCGTTGGCGAACGGCAGGCGCTCGGCGTTCGCGCGCACCAGCGGCACGTCGATGCCGGTGGCCTCGTTCGCGGCGGCGGCGTAGCGCAGCATGCCGGCCGACAGGTCGAGCCCGACCACGTGCGCGCCCTCGGCCGCGAGCCAGCGGGCGCACGGCGCGGATCCGCAGCCCACCTCGAGCACGTCGCGACCCGCGACGTCGCCGAGCAGGCGCGCGTCGGCCTCCCGCAGGCGTTCCGGGCACCACACGAAGTCCGCGACGCCCAGGAACTCGCCGTGTTCGACGTGGTAGTCGTCGGCATCGGCGTCCCACCAGGCACTGTTGGCCGCCACGGACTCGGCGGAGGAGGCGGTCCGCCGCTCGCTGCCGACCGTGCCGAGCAAGCGTTCCGCGGTCCGCACCGGGGGCGCCGCCGCGCCGTCCCGATCTTCGGCAGGCAGTGTCGTCATGAGTTCCCCCTCGGGCGCGTGACCGGTCGCGTACATACGTGTACGTGCGCAGATGGGCCACCCAGGTTTGCCCGGCCGTCGCGCAGCCGCGTAGGATACCGCCGCGCGGTGGTTTCGCGCTGCCGTCTGTTCATCTTGCGGGAATCAGATCGGGTTGCGCGGCGTTGGCGGTGTCGTACAGGGTTCGTTCTTCTCCGTCGGCGAACTATCCCGCCGTGTGCCGACAACTGCAAATCCATGCCCATCTCTCAACCAATCCGTACCGGAGCCACCTAGCACATGTCCACCGACACCACCACTGTCCCGGCTGACACCGCGCCGAAGCAGCAGGTCGCCGTTAACGACGTCGGGACGGGGGAGGATTTCCTCGCCGCCATCGACAAGACCATCAAGTACTTCAACGATGGTGACATCGTCGAGGGCACCATCGTGAAGGTCGATCGGGACGAGGTCCTGCTCGACATCGGCTACAAGACCGAGGGAGTCATCCCCTCTCGGGAGTTGTCGATCAAGCATGACGTCGACCCGAACGAGGTCGTCAAGGTCGGTGACGAGGTCGAAGCCCTCGTTCTCCAGAAGGAGGACAAGGAAGGCCGGCTGATCCTGTCCAAGAAGCGTGCGCAGTACGAGCGCGCCTGGGGCACGATCGAGGCGCTCAAGGAGTCCGACGAGCCGGTCAAGGGCACGGTCATCGAGGTCGTCAAGGGCGGCCTGATCCTCGACATCGGGCTGCGTGGCTTCCTGCCGGCGTCCCTGGTCGAGATGCGCCGGGTGCGCGACCTGCAGCCCTACGTGGGCCGCGAGCTCGAGGCGAAGATCATCGAGCTGGACAAGAACCGCAACAACGTGGTGCTGTCCCGCCGCGCCTGGCTCGAGCAGACCCAGTCCGAGGTGCGCAGCGAGTTCCTCAACCAGCTGCAGCGCGGCCAGGTCCGCAAGGGTGTCGTCTCCTCGATCGTCAACTTCGGTGCGTTCGTGGACCTCGGTGGCGTCGACGGTCTGGTGCACGTCTCCGAGCTGTCCTGGAAGCACATCGACCACCCGTCCGAGGTCGTCGAGGTCGGCCAGGAGGTCACGGTCGAGGTGCTGGACGTGGACATGGAGCGCGAGCGCGTCTCCCTGTCGCTGAAGGCCACCCAGGAAGACCCGTGGCGCCAGTTCGCCCGCACTCACGCGATCGGCCAGATCGTGCCGGGCAAGGTCACCAAGCTGGTTCCGTTCGGCGCGTTCGTCCGCGTGGACGAGGGCATCGAGGGCCTGGTGCACATCTCCGAGCTGGCCGAGCGCCACGTGGAGATCCCCGAGCAGGTCGTCCAGGTCGGCAACGACGTCATGGTCAAGGTCATCGACATCGACCTCGAGCGGCGCCGGATCTCGCTGTCCCTCAAGCAGGCCAACGAGGGCTTCACGCCGGACACCGAGTTCGACCCGACCCAGTACGGCATGGCGGCCGAGTACGACAACGAGGGCAACTACATCTACCCCGAGGGCTTCGACCCCGACACCCAGGAGTGGCAGGAAGGGTTCGACAAGCAGCGGGAGGAGTGGGAGCACCAGTACGCCGAGGCGCACCAGCGCTACGAGCAGCACATGGCCCAGGTCAAGAAGGCCGCCGAGGCCGACGCTGCGGCCGAGAGCGAGGGTGGCGCCGAGGGCGGCGAGGCCGCGGGCGACTACTCGTCCGGTGGCGGTGACACCCAGAAGAAGAGCGGCGGCACGCTGGCCAGCGACGAGCAGCTGGCCGCACTCCGCGAGAAGCTCTCCGGCGGCGTCTGAGCCTCCTGAGACCGAACAAGGGCCCCGTCGTTATCGGCGGGGCCCTTGTTTTGCGCCCGGGGTCGCTTACCGTGATCGCGTGCGCGTCTGGACGTCCGCCGGCGCGGTTCTCGCGACCGTGCTCGTGGCGGGCTGCGCGACGGGCTGTGCGTCCGGCGAGCCCGTCGTGGACCCGGAGGTCCCGCAGTTCACGACCTCCGCGCCGCCAGTCGCGAGCACGCTGGGCAGATCCGTCCCGAAGGCCTGCGAGGACGTCGCCACCGCGGAGGAGGTCGGCACGATCCTGGGCATGCTGATCACGGGCGAGCCGCAGCCCGTCGTCGGCGTACCGCAGGCGAGCATCGGCCGCACCGCGCGGCTGGACTGCTACTACGGCACGCGGCGCGGCCGCCCGCTCGCGGAGTCGACCGTGTGGATCGCGCTAGCCGGCTACACCGACGCGACGCGGGCGCGGCAGCGCCTCACGGACACGATCTCGACCGAACGCGACGCGGGCTCGCAGGTGAACGAGATCCCGGTCGGTTCGGGCACGGGCGTGCTGCTGCGCGGGAGGACGTGGACTCTGGTGTCCGCCCGCGGCAAGACGACGGTCGTGGTGACGATCAAGCCGGGCCTGGTCCGCGAGGACCGCGCGGGCGCGATGCTGGGCCAGATCGCCGACCACGCGCTGACCCCACGCGACCCGGAACCGAGCTAGCGAACGCGGCAGCCGCCGGGCCCAGGGCTAGGCGGCGACGCGGCTGACGGCCGGGTTTCCCCGGCGTGCGACGACGACCGGAGCCCAGGCGCGTTCGGCCGCCGCGGCCGCGGCCCGGCGGCGCAGACCGGCCAGGGTGTGCCGGGCCGGCACCAGTGCGGTGCGCCACCACGTGCGGCGATACTCCTCGAGCGCGACGCGGACCTCGTAGTACCGCAGACAATGCACCAGGCCGGGGCTGCCCAGCCGGTGCCGCCCACTCTGGCTGCCGCGTCGTTGCATGGGGCCCTCCGTGTGGGTGACGCTGTGGGCGGCAACCGTAAACGATCACGTCACCGAATCACCGGAAGCTCCGCGCGTGTCCGCACCCGGTCGCGTAACAGATCGGCCACGAGGGCGTGATCAACCGACGCGCGATGAGCTGCCAGAATGCGGTCATGCTTCGCGTTGGCCTCACCGGCGGGATCGGGTCCGGTAAATCCACTGTGGCCGGTCGGCTGGCCGAGCACGGCGCGGTCGTGATCGACGCCGACAAGATCGCCCGCGAGGTCGTGGAGCCGGGCACGCCGGGCCTCGCCGAACTGGTCGAGGCGTTCGGCCCGGACATCCTCGACGAGCAGGGCGCGCTCGACCGCGCCCGGCTGGCCCAGCGGGTCTTCGCCGACGACGAGGCCCGGGCGCGGCTGAACGGCGTCGTGCACCCGCGTATCGGCGCGCGCACCGGCGAGCTGATGTCCGGCCTGCCGGCGGACGCGATCGTCGTCCACGACGTGCCGCTGCTCGTGGAGAACAACCTCGGCCCCAACTACCACCTCGTGCTGGTGGTCGACGCGCCCGAGGAGGTCCGGGTCCGCCGGCTGGTCCGCTACCGCGAGATGTCCGAAGAGGACGCGAAGGCGCGCATCCGCGCCCAGGCCGACGAGGCCGCCCGCCGCGCGGCCGCCGACGTGTGGCTCGACAACGGCGGCTCGGTCGACCAGGTGCTCGCCGCGGTCGACGCGCTGTGGGCGGACCGCCTGGTGCGCTTCGAGTCCAACGTGCGGCTCGGCCACCGCAACTCCTACGGCGGTCCGCGCCTCGCGCCGCCGGACCCGACCTGGCCCGTCCAGGCCGCCCGCGTGATCGCCCGCGTCCGCGCCGCGATCGGCGAACCGGACGCCCGCGTCGACCACACCGGCTCGACGGCCGTCCCGGGCATGCCCGCCAAGGACGTCATCGACCTGCAGCTGACCGTCGGCTCGCTCGAACGGGCCGACGAGCTCGCCGAATCGCTTGCCGTGGCGGGCTTCCCCCGGCTCGCCCACGTCGACCGCGACGAGCCGAAGGACTACGAGCCCGACCCGGCGAAGTGGCACAAGCGGCTGCACGTCTCGGCCGACCCGGGCCGGTTCGTGAACCTGCACATCCGTGAGGCGGGCAGCCCGGGCTGGCGGCTGGCGCTGCTCATGCGCGACTGGCTGCGCGCCGACGAGGTGGCACACGCGGAATACCGCGCGCTCAAGGAGGATCTGGCGCACCGGTACGCGAGCGAGGACGACACGGACAACTACGCGACGGCGAAGGAGCCGTGGTTCGACCGGGCCGCCGTGCGCGCGGAGGAATGGGCGGCCGCGACCGGCTGGCGCCCGTAGGGGTCAGCCGCCCCGGGTGTGCATCTCCAGGTGCGGGTTGGACTTCAGCGTCGAGAGCGGGACGAACGGCATCCGGTCGCGCTCGGCGAGCCGGTCGACGGCCCCGCGGTCCTCGCGCGCCTGCCACTTGCCCGTGATCAGCTCCCGCAGCTCGTCGAACGAGGCGCCCTCGCGCAGCGGGTCGCGCAGGTTCGTGCCCTCGACCGCGTACAGGCAACGGAACCACATGCCGTCCGCGGTCAACCGGCTGCGGTCGCACGTGGCGCAGAACGGCTGCGTCGTGGACGACACGATGCCGAACGTCGTGCCGTCGGGCAGCCGGAACCGGTCGGCCGGCGCGGCGTCGGTGTTGGGCAGCGGGGTGAGCGGACCGTAGTGGTCGGCCAGCCGCGCGAGCATCTCCGCCCGGGACAGCACGAGGTCCTTCGACCAGCTCGTCGCGCCGCCGACGTCCATGTACTCGATGAACCGCACCTCGGCCGGCACGCCGCGGCCGAACTCGATCAGATCGGTGAGCTCGTCGTCGTTGACCCCGCTCATCGCGACCGTGTCGATCTTCGTGCCGGTGAAGCCGGCCGGTGCCAGCGACGCGATCCCCTCGAGCACCGCGGCGTGGGAGTTCCGCTGGGAAAGCGACCGCGACCGGTCCGCGCGCAGCGTGTCGAGGCTGACCGTCACGCGGCCCAGGCCCGCCGCCTTCAGCTCGTCGACCAGGCCGGCCAGCAGCACGCCGTTCGTCGTCATCGCGAGGTCGTGCAGCCCCGGTTTGTCCGCGAGCATCCGGACGAGCTCCGGCAGGTCGCGGCGCAGCAGCGGCTCGCCACCGGTGATGCGGACCTTCGCCACGCCGAGCGACATGAACACGTCGGTGAGCTGGGCGATCTCCTCGAATGTCAGCAGGTCGCGCCGGGGGAGCCAGACGTACTCGGCCTCGGGCATGCAGTACCGGCACCGCAGGTTGCACCTGTCGGTGACCGAGATCCGCAGGTTGCGGAGGGGCCGCCGGTAGCGGTCGACGATCGGATCAGCCGGCACGTCGCCAACGTATACGCGATCACTGGAAGTTCGCCAGCGCGGCGATAACCAGCGGAGATAGGGCGTTTCAAGGTACTGATCAACCTGCCGCAGATGCGGCTCCAGGCCCGGGAAAACCACGCGGATGCGGAGAAAGCCCGCTGGCTGTGGCCGAATTTATCCCGGATTGCGAAACTCAGGATGCCGCGTTCGGAGCCAGTCGCCACGGCCGCCCGGTACAGCAGGTAGCGGTGGCACCTGCCGCTCGGCTCAGTACGGCGGCCAGACGTCGAAGATGTGCTTGTACGCGAGCCAGCCGCCCAGGTCGTGGCGGAACCTGCTGAGCTCCTCGAGGGTCTTGTGCACGGTGCACAGCGCGAGGTCGGCGTCCGCGGCGAGCAGCACCCGGCCGGCGACCGCGGCGGCGAACTCTTCGCAGTTGACGATCCGGGCGGTGGTGCCGCCGGGCGCGGCGAGGCCGAGCAGCAGGTCGGTCGTCTTCCAGTACCGGCCGTCGCTCGTCGCGCGCACGGCGGTCAGCACGCTCGGGCCGGCCTTTGCGTGCCGCGAGCGCGGTCGCTGGTGGGTGAGGCGGATGTTCAGCTCCGGCAGCAGCCACGTGATCTCGGCGTCGTGGAAGGGATCCTCCGGCGTCGGGCACTCGGTGCGCAGTCCCCACCGCTCCACCTGACAGGTGCGTAGGCGCCGGGTCGTGCCCGTGGAGACGTAGCTACGTGACGACGTGAAGGTGTCGACAATGTCGACGAGCTGGGGGGTGATCGCCGTGGCCACGGGTCCAGAGGGTAGCCGTTAGCATGCGGTCGGTGACATGCGGGTGCGATTCGTTATGTAACGACTCACGACCGGAGAGGTATCGATCAGGTAAATCTCTCGCCCGTTGGTTGGTCAGCTATTGACTAACGCGAATTAGTCATCGGTCCAGGTCAACGGGATCTTGAGCCACTCTTCGACGTCGTATCCGGCGGCCGCGATGCCCTCGACGGCGTCGAACGTTCGCTCGAAGGCGCGCTGCGCCGTTCGGTCGTCGATCAACCCCGCCGAACGGGCCGCGAGCACCTCGTCCGTGTCGAGCACATGCAGATCCCGGTGATCGCGCACGAGAACGTCGAGGTAGAGGTCGACGGTCCGCCACACGTCCCCGGGCTCGATGTCGACAACATCGATGTACACGTCGTGATCGAGCTGCTGGCCCGGGTGCGCACGCCACCGGCCGACCCGCAGCCCGCGCGCGGGCAGCAGCCACGAGCGGAAGTAGCCGATGTTGGGGTGGCCGTCCAGCGGGCGGGCCATGTACAGCCCGAAGTCGGTGATCCGGTAGTGGTCGACGGCCCGGACGAAGCCTTTCGGATCGGTGTTGGTCATGCCGGCGACGTCGAACAGTTCGATCTTGGGCGGATGCACGTCGGTCACCCGATCAGCCTGGCACGATTCCGGCCCCGGGCGCCGCCGCGGCCGCTAGCCTCGCGGCTCGTGTTCGGCATCATCCGGCCGTGTCAGCACCGGTTGTCCCCACGGCTTCGCACCGCATGGTGGTCGCATCTCTGCGGGCTTTGCCTGACCCTGCGCGACGAGCACGGCCAGCTCGCCCGCGTGGCCACGAACTACGACGGCCTGGTCGTCTCGGCTCTCGTCGAGGCGCAGGCCGGGGCCCCGCGGCGGACCGCTGGGCCGTGCCCGCTGCGGGGGATGCGGACCGCGGTCGTCTCGGTGGGCGATGGCCCGCGGCTGGCCGCGGCGGCGTCGCTGGTGCTGGCCGCGGCGAAGGTGCGCGACCACGCCGACGACGGTGACGGCGCGCTCGCCCACCGGCCGCTCGCCGGCGCCGCGCGGCTCGTGGCGTCCCGCTGGGCGCGGCAGGGCGGCGCGTCGGCGCACGGCGTGGGCTTCGACGCGGGCGTGCTGCTGGACGCGGTGGGCCGGCAGGCGACGGTCGAGGCCGCGGCCCGGCCGGGTGACTCCGTGCTCGCGGTGACCGAGCCGACCGAGACGGCCACGGCGGCGGCCTGCGCGCACACCGCGGTGCTCGCCGGCCGGCCAGGGAACGTCGAGCCGCTGCGTGAGGTGGGCCGGCTCTTCGGCCGGATCGCGCACCTGGTGGACGCCGTCGAGGACCGCGCCGAGGACGCCGCGGCGGGCGCGTGGAACCCGCTGGCGGCGACCGGCACGTCGCTCGCCGAGGCCCGCCGCCTGTGCGACGACGCGGTGCTGGGCATCCGCCTGGCGCTGCGGGAGTGCACGTTCGCCGACGGCGCCCTCGTGCACGCGTTGCTGGTGCACGAGCTCGTGCACTCGGTGGGGCGGGCGTTCGCGCACGGCTCGCCCGGCTCGACCGCCTCGCACGAGGTGCCCGACGGCAAGGGCGGCGGGTGCTGGGTGCCGCGCTTCACGGTGCCGCCCAGCCCACGCGGCGCGTTCGCCGGCTGCGGCGTGGCGCTGTACCAGTGCTGCTCCTGCCAGTTCTGCTGCCGCGACCCGTTTCCCGGCCCGTGGTCGGGCAAGCCGCGGGAGTCCTGCGGCGACTGCGACTGCTGCCCGTGCGACGGTTGTGGCAAGGGCGACTGCTGCGACTGCGACTGCTGCGGGTGCGACTGCTGCTGACCTGCCCCAACGGTTTTTGTCAGGGGGCGCGCGTAGCCTTTTCTTCGTGGCAATGGTGACGGCTAACTCCGAGTTCCGGCCCATCGGTGACATCCCGCGCACCGGGGGCAGGTTCGAGATGGTGAGCGACTACGAGCCGGCCGGCGACCAGCCCGCGGCGATCGCGGACCTCGAGCGGCGGCTGCGGGGCGGCGAGAAGGACGTCGTGCTGCTCGGCGCCACCGGCACCGGCAAGTCGGCCACCACGGCCTGGCTGATCGAGCGCCTGCAGCGGCCGACGCTGCTGATCGCGCCGAACAAGACGCTGGCCGCCCAGCTTGCCAACGAGCTGCGCGAGTTCTTCCCGCACAACGCGGTCGAGTACTTCGTCAGCTACTACGACTACTACCAGCCGGAGGCGTACGTCCCGCAGACGGACACCTACATCGAGAAGGACTCGTCGATCAACGAGGACGTCGAGCGGCTGCGTCACTCGGCCACGTGGAGCCTGCTGTCCCGGCGCGACGTCGTCGTGGTCGCGTCAGTGTCCTGCATCTACGGCCTGGGCAGCCCGCAGGAGTACCTCGACCGCACGATCGCGCTGTCGGTCGGCGACGAGGTCGAGCGGGACGTGCTGCTGCGGGCGCTGGTCGACACGCAGTACACCCGCAACGACGTCTCGTTCAGCCGCGGGTCGTTCCGGGTGCGCGGGGACACCGTGGAGATCATCCCGGCATACGAGGAGCTGGCCGTCCGCATCGAGTTCTTCGGCGACGAGGTCGAGGCGCTGTACTACCTGCACCCGGTGACCGGTGACGTGATCAGGCAGGTCGACGACATCCGGATCTCGCCGGCCACGCACTACGTGGCGGGCCCCGAGCGGATGGAACGCGCGATCCACGGCATCGAGGCCGAGCTCGAGGAGCAGCTGGCCAAGCTGGAGAAGCAGGGCAAGCTGCTGGAGGCGCAGCGGCTGCGCATGCGCACGGCGTACGACATCGAGATGATGCGCCAGGTCGGGTTCTGCTCGGGTATCGAGAACTACTCGCGGCACATCGACCACCGCGGGCCGGGCACCGCGCCGGCCACGCTGCTCGACTACTTCCCCGAGGACTTCCTGCTGGTCATCGACGAGTCGCACGTGACAGTGCCGCAGGTCGGCGGCATGTACGAAGGCGACATGTCGCGCAAGCGGACCCTGGTGGAGCACGGCTTCCGCCTGCCGTCGGCGATGGACAACCGGCCGCTGACCTGGGAGGAGTTCCAGGACCGGATCGGCCAGACGGTGTACCTGTCGGCGACGCCGGGCCCGTACGAGATGGGCCAGACCGGCGGCGAGTTCGTCGAGCAGGTGATCCGCCCGACCGGGCTCGTCGACCCCGAGGTGATCGTCAAGCAGACCGAGGGCCAGATCGACGACCTGGTGCACGAGATCCGCGTGCGCGCCGAGCGCGACGAGCGTGTCCTGGTCACGACGCTGACCAAGAAGATGGCCGAGGACCTCACGGACTACCTGCTGGAGCTCGGGATCCGCGTGCGATACCTGCATTCCGAAGTGGACACCCTGCGTCGCGTGGAGCTGCTGCGCCAGCTGCGCCTGGGGGAGTTCGACGTCCTCGTGGGCATCAACCTGCTGCGCGAGGGCCTGGACCTGCCAGAGGTGTCGCTCGTGTCCATTCTGGACGCGGACAAGGAGGGCTTCCTCCGCTCGGGCACCTCGCTCGTGCAGACGATCGGCCGTGCGGCCCGGAACGTGTCGGGCCAGGTCCACATGTACGCGGACACGATCACGGACTCCATGCGGCACGCCATCGACGAGACGAACCGCAGGCGCGCCAAGCAGATCGCGTACAACGAGGAGCGGGGCATCGACCCGCAGCCACTGCGCAAGAAGATCGCAGACATTCTCGACCGCGTCTACACCGAGGCAGACGACTCGGACACGGAGACCGTCCCGGTGGGCGGCTCCGGCCGCAACGCCTCCCGAGGCCGCCGCGCGGCGGGCGAGCCAGGCGGCCGCTCGTCGGGCGTGTACGTGAAGGAGAACGTGGGCTCGATGGCCCGCTCGGAGCTGGCGGACCTGGTCCAGCAGCTGACGGACCAGATGATGAACGCCGCCCGCGACCTGCAGTTCGAACTAGCGGCCCGCCTGCGAGACGAGATCGCCGACCTGAAGAAGGAACTACGCGGCATGGACGCGGCAGGAGTCAAGTAGGTCCCGTCGCCAGGTTTCCGAGCGCCGCCGGGGGGAGGGGATGGGGCATGTGCGCCCCGCGCTGAGCCCGCCGCCGCGCACCCGCCACATCACCCCGCCACCTGGAGCATCCTCACTCGGCCGCTCCCAGGTGACACGCTCGCCGGAAGATGCGGAATTCCCACCTGTGATCATGTGCTTTCGTCTACAAATGTCTCCATGATCTGGAGCATTGTCCGGTGACCGCACCCAGCGACAGCGAGTTGGCGACCCAACCCGGCGACCGCCCGCGGAAGCCGGTCGCTTCCGGGGTTGTCGTCTTGGCGGCCTTCCTCGTCGGGGCGGGAGCGCTTGCCGTGTCGTCCGTGCTTGGTTCCGACCTCGTGCGGTTGGGCGTCGCCGTCGTGCTGATCTTCGGTGGGTGGTGGGTCTCGCGGGCGGCGCGGAATCTGGAGCAGCCGGCACCGCTCGCCCTTGGGGCGCACGTGTTGCGCGGGGTCGGGACCGCCTACCTCGTGCTCGGGGCTTACCTCGGCGGGCTCGCCATCTTGACCGCCGCCATGCCCGACGGGCCCGTTTTCCCCGGCGAGAGCGTCGGGCCGTCGCCCGCGGTGGTGGTGCTCCTGGTTTACGGAGTCCCCACGCTGGCGCTGCTGGCCGTCGCCACGACCGGTATCCGTGCTTGGACCGCGGGGGCGGGCGCGGCGTTGCCGATGCTCACCGTCCTCCTGATGGCCGACGCCGGGGCATCGACGGCCGTCGTGTCCGTCACGATGCTGCTCGTCGGCGCGGCGCTCGCGGTCGTCGTGCTTCGCACGCACGGGTGGTGGGCCGACCTCGCGGCGGCCGCCGCGGCCATGGCCACCTCGTTCGCTTTCGGGGCGGGAAGTTCGCCCTTCGGGACGCTCGGCGCCACCCAGCTCGCCGGTACGCCGGAGACCGGACCCGTCGGTCAACTGCCGCCGGGGGCGCTCATCGCCGTGCTGGCGGGCGCGCTTCTCGTTGCCTCCGTGCTCCTGCTTGTCGCGGTGGTGCGGCGCGATCTAGCCGGCGGGGTCCTGGCCGGGTCGATCTTCGCCATGCCGCCCGTGCTGCTGTCGACCTGGGTGCCGCCCGGCGCCCGCTGGCCGACGGAGGCGATCGTCGCGCTGGCGGGCGTGCCGGCGCTCGTCGCGGTGATCGCCGTGATCGCCATTCGAACGCCCCGGGTGCGGGGCGCGATCGTCGCCGCCCTGCCGACCGAACCGTCCGGAGAGGACGCAGACGACGAGGCGCACAGGAGCCGGTCCGCCGCCATCGCCACCGCCGCCTGCGCGGTGGTGGTCGCCGCCGCGGCCGTCGTCTTCGTCGTCCTCGCCCTGCCCGTCCTCGGCTGGGCGCAGTGGGCTCAGGGCGCCGTCGCCCTCGTCGTGCTCTTCGGCGCCGCCGCGCTCGGGTACTGGCTTCCCGCGACACCGGGCGCCGCCGGCTCCATCGTCGCCTTGCTGGGCCTGGGACTCGCCTCCCCGTGGGCCCGCCTGCTCGCCGGCTCCTGGATGGGCGCCTCTCAGGCCGACCGCATCATCACCGGCGTGCTCGACCTCGGCGCGGCCGCCGCGCTCGCGTGGTTCCTCACCCGCCGCCATCCGCACCCCGGTGTCTACGCCGCCGCCGCGTACACGCTGGCCGGGTCGGGTGCCGCGTTCCTCGGCTCGCTGATGTTCGACGCCGGGTCGCTCGCGACCGGGGCCCCACCGTTCTCCGGGACGCTCGCACCGGTCACGATCGTGGCCCTGCCGCTGATCCTGCTCGGGGCCGGTGCGGTCGTCGCGACGGCACGCGGGCGCATTCGGACCGGCCAGGCAGTCGGCGCGGTCGCGGTGGCGGCAGCCGGTTTCGTGCCGCTCAAGGTCCTCGTCGGACAGTTCACCGGCGGCAGCGTCCAGGGCTACGCCCTGCAGTTCGCCCTCAACCCGCTCACCCCGACCGACTGGCTGCAGACCAGCATGGCCTTCCGCGACGTCACCGGCCCGGCCCTCGTCGCCGTGGTCGTCATGGTCCTGCTCGCGCTCGTGCTCGCCACGTCGCTCGTCACCCGGCCGTCCGCACCGCTCGCCGGCGCGGTCGCGTTGCTGCTCCTGGCCGCGGTCCAGTCCTCGCTGCTGAGCGCGCTCGCCGCCGGCACCCCCGACGACGCCCAGGTGCTCGGCCAGGTACTCGGCGGCCTGGCGATCGTCGTCGCGGCGATCGCGGTCGCGACGGGCGTCAACGCGGCCCGCCGCACCTGACCGTCACGAAGCGGCCACCCGCCCCGTCCAGAGGGAAAGGAACGACAACGGAACGGGGAATCCGATGAACATCGCCCTCTGGATCGGGCAGGCCCTGCTGGCGTTCATCTGCGTCGTGTCCGGCTCGCTGAAGTCCACGCAGAGCCGCCGGCGAATGATCGAGACCGGCCAGACCGCCGCGAAGATCGTGCCGCTGCCCTACATGCGCACGGCCGGCGTGTCCGAGCTGTTCGCCGTCCTCGGACTCACCCTGCCGTGGGCCACCGGCATCGCACCCGTGCTGACCCCGATCGCCGCGGCCGGGTTCGGCCTGATCATGGTCCTCGCCGCGACCGTCCACACGCGACTTCGCGAGCCACGCAACGTCGCGACGAACATGGCGATCCTCGCGATCTGCGTCTTCGTCTCGATCGGACGGTTCGCGGCCGTCTGAGCCGCACGGGCCAGCAGGCGTCGAGCAGGCGGCGAGAAGTCAGACTCGCCGTCGGTCAGCCGGTCGAACCCCGCGTGCATCGCTCTTCGCCACGTCTGGATCAGCCCCAGCCGCGGTGACTGCTCCTCGAATGCGGCGAAGATCACGGGGTCGAGCTCGTCGGTCGTGACGGCGATCTTGGTCTTCGCCTTCTTCCGCTCACGCAATCCGCTCATGAGCCGATCCCGCTGCCGCTGCCTCGGGCGCGGCGACCCGGGGTGCGCGCGCTCTTACTGACAGTGAACTCGGAAATCAAAGTACGCCTCCAGAGTGGGCGCGTGTGACCTGCAGATTTACTCGGCCCGGTGCCGGCGCCGGGCCGGTGTCCGCGACCCTTCGGCCGGCGTCTCCTCCGCCGGCGGCGCCGGCGGCGGACGGTCGGTGCGCCGCGCCATCTCGCGCAGCAGCTGGTCGAAGATCGGCGTCGACATGACTGTTTCGTGTGTCATGCGCGGCCTCCTTTACGCGGAAGATTCCCCCCGGACCGGACCGTGACCTCCGAAGAGACCCAGACTGCCAAATGCCGCAGGCCACGATCGGGCGACTCTTCGTGCTGGTAGGACATACTGCGCGTACGACAGGACTGGGCAACGCGGCTTCGGCTGGGTGAGGATGGGGCACATGACCGACGACCTCGTGTCGCTGAAGGTGGACATCGCCGACCGGGTTGCCGAGGTGACGTTGCTCGGCCCGGGCAAGGGCAACGCCATGGGCCCGGACTTCTGGCGCGAGCTCCCGATCGTCTTCGGCGAGCTGGACCGCAACCCCGAGGTGCACGCGATCGTGCTGACCGGCAGCGGCGCCAACTTCTCCTACGGCCTCGACCTCCCCGCGATGATGCCGCGCTGGGCACCACTGCTCGCCGACCGCGCGTTCGCGGCCCCGCGCACGGACTTCCTCGACGAGATCCGCACGCTCCAGCAGGCCGTCACCGCGGTTGCCGCGTGCCGCAAGCCCGTCATCGCGGCGATCAGCGGCTGGTGCGTCGGCGGCGGCCTCGACCTGATCGCCGCCGCGGACGTGCGGCTCGCCAGCGCCGACGCGAAGTTCAGCGTGCGCGAGGTCAAGGTCGCGATCGTCGCCGACCTCGGCAGCCTGCAGCGCCTGGCCGGCATCGTCGGCGAGGGTCACCTGCGCGAACTCGCCTACACCGGCAAGGACATCGACGCCGCCCGCGCCGAGAAGATCGGCCTGGTCAACGACGTCCACGCCGACCAGCAGGCGGTGCTGGCCGCGGCCCGCGAGCTCGCCGCCGAGATCGCCACGAACCCGCCGCTGGTCGTGCAGGGCGTGAAGGACGTCCTCGGCCAGCAGCGCGAGCCGCGCGTGGCCGACGGCCTGCGATACGTCGCGGCGTGGAACGCCGCGTTCCTGCCCAGCGAGGACCTCGGCGAGGCCGCGCAGGCCTTCCTCGAGCGCCGGGCCCCACAGTTCCGCGGGAAGTAGAAGGAGACGACCGGGTTGAGCAGCGAGCGGAGCGAACGATGAACACAGCGACCGAGATGTTCCGGGCGGCACGGGACTTTCTCCTCGAGCACCGGGAGGACTACCACCGGGCGAGCGCGGAGTTCGAGTGGCCCGGCCTGACCGAGTTCAACTGGGCGCTCGACTGGTTCGACGTGGTCGCGGCCAGTGAGCCGACCGCGAGCCGGCTCGCGCTGTGGATCGTCGAGGAGGACGGCTCTGAGGAGAAGCTGACCTTCGCCGACCTGTCACGCGAGTCCAGCCAGGTCGCGAACTGGTTGCGCGCCAACGGGGTACGGCGGGGCGACCGGCTGATCCTCATGCTCGGCAACCAGAGCGAGCTGTGGCGCACGATCCTCGCGGCGATCAAGCTCGGCGTCGTGCTGATCCCGGCGTCCACTTTGCTCGGTGCGACCGACCTGCGGGACCGGGTCGACCGGGGCAACGCGAAGCATGTCGTGGTGCGCGACGAGGACGCGCCGAAGTTCGCCGACGTGCCCGGCGAGTACACGAGAATCGCGGTCGGCGAGCCGGTCGAGGGCTGGCTGAACTTCGCCGACTCCGCGAACGCGCCCGCCGCCTTCACCCCGGACGGCCCGACGAAGGCCGACGACCCGCTGCTGCTGTACTTCACGTCCGGCACCACCGCGCGGCCGAAGCTGGTGCACCACACGCACACGTCCTACCCGGCCGGCCATCTGTCCACGATGTACTGGATCGGCCTCGAGCCGGGCGACGTGCACCTCAACATCTCCTCGCCGGGCTGGGCGAAGCACGCGTGGAGCAACGTGTTCGCGCCGTTGAACGCCGAGGCGACGGTCTTCATCTACAACTACACGCGCTTCGACGCGGGTGCGCTGATGTCCCAGATGGACCGATGCGGCGTGACGTCGTTCTGCGCGCCGCCGACCGTGTGGCGCATGCTCATCCAGGCCGACCTCACGCAGCTGACCACGCCGCCGAAGAAGGTCGTCGGCGCCGGCGAGCCGCTCAACCCCGAGGTGATCGAGCGGGTCTCGAAGGCGTGGCACGTCACGATCCGCGACGGCTTCGGGCAGACGGAGACCAGCGTGCTGGTCGCGAACACACCCGGCCAGCCGGTGAAGCCCGGCTCGATGGGCCGGGCCCTGCCCGGCTTCGGCATCGCGCTGGTCGACGCGTCCGGCGTGCCGAGCGACGAGGGCGAGATCTGCATCGACCTGTCCCGGCGGCCCGTCGGGCTGATGGTCGGCTACGCCGACGATGACGAGCGCACGGCCGAGGTCATGCGCGACGGCTTCTACCACACCGGCGACGTCGGCTCCCGCGACGCGGACGGCTACATCACCTACGTGGGCCGCGCCGACGACGTGTTCAAGGCGTCGGACTACCGCATCTCGCCGTTCGAGCTGGAGAGCGTGCTCATCGAGCACGAGGCCGTGGCCGAGGCCGCGGTCGTGCCCTCGCCGGACCCGATCCGGCTCGCCGTGCCGAAGGCGTACGTGGTGCTCGCCGCCGGCCACGAGCCGGACGCCGACACCGCGCGGTCGATCCTCGCGTTCGCCCGCGAGCACCTGGCCCCGTACAAGCGGATCCGCCGGCTCGAGTTCGCGGAGCTGCCGAAGACGATCTCCGGCAAGATCCGCCGCGTCGAGCTGCGCGGCCGGGAGAACGAGGTGCACGCGGACGCCGGCGCGAAAGTCTCGGGGGAGTACCGCGAAGAGGACTTTCCGGACTTGAAGTCCTGATCAGACAGACTCCAGCGACCTTCGACACGGATCCTTAGCAATGTGAACTAACACGAGCTAGCCTTGCTGAGGAACCTGTCGAAGGGAGCTCGGCGAACGTGTCGCGGCTGCGGTCACTCGAGGAATTAGGCCCGCACTACAAGTGGATCGCGCTGTCCAACACGACGCTCGGCATGCTGATCGCCACGATCAACTCCTCGATCGTGCTCATCGCGCTGCCGGACGTCTTCAAGGGCATCGGGATCAACCCGCTCGAACCGGGCAACACCGGCTACCTGCTGTGGATGATCATGGGCTTCCTGATCGTCACGGCGGTGCTCGTCGTGAGCTTCGGGCGGCTGGGCGACATGTACGGCCGCGCGCGGATGTACAACCTCGGCTTCCTGATCTTCACGATCTCGTCGATCCTGCTCGCCGTCACCTGGATGAGCGGCGATGCCGCGGCCGTCTGGCTGATCGGCTGGCGCGTGGTGCAGGGCATCGGCGGCGCGTTCCTCATGGCCAACTCCAGCGCGATCCTCACCGACGCCTTCCCCGCCAACCAGCGCGGCCTCGCGCTCGGCATCAACGGCGTCGCGGCGATCGCGGGCTCGTTCCTCGGGCTCGTGGTCGGCGGCGTGCTCGCGCCGATCAACTGGCACTGGGTGTTCCTCGTGTCCGTGCCGTTCGGCGTGGTCGGCACGATCTGGGCCTACCTCAAGCTGCACGACACCTCGGAGCGCCACCACGCGAGGATGGACTGGGCCGGCAACGCCACGTTCGCGATCGGGCTGATCGCGGTCATGGTCGCGATCACCTACGGCCTGCAGCCCTACGGCGGCCACTCGATGGGCTGGACGAACCCGTGGGTGCTGGGCGGGATGTTCGGCGGGATCGCAGCGCTCGTGCTGTTCGGCGTGATCGAGACGCGCGTCGCGAACCCGCTGTTCAACCTGTCACTGTTCAAGATCCGCGTGTACAGCCTCGGCAACATCGCGAACCTGATGGCCTCGCTCGGCCGCGGCGGGCTGCAGTTCATCCTGATCATCTGGCTGCAGGGGATCTGGCTGCCGCAGCACGGGTACTCCTACGAGCAGACCCCGCTGTGGGCCGGCATCTACATGCTGCCGATGACGCTCGGGTTCCTGATCTCCGCGCCGCTGTCCGGGATGCTGTCCGACCGCCGCGGCGCGTACTGGTTCACCACGGGCGGGATGATCGTCACGGCGGCCACGTTCTTCGCGCTGACGGTGCTGCCGGTGAACTTCTCCTACCCGGTCTTCGCGCTCCTGCTGGTGATCAACGGGATCGGCATGGGCATGTTCACCGCGCCCAACCGTGCCGAGGTGATGACCAGCCTGCCGCACAACGCGCGCGGGGCCGGCGCCGGCATGAACGCGACCTTCCAGAACGCCGCCATGGTGCTGTCGATCGGCGTGTTCTTCAGCCTGATCATCGCCGGCCTGAGCGCCACGCTGCCGGACACGCTGAGCGGTGGGCTGCAGGCACACGGCGTGCCAGCGGCCGAGGCACACCAGATCGGTCAGCTGCCGCCCGTCGGCGTGCTGTTCGCGGCGTTCCTCGGCTACAACCCGATCCAGCACCTGCTCGGCGGCTCGCTCGGGCAGCTCTCGCCCGACCAGGCGAGCTTCCTCACCGGCCAGAGCTTCTTCCCGAGCCTGATCACCGAGCCGTTCTCCGACGGCCTGCACGTGGCGTTCTGGTTCGCGATCATCGCGAGCCTCGTCGCCGCGGCGGCGTCCTGGTTCGGCCGGCCGCGCGGCAGGGCGGCCGACGACGTCGTCGTGCCGCCCGTGCTCGGCGGCGCCGTGGAGACGGCCGGGGCCCGGGGTTCCGGATCCTGACCCTTTCGCGGCAACCGGATAACGATCACGGGGCGGCTGGCGATCGCACGGACGGAGTTGGCCGTTCGACCCCTGTGAGCCGTGATGAGAAGCGAGGACCTGCCGACCGATCCGAGCAGCGTGGTGTGGAGCCGCGGGCATGCCTACGTCCGCGAGGACGCGCTGGGCCGCGCCCGCTGGGTGGGCGTCGACGACCGCGGACGGCCGCAGTCGCTCACCGACGCCGACCTGCGGCGCCGTGGCTGGAGCCACACCCCGGAACGGGTCCGCCACTGACCTTCACCCGGATACGCTCGGCGGCATGGTGGACAGCGCACGTCCGGTGGAGCCGAGACAGGTCGAGGAGCTTCCCGACCGGCTGCTGACCATCCCCAACCTGCTGAGCATCATCCGGCTCGCGCTCGTGCCGGTGTTCCTCTGGCTGCTGCTCGGCCCCGAGGCCGACGGCTGGGCGCTGTTGATCCTCGTCTACGCCGGCGTCTCCGACTGGGCGGACGGCAAGATCGCCCGCATCTTCAACCAGACGAGCCGGCTCGGCGCCATGCTCGACCCGGCCGCCGACCGCCTCTACACGCTGGCCACGGTCGTCGCCTTCGTCGTCCGCGAGATCGTCCCCTGGTGGGTCGCGGCGCTGCTGGTCATGCGCGACGTGATCGTGGCCGTCTGCATCTGGGTGCTGCGCCGCAACGGGTTCGCCCCGCCCGAGGTCACCTACATCGGCAAGGCCGCCACGTTCAACCTCCTGTACGCGATGCCGCTGATGCTGCTCGCCCAGGGCGGGTCCACGGCCGCCACGATCGCGCGCCCGATCTCCTACGCGTTCGCCATCTGGGGCGGCGCGCTGTTCCTCTGGTCGGGGGTGCTCTACCTCGTGCAGACACGCCTGGCACTGCGGTCGTCGGTGCGCCCGGCACCCCTCTAGGATTCGCCCGACACATCGCACCGAGCGTGGAGGATGGGGCCCGTGACGCCGGAGGAGCTCAAGTACACCGAGGAGCACGAGTGGCTTGCCACCAAGGCGGAGAGCACCGTGCGGGTCGGCATCACCGACTACGCCCAGCAGCAGCTCGGCGACGTCGTCTACGTGGACCTGCCGGAGGTCGGCAAGACCGTGACCGCGGGCGACCCGGTCGGCGAGGTGGAGTCCACCAAGAGCGTGTCGGAGATCTTCGCGCCGGTGGCCGGCGAGGTCACCGCGGTCAACTCGGCCCTCGACGGCCAGCCGGAGCTGATCAACAGCGACCCGTACGGGGAGGGCTGGATCATCGAGCTCAGCGTGGCCGACGCGGACGCCCTCGAGGGGCTCATGGACGCATCCGCATACCAGGAGCTGACCGAGAAGGCGTGAGCCGCCGCGTGGGGGCGGGTCACCGTCTGGCCTGCTGATCGCGCACGGTAGGTTCTAAGGACAGAAGTCAGCACCAGCAGGAGGAGAGCTCAGGTGAGCACCAACGACGGGCCCGGCGTCCCGCCGGAGCAGTCTCCGGAGCGGACTTCGGTCTTCCGGGCCGACTTCCTCGCCGAAGAGGGCACTGAGACCCCGCCTGCGGAACCGTCCGTCGCCGGCGTCGACGCCCTCCCGGCCGGCTCCGCGCTGCTGGTGGTCAAGCGCGGACCCAACGCGGGCTCCCGCTTCCTGCTCGACCGGGACACGACCAGCGCGGGGCGGCACCCGGACAGCGACATCTTCCTCGATGACGTCACGGTCTCCCGCCGCCACGCCGAGTTCCGGCGCGAGGGCGGCGAGTTCGTGGTCATCGACGTGGGCAGCCTGAACGGCACCTACGTCAACCGCGAGCCGGTCGACCAGGCCGTGCTCGCCGGTGGCGACGAGGTGCAGATCGGCAAGTTCCGCCTGGTCTTCCTCACCGGCCCCAACGCGTCCTAAACCGCTCGGGGTTCGGTGTGACGGCTGCCGGGCGGCCAGCGGCGGAGGGGATGAGCATCGGTGCGGTGCTCGGCCGGCTCCGCCCGGACTTCCCGGACGTCACGATCTCCAAGATCCGTTTCCTGGAGTCCGAGGGCCTGATCCAGCCCGCCCGCACGCGGTCGGGATACCGCCAGTTCAGCGCGGCCGACCTGGCGCGGCTGCGGTTCGTGCTGTCCGCGCAGCGCGACCACTACCTGCCGCTGAAGGTGATCAAGGAGCAGCTCGACGCCGCCGACCGCGGGGAGGGCGAGCGCGAGCTGCCTCGCGCGCCGCTCGAGTCCGTGTCGGCGGACGGGCTACCCGGCGCGGAGGAGTTCGCCGACACGCCCGTGCGCCGCCTGACCCAGGAGGAGCTGCTCGAGCGGGCCGGCATCGACCTGGCCACGCTGCGTGAGTTGGAGCAGTACGGCCTGGTCCGTCCGGGTGCCGCCGGGTTCTACGACACGGAGTCCGCCGCGGTCGCGCAGCTGGTGTCCGCGATGGCCGGGTACGGGATCGAGCCGCGGCACCTGCGCGCGTTCCGCGCCTCAGCGGACCGTGAGGTCGGGTTGTTGGAGCAGATCGTCGCGCCGCTGTACCGGCAGCAGGGCGAGGACGCCCGCGGCCGGGCCGACGAGGCGATGCGGGAGCTCGCCGCCCTCTCGGTAGGGCTGCACACCTTGCTCGTCAAGGCGGGATTGCGCCAGATTTCGGGCAGGTAAGGTAAAGATCAACGTACGGCTCGTCATCGGGCGTTCTCGCATCGTGACGCGGATCGCTGGCCGATTACGCAAGCGTCGGGACCGGATGGCGGGTAGCGTCGAGGCCAGCGATGAGCGATCCTCGGTCGTGTGGGTCGACACCATCGCTCCGCGAAGGGAGGCGAGCCCGATGAGCGAGATGCGGGTCGTGGGCGTGCGGGTGGAACTGCCTGCCAACCAACCGATCTTGCTGCTGCGCGAGACGGACGGTGAGCGTTACCTCCCCATCTGGATCGGGTCGGTCGAAGCGACGGCCATCGCCCTGGAGCAGCAGGGCGTGCGGCCTGCTCGCCCGCTGACGCACGACCTGCTCAAGGACGTCATCGGTGCGCTGGGCCGCGAGCTCGAGCAGGTCCGCATCACCGACCTGCGCGAGGGCACCTTCTTCGCCGAGCTGGTCTTCGACGGCGACGTGCGGGTGTCGGCCAGGCCGAGCGACTCGGTCGCGTTGGCCCTTCGGATCGGCGTGCCGATCCACGCCGAGGACGCCGTGCTGCAGGAAGCCGGGCTCATCATCCCCGATGAGCAGGAGGACGAGGTCGAGAAGTTCCGCGAGTTCCTCGACTCCGTCTCACCGGAAGACTTCCGGGGTGCCGACACCTGAGTTCGTGGGCCGGACACCCAAAGTCTCGACTTGACGTTGAGGTTTGCGCTGGTTCGCCCGCGCGTCGCGTTGACCGGTCCCCGCCGCCGACCTACCGTCAATCCTGAGCGAATCGCGAGGATGTCATTCGTGCGTCCTGCCCAGCGACTCGCGGGCGGTTGAAGAGCGGAGGCAGGCGTGGTCGAGGAAGGTCCCGTCGAGGCCGGCACCGGTGAGCAGGGAGAGCTGTTCCCGGACGAGTCAGCGCCCGACGAGCTCGTCGGCTACCGCGGGCCCGCCGCCTGCCAGATCGCCGGAATCACCTACCGCCAGCTGGACTACTGGGCCCGCACGGGGCTCGTCGCCCCGACGATCCGCAGCGCCCACGGCTCGGGCTCGCAGCGGCTCTACTCGTTCAAGGACGTGCTGGTCCTGAAGGTGGTCAAGCGCCTGCTGGACACCGGGGTCTCGCTGCAGAACATCCGCGTCGCGGTCGACCACCTGCGCCGCCGCGGCGTGCGCGACCTCGCCAAGATCACGTTGTTCAGCGACGGCACCACGGTCTACGAATGCACCTCACCCGAGGAGATCGTCGACTTACTGCAGGGCGGCCAGGGCGTGTTCGGCATCGCCGTCAGCGGGGCCATGCAGGAGATCAACGGCACCATCCACGAGTTCCCGGCCGAGCGGGCCGACGGCGGTGTGGTGGAGCCGATCACCGAGGACGAGCTCTCCGCCCGCCGCAAGGCCCGCAACGCCGGCTGAGCTTTCGTACCAGAAGGATTCTTGTTTCGCGCTGGGCTGGTGAAAGTCCCTGCTCGGCGCGCCAATGGGTAGTCCAGCGGTTGTCCGCCGCGCGGGGGTAGGCTGCCCGGTGTAGTCGCCAGATCCCGCGCGGGAGAGACCGAGCCACGGCTCGGCGCCGAAGGAGCAACTCCTCCCCGGAACCTCTCAGGCACCCGGACCGCGTGGGCGAGACGCCTCTGGAAAGCGGGTGGCCGTCCACCCCGCCGAAGGTGCAAGTCCGCCGGTGCGGACGAAGCTCTCAGGCGCCCGGCACGTCCGGGCACGGACAGAGTGGGAGGGCTGCTTCGGCATGCCCAGCCCCAGACCGGGAGGCGACAGTGACATTCGACGGGACCAGGGACCGCATCCCGCTCGCGGCGCTCGAGGACGGCATCCAGTTCGCCGACCGGCACATCGGGCCGAGCCCCGCCGAGCTGGCCCGGATGCTCGACGTCATCGGCGTCGGCTCGCTGGAGGAGCTCGTCGAGCAGGCCGTGCCCGACTCGATCCGCGAGCAGGGCGTGGCCGGCGGGCTGCCCGCGCCGGCCGCCGAGCACCGGTCGCTCGCCGAGCTGCGCGCGCTGGCCGACTGCAACGAGGTCCGTACCCAGATGATCGGCCTCGGCTACTACGGCACGCTGACCCCGCCGGTCATCCGCCGCAACATCCTCGAGAACCCGGCCTGGTACACCGCGTACACGCCCTATCAGCCGGAGATCTCCCAGGGCCGGCTCGAGGCGCTGCTGAACTTCCAGACGATGGTCGCCGACCTGACCGGCATGGAGCTCGCCAACGCCTCCATGCTCGACGAGTCGACCGCCGCGGCCGAGGCGATGACGCTGATCCGCCGCGCCGGCCGGGCCACGACGTCGCGCTTCCTCGTCGACGCCGACACGTTCCCGCAGACCATCGCCGTCATCCAGACCCGTGCCGAGCCGCTCGGCATCGAGGTCGAGGTCGTCGACCTCGCCGGCGGGCTGCCCGACGGGGAGTTCTTCGGCCTGCTGCTGTCCTACCCGGGCGCGGGCGGTGCGGTCCGTGACCACGCGGCGCTGGTCGAGGCCGCGCACGAGCGGGGTGCGCAGGTCGTGGTCGCCGCGGACATCCTCGCGCTGACCGTGCTGCGCCCGCCCGGCGAGATCGGCGCGGACGTCGTCGCCGGCAGCACCCAGCGCTTCGGCGTGCCGATGGGCTTCGGCGGCCCGCACGCCGGCTACCTCGCCGTCCGCAAGGGACTGGAGCGCCAGCTGCCCGGCCGGCTGGTCGGGGTGAGCACCGACGCCGACGGGAACCGGGCGTACCGGCTCGCCCTGCAGACGCGTGAGCAGCACATCCGCCGGGAGAAGGCGACCAGCAACATCTGCACCGCGCAGGTGCTGCTCGCGGTCGTCGCCTCGATGTACGCGGTGTACCACGGGCCGGAGGGCCTGCGGGCGATCGCGACGCGCGCGCACCGGATGGCGGTCGTGCTCGCCGCCGGCCTGCGCGAGGGCGGCGTCGAGGTCGTGCACGACACCTTCTTCGACACGGTGCTCGCCCGCGTGCCCGGCCGCGCCGCGGACGTCGTCGCGGGCGCGCGGTCGCTCGGCGTCAACCTCCGGCAGGCCGGCGCCGACCACGTCGGCATCGCCTGCGACGAGACCACCACGCGGGCGCACCTGCGCCAGGTGTGGCAGGCGTTCGGCGTGACGCCGGCGTCGATCGAGGACCTGGACGCGGCCAGCGACGACGCCTACCCGGACTCGCTCGCCCGGACGACCGAGTTCATGACCCACCCGGTGTTCTCCCGGCACCGGTCGGAGACCGCGCTGCTGCGGTACATGCGCGCGCTGTCGGACAAGGACGTGGCGCTCGACCGCAGCATGATCCCGCTGGGCTCCTGCACGATGAAGCTCAACGCCACCGCGGAGATGGAGCCGATCACCTGGCCGGCGTTCGCGGAGCTGCACCCGTTCGCGCCGGTGTCCGACGCGGCCGGGCTGCTGCGGATCGTGTCCGATCTGGAGGGCTGGCTCGCGGCGCTGACCGGATACGACGCGGTGAGCCTGCAGCCGAACGCAGGCAGCCAGGGGGAGTTCGCCGGGCTGCTGGCGATCCGCGCCTACCACCGGTCGAACGGGCAGGGCGCGCGCAACGTCTGCCTGATCCCGGCGTCGGCGCACGGCACGAACGCGGCGAGCGCGGCGATGGCGGGCATGCGCGTGGTCGTCGTCAAGTGCGACGCGCACGGCAACATCGACATGGACCACCTGCGGTCCACTGTGGATGAACACCGGACCGACCTGGCGTGCATCATGATCACGTATCCGTCGACCCACGGCGTGTACGAGGACACCGTGCGCGAGGTGTGCTCGCTGGTGCACGACGCGGGCGGTCAGGTCTATGTGGACGGTGCGAACCTCAACGCGCTCATCGGGCTCGCCCGGTTCGGCGAGTTCGGCGCGGACGTCTCGCACCTGAACCTGCACAAGACGTTCTGCATCCCGCACGGCGGCGGCGGCCCGGGCGTCGGCCCGATCGGCGTGCGCGAGCACCTGGCGCCGTTCCTGCCGAACCACCCGCTGCAGCCGACGGCCGGCCCGGAGACGGGCGTGGGCCCGATCAGCGCGGCGCCCTGGGGGAGTGCGTCTATCCTGCCGATCTCGTGGGCGTACGTGCGGATGATGGGCGCCGAGGGGCTGCGGCGGGCGACGATGACCGCGGTGGCGGCGGCGAACTACGTCGCGGCGCGACTGCGCGACTCGTACCCGGTGCTCTACACGGGCGCCCACGGCCGGGTCGCGCACGAGTGCATCCTGGACCTGCGCGGCATCACGAAGTCGACGGGCATCACGGTCGACGACGTGGCGAAGCGGCTGGCGGACTACGGCCTGCACGCCCCGACGATGTCCTTCCCGGTGGCCGGCACGCTGATGGTGGAGCCGACCGAGAGCGAGGACCTGGCGGAGCTCGACCGCTTCTGCGACGCCATGATCGCCGTCCGCCGGGAGGTCGACCGGGTCGCGGCGGGCGACTGGCCGGCGGACGACAACCCGCTCGTGGGCGCCCCGCACACGGCGGAGTCGATCGCGGGCAAGTGGGACCACCCGTACAGCCGCGAGGAGGCCGCCTACCCGACGGGCGCCACGGGCGCGAAGGTCTGGCCCCCGGTCCGCCGGATCGACGGCGCGAAGGGCGACCGCAACCTGGTCTGCTCCTGCCCGCCCATCGAGGCCTACCAGAGCTGACGGATCAGCGGCCGGTGATCTGCGCGAGCAGGTCGGCGGCCGCCAACGTCCACACGCGCCTCACGCGGCCTCCAGCACCTCGCACAGTTCGATCAACCGAGCTCGCAGCGGCGCCGCCCGCGACGCGAACTCCGCCTGCCGCCGGGCGTACTCGGCCCGGCCCGCCGCCGTCTCGACGGGGACGGGAGCGTAGCCGAGCTCGCTCAGGTCGTACGGGCTCGCGCACATGTCCAGCACCCGGATGTCGTGCGCCAGCTCGAAGCAGTCGGCCACCAAAGAGGACGGCACGTACGGGTCGAGCTTGTAGGCCCACTTGTACAGATCCATGCCGACGTGCAGGCAGCCCGGCTGCTCCAGCTCGACCTGGTCCGAACGCGACGGTTGCACCGAGTTCAGCGGCCGCGCCGGGGGAGTGAAGAACCGGAACGCGTCGAAGTGCGTGCACCGGATCGGCATCGACTCCACCACGCGGTCGGTGCCGGACGTGCCGAGCCGCAACGGCCAGTCCGCATGGCGCACCGCGTCGGACCGGTACACCATCGCCCACTCGTGCAGGCCGAAGCACCCGAGCCACGGCGACCGCCCGGCCGACGCCGAGAGCAGCGCGCGGACGAACCGTACGGTCGGCAGCCGCGAAGCCGGCAGCGGCCCGAGCGTCACGCCGCCCGGCACCGAACGGTATGCCGGCCACCGCAGGTACGCCGAGGCGTCCGCGAGCACCACGCCCGGCCCCGGATGCCAGCGCAGCAACCGAGACGGCCGGTGCGAGTAGTAGGTGAAGAGAAAGTCGAGGACCGGGTGGCGCGTGCCGCCAGACCGCCGCTCCCGCAAGGGATCCGTCCACCTGCGCACCCGCGCGACGTGCGCGTCGCGCCGGGCCCGCCAGTCCGACACGATCACGAGTCGGGATCCCGGTGGGTCGCGTCCCGCACGGTGCCGACGTACTCCTCGACCAGATCCTCCAGCGCCACCACGCCGAGCACCGTCCGGTCCGCCGCGACCGCCTTCGCCACGTGGCTCTGCGCCCGGCGCAACGCCGCCAGCGCCTCATCCAGCCGCGAGTCGGCGGGGATCTCCGGCAGCCCGCGCACGCGGTGGTAGGGCACCGGCGTCGCCGGGTCCGCGTCCGCCTGGTCGAGCACGTCCTTCACGTGCAGGTAGCCGTTCAGCCGGCCGTCGGGCATGCGCACCGGGAACCGCGAGAACCCGGTCCTGGTGACCGCCTCCTCGACGTCGCCCACGGTCGGCGGGTGCGGCACCGTGTGCACCTCGTCCAGCGGTACCAGCACGTCCGCGACCGTCCGCTCCGCCGACGACAGCGTCTGCGTGAGCCGGCGGTGCTCGGCCTGGTCCAGCAGGCCCTCCGCGCGTGAGTCGGCGATCAGCGACGCCAGCTCCTCCCGCGTGTGCGCGCCCTCGATCTCGTCCTTCGGCTCGACCTTCAGCAGCCGTAGCACGCCCTTCGCGCACGCGTTCAGCAGCGAGATCACCGGCCGGATCAACCGGATCCAGCCGACCAGGACCGGAGTCAGCAACACGGCCGTCCGCTCCGGCGCGGCGATCGCGATGTTCTTCATCACCATCTCGCCGAGCACGATGTGCAGGATCGACACGAGCACCAGCGACACCGCGAACGCGATGGGGTGCAGCACGGCCGCGGGCAGGTCCAGCGGCTGCAGCGCGAACTCGAGGAACCGCGCCACGGCAGGCTCGCCCAGCGCGCCGAGGCCGATCGTGCACAGCGTGATACCCAGCTGCGCGCCGGCGAGGATCAGCGATGTCTGCTCGGCCGCCCGCAGCACGATCCGCGCCCGCTCGACCCCCTGGTCCGCCAGCGCCTCCAGCCGGTCGCGCCGCGCGCTGACGAGGGCGAACTCCGCGCCGACGAAGAAGGCGTTCCCGGCGAGCAGGACCACCGCGACCGTGACGGCCACACCACCGCTCATCGGGGCACCTCCGCGGGGATCTTCGCCACCCGCAGCTCGGCGACCCGGTGGCGGTCCATCCGCATGACCGTGATCCGCCAGCCGTCGACCTTCACCTCGTCGTTGACCTCGGGGATCCGCCCGAGCCGGGTCAGCACTAGGCCGGCCAGCGTCTCGTAGTCGCCCTCGGGCATCCGGAACCCGGTCGCGTCCGCCAGCTCGTCGTCCCGCAGCAGGCCGGAGACCATCCAGCTGTCCCGGCCGAGCGGGCGTATCGGGTTGATCTCGCCCCGGTCGTGCTCGTCGCGCACGTCACCGACGATCTCCTCGACCAGGTCCTCCAGCGTCACCAGGCCGGCGGTGCCGCCGTACTCGTCGACCACGATCGCGAGCTGCAGGCCCGAGCTGCGCAGGCGGTCGAGCAGCGTGTCGCCGTCCAGGCTCTCCGGCACGATCTGCGCGGACAGCATGATCGAGCTGACCGGGGTGTCGGCGCGCTTCTGGGCCGGGATGCTGAACGCCTGCTTGACGTGCACCACGCCGCGCACGTCGTCGAGGTCGCCCTCGTGCACGGGAAAGCGGGAGAACCCCGTGCGGCGGGTCAGCTCGATGAGGTCGCCGACCGTCGCGTCCGTCGGCAGCGACTCGACCTGCATTCGCGGGGTCATCAGCTCGTCGGCCGTGCGCTCGCCGAACCGCAGCGACCGGTTCAGCAGCGTCGCGGTGCCCGGGTCGATCGTGCCGCGCTCCGCGCTCGTGCGTACCAGCGAGTCCAGCTCCTGCGGCGAGCGGGCCGAGGCCAGCTCGTCGGCCGGCTCCACGCCGAGCCGCCGTACCAGCCAGTTGGCCCACGCGTTCAGCAGGTCGATGAACCAGCGCAGCGCCGAGGAGAACCGCGTCTGGGTGCCGGCGACCGCGCGGGCGGTCGGCAGCGGCCGGGATATCGCGAGGAACTGCGGCACCAGCTCCCCGAACAGCATGGAGATCAGGTTCGCCAGCAGCAGCGCCACGACCACCGCGATCGCCTCGGCGGCGGCGGGCGGCACCGACAGGACGGACAGCAGCGGGGTGAACCAGCCGGCGATGATCGGCTCGGCGATGAAGCCCATGGTCAGCGTCGTGATCGTGATGCCGACCTGCGCGCCGGAGAGCTGGAAGGACAGCGTCTGCTGCGCGTGGTGCACCCGCTTGGCGCGGGCGTCGCCGACCTGGCGGAGGTGGTTCTCGACGGTGCTGCGCTCGAGTGCGGTGAGCGAGAACTCGGCGGCCACGAAGACCGCCGTGCCGAACGTCAGCGCGGCGACCGCGAGCACGCCGAGAATGTCGAAGAGCACACCGTTCATCGCTCTAGCAGGTCACTCCTCGCAGGTCACCGGCCGGATGGCCGGGTCAAGTCTATCCGTCAGGGCGTGCGGCCGAGCAGCGCTACCAGGCGAGTCTCGGGATCGGCGTCGGCGGGCACCGGCACCGGTGCGGCGAACCACTCGGTGCCCTGCCACAGGTCGAGCTGCGGCTCGACGTACTCGAGCACCGCGGTGGCGAGCTCGTCGCCCATGCGGGCCTCGGCCCCGACGGCGGTCGCGAGGTCCCAGCCGTGCACGGCCAGGTCCGTGGTCATCTGCCAGCAGTACTCGGCGCCGTCGGTGTCGCCGAAGCTCAGGTGCACGACCTTGACCAGCGAGCCCGGCTGCAGCCACGCGCCCCGCGCGGCCTGCGAGGACTCGGTCCACGCGTGCAGGGGGTCGTCCTCGAGCACGTCTCCGTCGTACTTGTCGCCGACCTCCTCGACCGTCTTGCCGGCGAGCAGGTCCGGCACCCACAGCTGCTCGCTCACCAGGTGCTTCACCAGGTCGCGCACGGTCCACTCGGTGCACGGGGTGGGGGAGTCCCAGTCCCCGATCCCGACCTTGTGCACGGCCCGGTCGAACACGTCCATCGCGTGGGCGTGCGCATCCAGAAGATCCATGTCCCCAGGATCCTCCTACGGTTTGGGGCCCGCTCGGCGCACCGACGACTCGACGAGGTCCAGCACCGGCTCCAGGTCGTCGGCCGGCAGGCCCATCGCGAGGTGCGACACCAGGCCCTCCAGGACCAGCTCGAGGTAGGACGTCAGCACCGCCACGTCGATGTCGTCGCGCAGGTTGCCGGCCTCGCGCTGGCGTTCGAGGCGCTGCCGGGTGGCGATCGTGAGCTGCTCCGACCGCTCGGCCCAGCGGGCCCGGAACTCCGGGTCGGTCCGCAGCCGCCGGGAGAGCTCGAGCCTGCTGCCCAGCCAGTCCGCGCCGTCCGTCGACAGCAGGTCACGCATGACCTGGACCAGGCCCTCGCGCGCGACGACGTCGGCCATGCGGTGCGCGTCGTCCTCGGCGAGGGCGAGGAACAGCGACTCCTTGTCGCGGAAGTGGTGGAAGATCGCGCCGCGGGACAGGCCGGTGGCCTCCTCGAGCCGGCGGACCGTGGCGCCCTCGTAGCCGTAGCGTGCGAAGCACACCCGGGCGCCGTCGAGAATCTGGTGGCGGCGCGCTTCGAGGTGGTCCTGGCTGACCCGTGGCATCCGATGATCGTGGCAGCAGCCAGGTTCCGATGCAATCCGTACGTACGTACTGTGGCTTGCCTCGCGGCGCTCGGCCCCTGGCGGCGTTCGCGGTCCATGTGAGTGTCGGTGGTCGCGTGTAGCGTCGATTTCGACCTCGGGAACGGAGGGTCGACGTGACCGCTTTGCCGAAAGTGCCAGGAAGTTCGCAAGTCATTGAGCCGTTCCGCCACCGCCTTTCCGACCGCGTGGAGGCGGAGGCATACGTGGCCTCGGTCTGCTTCAAGCACGGACCGCCGCGGCTCACGGGTGTCGAGCTGGAATGGATCGTCCACCATGAGGACGACCCGCGGCGGCCACTCGACCCGGCCCGGCTCCGCGCCGCACTGGGGCCGTACGCGCCCCGCACGTTGAACAAGGAAAGTCCCGAGCTACCGCTTCCGGCCGGCTCGCCGCTCACCCTCGAACCCGGCGGCCAGGTCGAGATCTCCGCCCTTCCACAGCCAACACTGAGCGAGTTGTTCGGCGTCGTCACCGCTGACCTCGCCTTCCTCAGTGATCTGCTCGCCTCCGCCGGTTTCGTCCTCGGCGACACGGCCGTCGATCAGCACCGAACTCCCCGGCGCCTGCTACAGACCCCGCGCTACGCCGCGATGGAGCAGGTGTTCGAGCCGATCGGGCCACACGGGCTCACGATGATGTGCGCGACCGCCGGGCTGCAGGTGTGCCTCGACGCGGGCGAGCCCGAAACGCTGCCCTCGCGGTGGACGGCGGTCACCGCGCTCGGTCCCGTGCTGGTGGCCGCGTTCGCCAACTCACCGACTCTCCAGGGCCGCGCCACGGGATGGGCGTCGGCCCGGATGCGGGCCGTCCTCGGCACCGACCCGCCGCGCAGCTCGCCCTCGGCGATCGTCGCCGATCCGGTGGCCGACTGGGCCCGTCGGGTGCTCGACACGCCGGTGCTCTGCGTGCGCGGCGAGGGCGAGCGCTGGGCCACGCCGCGGGGGGTGAGCTTCGCCGACTGGGTCGGCGGCGCCTTACCGGAGCGGCCGACCACCGAAGACCTCGACTACCACCTGTCCACGATGTTCCCGCCCGTGCGCCCGCACGGATATCTCGAAGTCCGCTACCTCGACGCGCAGCGCGGCGACGGCTGGGTCACCCCGGTCGCGTTGCTCGCCGCGCTGCTGTCCACGCCGCGCACGGTCGACGCGGTGCTCGACGCGTGCCTGCCGGTCGGCGACCGGTGGCTGCCCGCGGCGAGGGACGGACTCGCCGATCGCGCGCTCGCCACCGCGGCCGCGACGGTGCTCGACCTGGGCGCAGCCGCCCTGCCCGCGATGGGCCTCGGTCGCGACCTGACCGACGTCATCCTCGCCGACCTCGATCGCCTACCGCAGAGGAGCACCCGATGACCCCGATCGTCGACGCGGCAGACGCCGGTACCGAGGCACTGCGTGCGCACGTCGCCGCGCAGCTGCAGCGGGCCCGCGACCGCAGCGTCGCGCTCACCGACGCGGTGGACGACGACGACCTGACGCGCCAGCACTCCAGGCTCATGTCCCCGCTGGTGTGGGACCTCGCCCACATCGGCAACCAGGAGGAGCTCTGGCTGGTGCGCGACGTCGGCGAGCGCGAGCCGATCCGCTGCGACATCGACAACCTGTACGACGCCTTCCAGCACCCGCGAGCCGACCGGCCCGCGCTGCCGCTGCTCAACCCGGCGGAGGCACGCGCGTATGTCGGGGAGGTGCGGGAGAAGGTGCTCGACATCCTCGACCACAGCCCGCTGGAGGGCCGCCGGCTCGTCCACGACGGCTTCGCGTTCGGCATGATCGTGCAGCACGAGCAGCAGCACGACGAGACGATGCTGGCCACCCACCAGCTGCGCAAGGGCGCCGCGGTGCTCGACGCGCCGCCGCCCCCGCCCGGGCGGCCGCTGCCGGCGGCGGAGGTCCTGATTCCCGCCGGCACGTTCACGATGGGCACGTCGGTCGACCCGTGGGCCCTGGACAACGAGCGCCCGTCGCACGACGTGCACGTCGACGCGTACTTCATCGACACGGCCCCGGTCACCAACTCCGCGTACGCGGAGTTCATCGCGGCCGGCGGCTACGACGACGAGCGCTGGTGGAGCGCCGAGGGCTGGGCGTACCGCGTCAAGGCCGGCCTGACCGCGCCGCGCTTCTGGAAGCGCTCCGGCGGCTCGGGTGGGGACCGCTGGCTGCGCGACAAGTTCGGCGTGGTCGAGCCGATCCCGCCGGACGAGCCGGTCGTGCACGTCTGCTTCCACGAGGCGCGGGCGTACGCGGCGTGGGCCGGCAAGCGCCTGCCCACCGAGGCGGAGTGGGAGAAGGCCGCCCGGTTCGACCCGGCCACCGGCCGCTCGCGCCGCTACCCGTGGGGCGACGAGGATCCCGGTCCGCAGCACGCCAACCTCGGCCAGCGGCACCTGTCCCCGGCCCCGGTCGGCGCGTACCCGGCGGGCGTGTCGCCGAGCGGGGTGCACCAGCTGATCGGCGACGTGTGGGAGTGGCTCGACACCGACTTCCACGGCTATCCCGGGTTCGCGGCGTTCCCGTACCGGGAGTACTCGGAGGTGTTCTTCGGCGGCGACTACAAGATGCTGCGCGGTGGCTCGTTCGGCACCGACCCGGCCGCGTGCCGGGCCACGTTCCGCAACTGGGACTACCCGATCCGGCGGCAGATCTTCGCCGGCTTCCGGTGCGCACGCGACGCGTCGCCGGCGGAGTACGCGTAGCGGATGTGCCGGCACATCGCATACGTCGGTGAGCCCGTGCGGCTCGCCGACCTGCTGCTGACGCCCGAGCACTCGCTGCTGCGGCAGTCGTGGGCGCCCCGGGACATGCGGTGCGGGGGCACGGTGAACGCCGACGGCTTCGGCATCGGCTGGTACACCGGGTCCTCGCCCGAGCCCGCGCTGCTCCGCCGCGCCGTTCCCATGTGGACGGACACGGCACTGCCGCGGCTCGCGGCGGAGATCACGTCGGGCGCGGTGCTGGCCGCGGTCCGCTCGGCCACCGTCGGCATGCCGGTGGTCGAGACCGCGTCCGCGCCGTTCGCCCGCGAGGGCTGGCTGTTCAGCCACAACGGCGTGGTTCGCGGCTGGCCGGCCGCGGTCGCCGACCTCGCGTCGACGCTGCCGGTGGCGGCGTTGCTGACCCTCGAGGCGCCGACGGACGCGGCGTTGCTGTGGGCACTGTTGTGGCACCGCCTGTCCGCGGGCGACAAGCCGGCCGACGCGATGGCGTCCCTGGTCGTGGAGGTCGAGGCGGCGGCGCCCGGCTCGCGGCTGAACCTGTTGCTGACCGACGGCAGGCAGATCGTCGGTACGAGTTGGACTCATTCCCTGTGGGTCGGCGAGCGCGGCTCGTCGGTCGTCATTGCCTCGGAGCCGTACGACGACGACCCGGCGTGGCGCGAGGTGCCGGACCGGCACCTGGTCGTCGCCACCCGGTCCACGGTGGACATCACGCAGATCGGAGCACAATGAGCGAGCTTGCGAGCGAATCCTCAGACACCGGGCGACCGCGAGCGGCATCGCCGAGCCTGCGAGGCGATGTCGGGAGCGACGTTGACCTGACCGTTCACCTCACCCCGGACGACATCGTGCGGGGCCTGCGGTCGGACGTCCGGACGGGGTTGACCGCGACCCCGAAGACCTTGCCGCCCAAGTGGTTCTACGACGCGCGGGGGAGCGAGCTGTTCGAGCAGATCACCAGGCTGCCCGAGTACTACCCGACGCGCGCGGAGCGGGAGATCCTGGCGGCCCGCTCACCCGAGATCGCGTCGTTGACGAACGCGACCACCCTGGTCGAGCTGGGCTCGGGCTCGTCGGAGAAGACCAGACTGCTGCTGGACGCGTTGCGCGAACACGGTTCCCTGCGGGAGATCGTGACGCTGGACGTGTCGGAGTCGGCCCTCCGCGACGCCGCGGCCGTACTCGGCTCGGCCTACGACCCGGTCACCGTGCACGGCGTCGTCGGGGACTTCACCCAGCACCTGGCCCTGCTCCCGGGCTCGCCGAGCCGCCTGTTCGCGTTCCTCGGCGGGACGATCGGCAACCTGGTCCCGGCGGAGCGGGCGAAGTTCCTGTCGAGCGTGCGGGACGTGCTCGAGGAGGGGGAGTGGCTCCTGCTGGGCACGGACCTGGTCAAGTCGCCGGAGACCCTGGTCCGCGCGTACGACGACGCGGCCGGCGTGACGGCGGAGTTCAACCGCAACGTCCTGCACGTCCTGAACCGCGAACTGGCCGCCGACTTCGACGTGACCTCCTTCGACCACGTGGCCCTGTGGGACTACGAGGAGGAGTGGATCGAGATGCGCCTGCGCGCCACGAGGCCGATGGAGGTCCACGTCCCGGTCGTCGGCCTGACGGTGGCCTTCGTGGCGGGCGAGGAGATGCGCACGGAGGTCTCGGCCAAGTTCCGCGAGGAAAAGGTGCGCTCCGAGCTCGCGGACGCGGGCTTCGAGCTCCAGAACTGGTGGACGGACAGGGAAAACCGCTTCGGAGTCTCCCTGTCGAAGGCGGTGCCGAAGTAGCTGACCGGGCGAACCATGACGAGCTGGGGTTCATCGCCGCCGATGAGCCCCCGGCCGACACACGGCCGATCTCGGACGGACCAGTCACCACGCCAACTTTCGGACGTAACCAACTGCAGTAGTGGAATCGCCCAATTCGCCGATATCTAAGATCATCACATTGTGTGAGTCTTCCGACTGGTGCAGTGACGATATGTCGCTCCAGGTCGGGAGAAGGGTTCAGCCGTGTCTGAAAGATCCACACGGTCGGCGAAGCGCGGTGCCATCGCCGCGCTCGCCGTGGTCACGGGAGCGCTCGGGCTTGTCGTGCCGGCCAGCTCCGCCGCGGCCGCACCGGCTCCGAAGGCGCCCGTCCCGGTCGAATGGGGCGAGTGCGATCCGTCCGAGCTCGTCGGCGTCCCGCCGGCCGAGCTGCCGCAGTACAGCTGCGCGAACTACGCCGTCCCGCTCGACCACGAGCATCCCAGGCTCGGCACGGTCGACCTCGCGCTCATGCGCCGTGCCGCGAACGACCAGGCCGACCGCGTCGGCTCGCTGTTCCTCAACCCGGGTGGCCCGGGCGGCAGCGGCTACCGCATGCCGAAGGCCGGCGCGAACATCTTCGAGCCAGAGGTGCTCGACCGATTCGACCTCATCGGCTTCGACCCGCGCGGCGTCGCCCGCAGCACCCCGCTGCGCTGCTTCGCCACCGAGGAGGACGCCGACGACGTCTTCGGCCGGATGAGCCTGCTGCCGGTCACCGCGCAGGAGGAGTCCACGACGGCCAAGGCACTCAAGGACTACGGCAAGTTCTGCGGTCGATTCGGCGGCCCGCTGCTCGACCACATGGCCACCGAGGACGTCGCCCAGGACCTCGACATGCTGCGCGCGGCGGTCGGCGACAAGAAGCTGACCTACGTCGGCTTCTCCTACGGCACGATGCTCGGCGCCACGTACGTCAACATGTTCCCGAAGAAGGCCCGCGCGATCGTCCTCGACGGCAACGTCGACCCGCGGCTGCGCGTGCTCGACGGCGTCGAGTACGACCGGCAGCGCTCGTCCGGGGGCTTCCAGTACTCGTTCGACAACTTCCTCGCCCGCTGTGACCAGGACCCGGACTGCGCCTTCGGCGGCGACGCCCGGGACAAGTTCACGCAGTTGCACGACTACCTGCGCAATGTCGGCCCGATCACGCTGCCCGACGGCTCCGCCTGGGACGAGGCCGCGGTGATCGACACGGCCGCCGGCGTCCTGTACAGCCCGGAGGACTTCGGTCCGCTGGCCGAGCTGCTGCAGGCGCTGTACGACGCGAGCCACCCGTCGGCGGCGGCCCGCAAGGCGGTCACGTTGTCGGCGAGCGAGGTGAGATCGCTCAAGGCACAGGGAAAGCTGGCCAGGTACGACATCCGGCCGGACACGCCCTACTCGAGCGACGACTCCTACGCGGCCGTGAACTGCTCCGACAAGCCGTTCAACAACACGCTGTCGGAGATGCCGCGCATCGCGGACAAGTGGGAGCGCCAGATCCCGGACTTCGGGCGTTACCTCGCCTGGGGTGACCCGGCGATCTGCCCGGCATGGCCGGTGCAGGACGCGGACGCCTACCGCGGTCCGTGGAACCACCGCACCGACACCCCGGTGCTGCTGTTCGGCAACTACTACGACCCGGCGACGCAGTACAAGTTCGCGCAGCGCATGTCGCGTGAGCTCGGCAACGCCCGCCTGGTCAGCGTCGACGCGTTCGGCCACTGCATCCTGGGCGGCAGCCAGTGCACCGACCGGATCGCGGCGGACTACCTGATCGACCTGGCGCTGCCGGGTCCGAACACCGTCTGCCACCCGGACGTCCAACCCTTCCCGTCCGAGTAACCCGATCCAGTGAAACCAGCGGCTGGCCGGCGAGCAAGCTCGC
>NZ_DATBKY010000317.1:0-1749 GCF_036555685.1 Actinophytocola sp. | reverse complement strand
CCCGGCCAGTTGCTCGTCCCCTCCGGGCGCCGGCAAGGCGGTACGCCGGACGTGATAGCGGAGGTCGAAATCCGGATCGTCCACCCAGACCGGCCGCCCGAGGCGGAACGGCACCGTGCGGAGCTTCCGGCGGTAGAGGGGCACCAGCGGCAGGCGCCCGGCGACGAAGGTCAGGAACTCCTCGTGGGAAGGTGGCGGCCCCTCGAATACCGCGATCGAGGCGATCGCCATCGAGGTGTGCGGATCCTCGTCCTCGGCGTCGACGAACACTGCGTCTAGTGGCTTCAACCTGTCCATGGTGTCCTCGTTTCGTCATGCCGCCGCCCCGCCCGCCGCGACTGGCAGCTCGGCTCCTCAAGGAGCAACGTAAGCCGCGCGGAGCCCGCGGGCATGGGTCGATCGTCCCGCTCGGAGGAGGCTTTCGGCTCGAGCACACCCGGGCGATTCCGATCGATGCGGGCCCCTCGTCGCCGGGCTATGTACCCGGGATGAGGTCGATGACCGCGGCGTTCCCCGAGCCGGCCACGAGCAGGTTGATGACCGGAGTCAGCCGCCCGCACCCGGTGAACGGCGGCCGCTGGTACCGGCCGGCCAGGCGGCCGCCGCGTGCCATGTCAAAGCCGGGCCTGGAGCACAGCGGCACGACCGCGTGCGTGGCGGTGCGGCACGAGCCGCCGTCGATCAGCGTCCACCCGGCCAGGCGGACCGCGGTCAGCACCGCGTCAACCGTGACCGTCGCGGACATCCGCCCTTGCTCGTCGATCTGGCCGGCCACGGGGGCTTCGGCGTCGATCCGGACGGTGGCGCCGAACAGGCTGACACCGAGGACCTTCCGGGCGATGGCCGCCGGGCGCAGGACGAGGTCCCCGGTGAAATGCCCTGCGCCCGGACCTGCATGAACCGTCAGCGACCCGCGCAGCGGCACCCGCAGCGAGTCCCTGCGGACCGTGAGAAAGCCCCGTACCTCGTACGCGATGTCGCGCATAAGCCCGCCCGGTTCAGGACCCGCACGTCCAGGAAGTGGGTCGAGCAGGAGATGCACGGGTCGTAGTTGCGCACTGCCTGCTCGCATTCCCAGGTCAGCCGGTCGTGCGGCAAGTCGAGCCGCGGTCCGGCGAACTCGCGCAGGTCGGTCTCGATGACCCGTTGGTTCTGCGAGGTCGGGGGAACAATTTTCGCGTCGGTGATGGTGCCGTCCGCGATAATCCGGTACCGGTGGTAGAGCAGCCCGCGTGGCGCCTCGGTGCAGCCGTACCCGGTCGCCTCCGCAGGCGGCACGTCGATCGATGGCGGGTCCGGCGGCTCGTAGTGCTCGATGAGCCGCAGCGCCTCCTCGCACGCGTAGACGAGTTCGACGGCGCGGACGATGATGCTGCGGAACGGGCTGGTGCAGGTGGCGCCCAGCCCGGCGGCGCGGGCGGCGGACGCCGCCGCCTCCGGCAGGTGTCCGGAGTTCATGCTGTACCTGGCCATCGGCCCGACCAGGTATGTCCGGCTCCCGTCCAGCACCGAGTGCAGCGCCGTGGAGTGCGGCACCTGGAACTCGGTGAAGTTCGCGTCGTAGTCTTCGGCCGCGATGTCCAGGCCGCGGCTGGAGACGATCCGGTCGCCCATGACCGGGTACCCGGCGGGGTCGCGCAGCGCGACGAACTCGTAGTCGCGGCTGAAGTCCGGGAAGTCGAACGTCGCCACCCAGCGCACCGTGTCCAGCGCCGCCTGGCGGGCCCACTCCAGCTCGCCGGCGAGGCC
>NZ_DATBKY010000316.1:0-78560 GCF_036555685.1 Actinophytocola sp. | reverse complement strand
CTCGTCCTCATTGCTCACCCCACCACCGTGCGACCTCCAGATAAGTAGAGGTCAAGCACAGCCCCACAGGTCTCAGCTCCACGCACCGTTTCCGTCGGTCCCGCGGAGTAGCGTTGAAATCGGGGGTTCCCCCCGGGGGCGATTGAATGGGCCGTTCAATCGGCCGAGTTGTCCACAGCGCCGCCGCAAGTGACCGGAATTGTCGGCCCCGGTCCGTAGGCTGGTGATCGGGGGCCGGAGGCCGACCGGTCAAGCACCGAACGAGAAGCGCCGCACCAGCGGCAGCCATTCCCGATACACGTCGAGACGGTCCGGCATCCCGTCGATCCGGCACAGCTGCTCGCACAGCGACTCCACGTCTTCGTCCTCGCGGTAGCGGTCCAGCAGGCCGCGCCACGACGTGAGGCCCGAGCCCGCCGCGCCGAGGCGCGCGAACAGGCCGTCCGCCGCCTTCGCCTCGCCCGCGTGCACGGCCAGCAGCACCAGCACCGCGGCGGCCCCGTCCCCGCCGACGAACGAGTCCAGCTCCGAACCCGACAGCCGCGCCCGCAGCAACCGGTACAGGTTGACCAGCCGCTTCGTCGCGCGCGGCGAGGACACGAGCGGCGCGAGCGTGCTCAGGAAGTCCAGCTCCGCCGCCGAGATGTCCAGCTGCCGCGGCCGCAGGTCCCGCGCCACGGGATCGCCGGCGGACTCGACCGCGGGCACCGGCGACGGCCGCGGCACCTCGACCGGCGACGACGCCACCGGCGCGGCCGAGCCGCTCGATGCCAGCGTGCGCACCAGGTCCGCGAACCCGTCGTGGTCCATTGCGGACAGCTGGAACGGGATCTGGAAGATCTTCTCCAGGTAGTTCGCCGGCGAGACCTCCATCTCCGCGTAGTGCTGACCGATCGACTGCCGCAGCCACCGCGCGTCCACCGCCACCACGACCACGAACACCGGCAGCGCCACCAGCAGGTGGATCGCCTCCAGCACCTTCACCACGACGTCCGGCGGGCACCGGTCCAGGTCGTCGACGTACAGCACTATCCGCTCGAGCCCGCCGCCCGCGTCCCGCTCCTTGGCGAGGATCGCCGCGAACGTCTCCAGGTCGCGCCGCAGCAGCGAGACGACGCCGAGGTGCTGCGTGTAGTCGTCGCTCGCCTGGCGCGACTGGGCGAACGCCGTCGCGTCGTGGCCCGCCGCCATCTCCGAGACCGCCCGCTCCAGCCGCTCGGTCTCCGCGTCCAGGTCCGCGAGCCGCTTGCCCGTCGCCGCCTTCTTCGTGTCCGCCGCCGCCTTGATCCGCGTGGCCGCCTGGTGCACCTCCCGCGCGAACGGCGTCACCGCGGCTATGACGGTCGACACCAGCGCCGTGATGGCCGGCCACAGTGGACTGCGCAGCAGCAGCACGATGCCGGTGGTCAGCGCGATTCCGGAGCCGGTCAGGATCCACGCGAGCTTGCTGTGCCGGAACAACGACAGCACCTGCCGGACCTTGGCCTTGAACCCGAGCTTCCCCGTCGCGAACTCGCGGACCTGGTCGATCGACGCCTCCGGCACGTCCAGCGCCTTGGCCACCCAGTGGAAGTCGTCGTGCGTCAGGTCGAGCGCGAACGGCTCCCGTTCGTGCTGCGCGGCGACCATCATCCGCTCCAGCCGGGCCGCGGAGAGCTGCGTGAGCAGCGACTTCTCCTCGGCGCGCAGCTTGGCCAGCTCGTCGGCCCGGCGCTGCAGGTCGTCCTCGGAGCCGCCGGAGGCGAGGTTGTCGAAGATGTGCGCGGCCAGCGACGCCCAGAGGTTCGCCTCCGCGTAGTGCCAGGCGTTGAACGTGATCTGCCGGACCGACGAGCAGTACGACGAGACCTCGCGGCCGTGCTTCTTCTTGGCCTGCTCCTCGGCGGCGGCCGCGTCGGCGAGGAGGCGGATCCGTTCGCGCATCTGCCGCATGAAGAAGCTCTTGCCCGACCCCCAGTTCCCGAACAACCCGATCGACAACGGCGGCTTGATCAGCCGGGACGCCACGAGGTCGGCCATCATCTCCACGTCGGGCGTGATCCCCAGCCGATCGACACCGATGTCGGTGTCCGCGATGTATCCCGCCAGATGCCGCTCCACGACCGCGGTCGGTGCCGGCTCCACCTCGCGCGCGCCGATCCGGATCACGCGGTGGCTCGTCTCGGCCAGCTCGTCGCGCAGCTCGGACAGGTCCGGATCGAGCTGATCGACGATGCTGACGACCGGCCGGCCCTCGGCCATCCAGCGTTCCACGTTGTTGTTGCGCAGCCAGCGGATCGATGCCTCTGCCGGGTAGATCGCCATGGATTGCGGCGCGATCCGCGTGACCGCGTCGCTGACCTCCACGGACGTGGTCGTCGCCCCGTCATAGATGGCGAGCACCAGCGGTGCTTTTTCGAGTGCCCCAGCGAGTTGCGCGTCAATTGTCAACTCCACACCAATACTTTCCCGCAAACATGCAACCCTCGTGGCCGGTTCCGCGTAGAAGGGACCGGAGGTGGTCAGGGGTGCGGGGACGGGACCAGGAGTTCGCCGACTTCTTCTCGGCGCGCTTCGACGGGGCGCGGCGCATCGCGTACGCGATGTGCGGCAGCTGGACGGACGCCGAAGAGATAGCGCAGAACGCGTTCGTCCGCGTCTACGCGCGGTGGGCGAAGATCCGCATCGACACGGTCGACGCGTACCTGCGCACCGTCCTCACCAGGGTCTTCCTCGACAGCCGCCGCCGCGGCCGGGCCCGCGAGCACGCCGTGGCCGAGTTACCCGAACAACCCGTCCCACCCGACCACAGCTCCCACGAGCGCATCGCCATGCACGCCGCACTCATGGCCGTACCCCCGGGTCAGCGGGCCGTGCTCGTGCTGCGCTTCGTCGCCGACCTGTCGGTGGAGCAGGTGGCCGAGACCCTCGGCTGCTCCACCGGCACCGTCAAGAGCCAGACCGCCCGCGGCCTCGCCACCTTGCGTGCGGCCTACCAGGGCGACTCCCACCTTGCGAGGAACGCATGACCACCGACGACCAGCTGCGCACCGCACTCCGCACGGTCGCCGACGAGCCGGCGCCCCCCGTGGCCACCACGCTCGACCACGTCGTCCGCCGGGGACGCCGGCGCGTACTCGTCCAGCGCGGCGCGACGGTCGCCGCCGTGGTCGGGGTCGTCGCCACGATCGGCGTCGGCGGGGTGCTGCTCCGCGGCGCGTCCGAGGGCCAGAAGCTCCCGCCCGCCGGTCGGCTGTCGCCCCCGAGCGCGGTCTCCGTGCCGACGACGCCGCCGACCGAGGCGCCGACCTCCGCGCCCACCCAGACGAGCAAGCCGGTCGTCCCGCCCGGCACGGAACCGGTCGTCCCGGGCGAGGGATACCGCGTCACGCTGCTCCCCGGCTGGGCGCCGATCACGACCAAGTCCGACGGCAACGGCTGCGGCGCCTGGCCGGCCCTCGGCTACGCGCCCGGGCTCGCCGCACCACCGCAGGACGTCGTCGAACCGCGGTTCATCGACGAGGTCGCGGCACACGCGAAGAGCACCCCGAAGTGGGTCGAGGGCGAGTGGTACGGGACCGACCTCGACACCGGCGCGCCGCGCACGTTCCGCTCGTACGAGATCGACATGGGCGACGGTCCCGCCAGCATGGTGCTCGAGGCGGGCCACTTCGAGGGCTCACCCCGCAAGGCCGCGGACGCCGACGTCAAGGCGTTCGGCAACTGCTCGACGATCCAGCGCAAGACGTTGGCCGACGGCACGATCCTCCAGCTCTACCCGGCCAGCTTCGCGAGCCCGGAGACCCCGGAGCAGGACGTCGTCGTCTACGCGCCGAACGGCCGCAACTACATCGTCATCACGCAGGGCTGGGGCGAGTCGGACGTGGTGAACGGGTCCGTCCCCCACGGCCGCGGCAGGCTCCCGCTCGACGACACTTCGCTCGCCTCAGTCGCGGAGATGCTCGCCGGGCTGGGGACGTAGCTCTCCTCCCAGGAGATCTCGACCGGCACGATCGAGCTCCACCGGTCGGCCGCGGCCTGCGCCGAGTCGTGCACGCCGAACAGCGTCCGGCCGGTGTCCGGGTCCTTGCGGTAGATGATCGCCTCGAGGTCGTCGCCGGTCTCGATCTCCAGTCCCCACGCGAAGACCTTGCTGTCGTCGTCGATGGTGACCAGCGTGAAGAGTCGTCCGTACACGTGTTTTCCTTTCTCCAGCGGGCTTTCAGCATCCGCGTTGCTTGATCGAGACCAGGACACGAAAGGGTGGAAATCCCAGCAACGGGATACCGGACTGCGATCACGGACGCACTGGGAGTCACCGGGAGCTGGAGTTGAACACGCACAACAAGGCGCCTTTCCTCAGGCGCCGCCTCGGCCGTCGGCTGCGGAACATGCGGGAGTCCGCGGGCCTGAGCCTGGACGACGCCGCCGCGCGCCTGGACAAGAAGCGCAGTGCCCTGCACCGCATCGAGACCGGCGTGACGAAGGCGGACGTGCACTTCGTCCGGTCCGCCATGGACCTCTACGACGAGTACGACCCGGACCTCTTGGACCAGATCCGCGAGGCCGCCAAGCCCCTGTGGTTCCGCGCCTACGGCATCACGGACATGGGCTATGTGGATGTCGAAACCTTCGCAGTGAGCGTCAAGGAGTTCCCGGGACTGAACCTGCCGGGCCTCTTCCAGGCCGAGGACTACATCCGCGCAATGCTGAGGCAGGGCCGCCATCGGCGGACCGATGCGCAGATCGCCAACGACGTGCGGGTGCGGCTCATCCGCCAGCAGCGTTTGATGGATTCGGAGAATCCGCTCGACATCGCCGCCATTCTCGATGAGGCCGCGCTGCGCCGAGAGGTCGGCGGAGCGGAGGTGATGCGCGCGCAGCTTCGCCACCTCGTCCAAATTGCCGAACTGCCGACAGTTGGTCTTCAAGTCCTTCCGCTCAGCGTGGGCGCCCACAGCTCGATGGATGGCGCCTTCACCCTGTTGTCGTTCCCTGAGCCGCGGGATCCGGAGATGCTCTCCGTGGAATATCCAACGGGTGCCCTGCATATCGAGGATGAGAAAGCGGTCACGGAAGCTAAACTGAAGTTCGAAAACCTCCGCTCGGAGGCGTTGAGTCCGGCCGACTCGCTCGTGCTGATCGAGCGGATCGTCGGCGATCGATAGGGCGGTCAAAGTGTCCACAGTGGACCTCTCAAACCTCGCGTGGCGCAAGAGCAGCCGCAGCGGTTCGAACGGCAGCAACGGCGCCTGCGTCGAGGTCGCCTTCGCCGGGCCGGCCGTCGCCGTGCGTGACTCCAAGCAGCCCGCGGCCGGCACGCTCGCCTTCCCGGCCGCTGGCTGGGCCCAGCTCACGGGGGCGCTACGGGACGGCGTGGCAGCATCGTCGGTGTGATGCCACAGCAGGTCCCCTCGGTGACCGTGCCCGACATTCCGGCCGAGCTGCCGGCGCAGACCGTCCTGCTGGACGTGCGCGAGCAGGACGAGTGGGACGCCGGCCACGCGCCGCAGGCCCAGCACATTCCGATGAGCGAGCTCGCCGGCCGGCTCGAGGAGCTGCCCGCCGACCAGGAGGTCCTGGTCATCTGCCGTAGCGGCGGCCGGTCCGCGCGGGTCACCGCGTACCTCAACGCCAACGGCTGGGACGCCCGCAACATCGACGGCGGCATGCAGTCGTGGGAGGCGGCCGGCCGCGCCCTCACGTCCGACCAGGGCGAGCCGACCGTCATATGACCAGGTGGGTGGCCTCGAGCCCGCACAGACCGAAGCGCCGGCCGCGTCGCCGGCTGCCGTACCTCGGGCCGCCCGCGTACTCCGAACCGCCGCGCTGGGGCTTCCCCGCGCTGGCGTGGCGCTGGCCGACGGCGGTCCCGGGCCAGTACTCGGGCACGGGCGCGCCGGTGACCGTCGAGCGGGTGCGCTCGGTGGGCGGTCACGCCGCCGCGATGATGTGGGCGGTGGCGGCCCTGTCGCTGATGGCGGCGGCCGGCGAGATCTGGCGCTACGTCCTGCTGCTGCAAAGCCGCGGGGGCGCACTGTCCGACCAGGTGGTGGCGACGTCCGACGCGGTGGTGACGATCGGCGCGGTCCTCGCGCTGGCGTTCGCGATCATCGGCGGCGCGGTGACGATCTGGTGGCTGAACCTCGCTCGCCACGCGGCCGCCGAGGCCGCGGAACAGATCCCGCAGCGCAAGGACTGGCAGGTGGTCACGTACCTGCTGGTCCCAGGCGTGAACCTGGCCATGGCCGGCGTGATCCTGGCGGAGCTCGAACACCAGGTCCTGCACCGCCCGGCTGACCAGCGTCCGTCCCCGACCCGCGCCACCCTCATCTGGTGGACCGCGTGGGTGGTGAGCGGCCTGCTCTTCGCGGTGACGATCATCTGGCGCTTCCGCAACGGCGTGCAGGCGGAGGCCGACGGTGTGATCCTGTCCGGCGTGACGGACCTGGCCGCGGCTGCGCTGGCGGTCCTGACGGCGCTGACCGTCCGCCGAATCTCGACGCTGCTGGCCCCGGTCGACCCGAAGCGCCTGCGCAAGCTCCGCGTGATGAGCGTGAAGAACGCCCCCGACCCCGAGCTACGCAAGACCCGCCTGGCTCACTCTCGTCGCTAGCTGTCCACAACCCCCGAATCCATCCACAGCAACCCGGCGACCAGCCAAAACCGTCAGCCCTCGCAACTAGACTGGAAATCGGGGGGCCCCGGCGCGATTGAATGGACCGTTCAATCGGCCGAGTTGTCCACAGCCCCCAAGCAACGCCCCGGAATCGGCACTCCTGCCCGGTAGCGTGGATACCGGGGGGCCCCCGGCGCGCCCCGTCGATCAAGCAGTCACCGGCAGCGTCCGCAGCCCGCGGATCACGAACTCCCCGCGCCGCTCCGGCTCACCTGCCAACCGCAACCCGGGCAGCCGCGTGACCAGCGCCGACAAGGCCGCCGCGATCTCCACCCGCGCCAGCGGCGCCCCGACGCAGTAGTGGATTCCCGCCCCGAACCCGATGTGCGGGTTCGGCGACCGCCCCACGTCGAGCCGATCCGGATCATCGAATACGAGAGGGTCCCGAGCGGCCGCGCCGAGCAGCGCGGCGATCTTGTCCCCGGGCGCCAGGTCGAAGCCGGCGATGGACGTCGCCGACACCGCCGTCCGCTCGAAGAGCTGCAGCGGCGCGTCGTACCTGATCAGCTCCTCCACGGCGATCGGCACGAGCTCGGGCGAGGCGACGAGCCGCGCCCACTCCGCGGGATTGCGCAGCAACGCGAGCACCCCGTTGCCGATCACGTTCACGGTCGCCTCGTGACCGGCCATCAGCAGCAACACGGCGGTCCCGACCAGCTCGTCGTCCGACAGCCGGTCCGAGCCGTCGCGCACCGCGACGAGGTCGCTGATCAGGTCGGAACCCGGCGACGCGGCCCGGGCGGCGGCAAGCGACCGCAGGTAGTCGACGAACTCCGCGGCCGCGGCCTCGGCACGCGCGGCCAGCGGCGGCGCGAGGTCGTACTCGTACATCTTCACGATCGCGTTCGACCACGGCTGCAACCGCGAGCGGTCTGCCTCGGGCACGCCGAGCAACTCCGCGATCACCTCGACCGGCAGCGGCGCGGCCACGTGCGTGAGCAGGTCCGCGGAACCGTCCGACGCGATCGCCGAGGCCAGCGACGAGGCCAGCGACCCGGCAAGGGCGGAGACCCACGGCGAGAGCCGGGCGGTGTGGCCGCGGGCGAACGCCGTCGAGATCAGCCGCCGCAGCCGCGTGTGCCGCGGCGGCTCGTTCTCCAGCAGCGAGTTCCGGTGCAGCAGGTTGAACGCGGCGAGCTCCCCGACCGGCTCCTTGTCCTTCCACAAGCGCCCGGCCGACCGGTCGCGCAGCACCGCCGAGCACGCGCCGTGCGACACCGCGACCGCGAGCCCGAGTTCGGGATGCCAGTGCACCTCGCCCCGCGACCGCAGCGCGGCGAAGGCCGGGTACGGGTCGGCGAGGAAAGCCGGATCCTTCGTGTGAAACACGAGGCGACGGTAGCCCCTGTGTGCGATGATCCGCGCCGTGCAGCCCGCAGTCGTGGCGCATCGGGGAGCCTCCGCACACCGGGCGGAACACACGGTCGCCGCCTACGCCCTCGCCATCGAGCAGGGCGCCGACGGCCTCGAATGCGACGTGCGCCTGACCCGCGACGGGCACCTCGTCTGCGTCCACGACCGCACGGTCAACCGCACCTCGTCCGGCCGCGGCGTCGTCAGCACGCTCACGCTCGACCGAATGTCCGAACTGGACTACACGAGCTGGCATCCGGAGTGGCCGGACAGCGCCGACGACCTCGTACTCGAACGCGAACCGGAGCGCGGGCAGAAGGGCGTGCTGACGCTGGAGTCCCTGCTGGACCTGGTCGTCGAATCGCCGAAGACGAAGCTGTTCGTGGAGACCAAGCACCCGGTCCGGTACGGCGGCCTCGTCGAGATGAAGTTGATCGCCCTGCTCAGCCGCTACGGCCTGGCGAACCCGGTGTCCAAAGAGGAGTCTCAGATCGTGATGATGTCCTTCTCGTCGATGGCCGTCCGGAGGTTCCGCCAGCACTCGGCGACGCTGCCGACGGTCCTGCTGCACAGCAGCCTGTCCGCCCTGCGCTGGGACGGCACGCTGCCCCGCTCGGCGGACATGACCGGCCCGGGCATCCGCATCCTGCGCGCGGACCCCGACTACGTCGCCCGCGCGGCCGCCTTCGGCCACGACACGTACGTCTGGACCGTCGACGCCCGCGAGGACATCGAGCTGTGCCACCGCCTGGGCGTCCGCTACCTGGCCACGAACTCCCCGGCCGCCACCCGTGCCCAGCTGAGCTCGTGATCACCGGCGCGCTCCGCCGCAACGTCCTCGGCGCGTGGGGCGAGGCCGGCGCCCGCTGGCTCGACGACCTCCCGCGCGTCCTCGCCGAGGTCGCGCGCGACTGGCACCTGACGATCGGCGCGCCCTTCGACCTGTCCTACCACTACGTGGTCGCCGCCCGGCAGGACGACGGCACGCACGCCGTGCTCAAGCTGGGCGTGCCGACGGGCGACTCGCTGCGCGACGAGGTGCCCGCGCTGCGGGCGTTCGCCGGCCACGGTGCCGTCGGAATACTGCGCGCGGACCTCGACCGCGGCGCGCTGCTGCTCGAACGTGCCGAGCCGGGCGATCGCCTGCGTGACCTCGTCCCGGCGCGTGACACCGGGGCGACGTCGATCGCGGTCGCGGTCATGCGCCGGCTCGCCACCGCGACGCCGGATCCCGCACTGCCGGACCTGCTCGACCAGGTCCACGCGTTCGACGAGTACCTGACCGAGCACGGTGACGGCGGGCCGCTGCCCGGCGACCTCGTGGCTCGCGCGGCCGGCCTGATGCGCGAGCTGTGCGCCTCGGCCCCGGGCCGCGTCGTGCTGCACGGCGACCTGCACCACGACAACATCCTGAGCGCCACCCGCGAGCCGTGGCTGGCGATCGACCCGCACGGCCTCGTCGGCGACCCCGGCTACGAGACCGGTTCCCTGCTGTTCAACCCCGACCCGCACGACCGCGATCCCGCGCTCACCGCGCTGGTCCCCGCCCGCGTCGAGCAGCTCGCCGACGAGCTGGCCATGCCCGCCGAGCGGGTCGTGGCGTGGGGATTCGTCAAGGCGGTGCTCTCCGACGTGTGGACCGCGCAGGACTGGTCGCCGGGCGACCCGTCGCCGGCGAGCCGGGCGCTGGACGTGGCCCGCCTGCTGCTGCCCCGGCTCCCCGCATAGCTCACGTGCGCGTTCGGTAGCGTCCTCGCCATGGCCAAGCGATCCGCCGTGAAGCGCAAGACCGAGAGCGAAGGCATCAACCCGCGCCAGCCCTGCCCCTGCGGCTCCGGCAAGCGCTACAAGGCCTGCCACGGCAGCTCCGGCGGTCCCGTCGAGGTCCCCGTCGCGCGGCCGCTCGAGGGCCTCACCGGCGAGTGCGAGCTGATCGCGCTCCGCGAGTTCGTCCCGTCGGCCACCGCGCCGCTGCAGCTCGCCAAGCCGGCCGAGCGCGAGGTCACGCTGGCCACCGTGCTGCCGATGGCCGCCGCGGCGCTCGTCCGCGCCGACGGCACGGCCCTGCTCGGCCTCCAGGTGCAGACCCGCTCCAGCGACGTCAGCCGCGACATGGCCCGCGCGCTGCGCTGGGCGCTCGAGGCCGACGCGGGCGCCGTGCTGCCGGTGGTCGGGCCCGAGACCGACGAGTCGCCGGACCGCGAGCGCTTCCAGGACCTGGTCGACGTCGACCAGGTCATCGAGCCGACCGTGCACAGCGACTTCTCCTGGTGGATGCCCGAGGGCGAGGAGCCGACCGGCGAGGTCGCGCTGTCCCTCGAGCGCGCGAACGCGGCGATCATGCCGACCGAGCGCATCGGTGCGGCCGCGTACTGGGTCGAGGCCGGCGACCGCTGCCACCTGCGCTGGGTCCGCCCCGAGCCGGAGGAAGACCTGCTCCTCGCGATGGCCCGGCTGGCCGCCCGCGGCGAGCTCGGCCTCGGCGAGGGCTCCCGCTACGCCGGCTGCTTCCGCGCCCACGGCATGCTCGTCCCCGTCTGGGACCTCGACCGCGAGCAGCACGCCCGCGAGTGGACCAAGCCGGCCGAGGAGCTCGGGGACCGGCTGACCGAGGCGCTCGGCTCCCTGGCCGGCAAGCCGCTGACCGGCGACGAGCGCCGCGCCCGCGACGGCCTCGTCGGCCGGCAGGTAACGATCCGCTGACCCGACGTGATCCTGCACATCACCACCCGCGACGCCTGGCGCCCCGGCGAACCCGTGCGGGCGGACTCGCTCGACACCGAGGGCTTCATCCACTGCTCGGACCCCGGCACCGTGCACCTGCCGGCCAACCGCCTGTTCGCCGGCCGCACGGACCTGGTCCTGCTGGAGGTCGACCCGGCCCGCCTCGACGTGCCGCTGCGCTGGGAGCCGGGCGCCCCGCCGGACCCGAACGGTGCCTGGTTCCCGCACGTCTACGGCCCGATCCCGGCGGCGGCCGTCGTCGCGGTCCACGACTTCCCGCCGTCGGCCGACGGCCGGTTCGCACTGCCGGCACAACTCGCGGCCCGCTGAAGGCAACCTGGACCAGCTCGTCGGCATCGCGCTGCAGCACTCGGCCGCGCCGTGCGGCGGCTGACCGGCCCCCGGCCCGTCCGGCCGGGGGCGGTCGCGCCGGCTAGATCCCGCCGCCGGCCGCGCGCGGCGCGAGCGGGTCGCCGCCGGTCTCGCCGACCGTCTCGCGGGCGAGGTAGTTCTCGACGTCGAAGAGGTTGCCGCCGGCTCGTCGAACCACGTTCAGCAACGTGGTCATCTGCGCCACCTCCTCGACCTGTTCCTTGAGGAACCACTGCATGAACTGCTCGCCCTTGTAGTCGTCCTCGTCGCGGGCGACCTTGGCCAGGTTGATGATCTCCTCGGTGACGTTCTTCTCCTGCTGCAGCGCAAGGGAAACGAGGTCCGCGGCCTCGGAGAAATCGTTCTTCACATTGTCGATTCCGGGAATCGTCACCGCGATGTCATTGTCGAGCAGGTATTGCACGATCATCATCGCGTGGTTCCGCTCTTCGAGCGACTGCCGGTAGAAGTGCTTCGCGAGCTGCGGCAGATCCTGGCCGTCGAACCAGACAGCCAGGGCAACGTACTGCTGCGACGCGGTGAACTCGCGCCGCACCTGCTCCTGCAGCATCGAGTGGAACTTCGAATGGTTGCCTGTCTTCGCCATTCGTCGATAATACGGAGCGGCACCGTCTCGCGCATTTTAGGCAAGCCTATCGAACCGCAATTCAGGCAAGCCTTTCCTCGAAACCGCGTTGCGTGCCCGGTGCCCGTCCGTCGACGATGGGCCGATGACCGGCACCTTTCCCGATGACGTCCCCACGCTCACGGACGGCGTGCTCACGCTGCGCGCACACCGCGAGTCCGATGTGGACGCGATGGTCGAGCAGAGCGTGGACCCCGAGTCGGTGGAGTGGACCCGCGTGCCGGTGCCGTACTCGCGGGAGGACGCCGTCGGCTACCTCGGGGTGATCGCGGACGGCTGGCGCTCGGCGCGCGAGTTCGGGTTCGCACTGGAGACCCCGGAGATCCCGTTCGCCGGCTCGGTCAGCCTGCGGGCATACGAGGAGGCCGGCGTCGCGGAGCTCGCCTTCGGCATGCACCCGGCCGCGCGCGGCCGCGGGTTGTGCAGCCGGGCGGTCAAGCTGCTGCTGGACTGGGGCTTCTCCCGGTTCGAGGTCGTCGTGTGGTTCGCGCACGTGGGCAACTGGGCGTCGCGGCGGGTGGCGTGGGCGAACGGCTTCTCGTTCGACGGCACGATCGCGAAGTTCGCCGAGCGGCGCGGTGAGCGGTTCGACGCGTGGTTCGGCTCGCTGCGGGCCGGCGACGACCGCTCGCCGAAGCACCGGTGGAACGTGGCGCCCGTGCTGGAGTCGTCGCGGCTGCGCCTGCGTCCGGTCCGCGTGTCCGACGCGAACCGGTTCGCCGAGGTGATGCGTGATCCGCGTGGCCGCCACTTCGGCGGGCGGGTGCGCTCGCTCCTGGCGATCACGGACGGCGCGAAGATGGTCGAGCGCATCCTGCTGGCGCAGGCGTCCGGCGAGCGGTTCGCCTGGTGCATCACCGAGGTGGGGTCGGACGTGCTGGCGGGCCACATCCAGCTGTTCGACCTCGACGGCCTGGACGACTCGGAGGCGAAGTTCGGTTACTCGGTCCATCCGGAGTCGCGGGGCCGGGGCGTGCTGCGGGAGGCGCTGCGCATCGTGACGGAGTGGGCGTTCCGCCCGGTCGCCGACGGTGGCCTCGGCAAACGCCGCCTGAGCCTGACCACGGCGGTGAGCAACAAGGCATCCCGCTACGGGGCCGAGCAGGCGGGCTTCGAGCACGTCGGCACCGAGCCCATGGCCTTCCCGTCGGGCGAGGAGGGCTTCGAGGACATGGCGATCTACGCCCGGCTCAACCCGAACTGGACGACGGAGTGGACGAAGCCGTCCGGCTGAAAGGCCGGCATCGGCGGCTCGGGGCAGCCGGGTAGCTCGGTGGCGCCGGTGAGCTCCTTGATCGCGTCCACGGTGTAGCGCTGATGCATCCGGTTCTCCGGCTCGGACGGCACGACGGCGACCGGCATGCCGAGCCCGCGCAGCTCGTCGTCGCCGACCCCGCGCAGCGTCCCGCCCCCGAGCAGCGCCTCGACGGTGTCGTCGTCGGCGCCCAGCTCGCGAAGCGCGTCGCGGGTGAACCCGTCGACCTCGGGATCGTGCGCGGTGGCCGGCCAGGCAAGCACGAGCCGCTCGACGAGCTGCGGCCGCGCGACCGCGAACCGCGCGGCTGCCGAACACCCGTTGGATCCGGCCACCACCGTGACCGGCTCCGTGACCAGGTTCGCGAGGAAGTCACCCTCGGCCGCCCAGCTGCGTGCCCGCCGGGGTCGCTCGGGCGCGAGCACCTCGCCGTGCGCCCGCAACCCGTCGAGCACGCCCGTCCGGCCCCAGAAGGACTCGGCGTCGATCTCGTCCTGCCAGAAGCCGCCGGCGACCAGCAGGAGTGTCACAGCGGCTCGCGGACGATCGGGCAGGACATGCAGCGGGGCCCGCCGCGGCCCGAGCCCAGCTCGGAGCCCCCGATGCGCAGCACCTCGATGCCGGCGTCCTCCAGCCGCGCGTTGGTCTCCACGTTCCGCTCGTACGCGACCACCACGCCGGGGGCCACCGCGAGCGTGTTGTTGCCGTCGTCCCACTGCTCGCGTTCCGCGGTCACCGGGTCCAGGCCCGTGTCGATCACCCGCAGCCGGTCGATGTCCATCGCGTCCGCGGCCGCCTCCAGGAACGGCACCGGGCCGGTCACCCGCACACCGTCGCGCTCGCCGGGGCGCAGCGGGTAGGCCACGAGCGTGTCGCGCACCGCCGGGTACATCACGACGGCGTCCCGGGCGACCATCGTGCAGACCGTGTCCAGGTGCATGGTCGCCCGGTCCTGCGCGATCGGCACCGCGAGCACGGTGTGCGCGAGGCCGTCGGCGAACGCCGAGCGCGCGAGCGACTCCGCGCCCGCGGGGGTGGTCCGCTCGCCGACCCCGATCGCCAGCACGCCCGGCGCGAGCAGCAGCACGTCGCCGCCCTCGACCGGGGCCGAGTGGGCGCCGTACGCGCGGCCGGCGGCGCGGAAGCGCGGGTGGTAGGCGTAGATCAGGTCGAGCAGCGCGGTCTCCCGGTTGCGTGCCGGCATCGCGAGCGAGGCGATCGCCACCCGGTTGCCGATCCACACCGACGAGTCGCGCGTGAACAGCAGGTTCGGCAGCGGGTCGACGACGAAGTCGTTCGGGTGGTGCATCTTGCGTACCAGCGACGCGCCCTCGGCGGCCGGCAGCTCCTCGAACGTCATGCCCGCCATCAGCACGTCCGCGAGCTCCTCGTTGTCCATCGTGGACAGATGCGAGCCGAGGGCGTCGGCGAGCTCGTGCCCGACCCGCCGCCGGTCGACGGCCGTGTCCGCGGCGGCGGCGTGCGCTCGCTCGTCGGACAGGGCGGTGACCAGGGCGTCGGCGAGCAGCAGCACCTCGACGTTGCGCGTCCCGAGCGTCTCGGCGAACGCGTCGTGCTCCTCCTGGGCCCGGTCGACCCACGGGATGCTGTCGAACAGGAGCTGGTCGTTGTTGCGCGGGGTCAGCCGCTTGAGCTCGGCGCCGGGGCGGTGCAGCAGGACCGCGCGCAGCGGCCCGACCTCGCTGTCCACCCGCGGCATGGGCTGGTCGTGCAGGGCCAGGTCAGATGCTGGTTGAGCGGTCACCGGGCGAGCGTAATAACTCCAAGCGCGGGTTGTCGCGGAGACGTCCGCCACCGGAGGGCGCCCGCGCTACGGCTCCGGCAGCTTCGGGCGCCTCTTGGCCAGTAGTGGTTTCAGCAGGTCACCGTGTTCCTCGACGCGTTCCAGCACCTCGTCCGCCGTAAAGACGAGGTCGTTCGGGTGGCGGCACGCGGCCACCTCGTCCCACGTGATCGGGGTCGACACCGTCGGGGACGGGCGGCCACGCAGCGAGTACGGGGCGATCGTCGTCTTGTACTGGTTGTTCTGGCTCCAGTCGATGAACACCTTCCGCGGCCGCAGGTTCTTCGCCATCCGCGCGACGACCAGCCGCGGATGCGACGCGGCCAGCGACTCCGCCACCGCCTTCGCGAACGCCGACGTCTGCTCCACCGCCGCCGTCCGGACCGGGGCGTACAGCTGCATTCCCTTCGACCCGCTCGTCTTCGCGTACGCGGACAGGCCGTGCTCCGACAGCAGCGACCGCACCAGCAGCGCCACCTCGCAGCACTCCACGATCGTCGCCGGCGGGCCGGGGTCCAGGTCGAACACCAGCAGGTCCGGCGTCCGCCGCTCGCCTCCCGGCGTCACGGTCCACTGTGGAAGGTGCAGCTCCAGCGCCGCCATGTTCGCCGACCACACCAGCGACGGCAGGTCGCCCAGCACCACGAAGTCCAGCGTCTCGTACCCGCGCGTGCTGCCCGGCGTCTCCACCCGCACCGTCCGCACCCACTCCGGCGCCCCGCGCGCGGCGTTCTTCTCGTAGAACGGCTGCCCGGTCACCCCGTCGGGCCACCGGCGCAGCGTCACGGGGCGGTCGGCCAGGTGGGGGAGCAGCACCGGCGCCACGCGGCTGTAGTAGTTGATCACCTGGCCCTTCGTGAACCCCGCGTCCGGGTACAGCACCTTGTCCAGGTTGGACAACCGCAGCCGCCGCCCCTCGACCTCGACCATGACGTTCGCCGGCCCCGGCTCGGCATCCGGCGAAGTCCCGGTCTCCGGCGGCTCGGTCTCCGAAGCCTCGGCATGCGAGGGCTCGGCATGCGAGGGCTCGGCGTCCGGCGAAGGGGAGTACGGCTCCCCGGGGTCGTCCGGCACTGCGTCCGGCGCCGCCTCCCGCTCCAGATCCGCCGGTGCCAGGTCCTCCCGCAACCCGCGCCACGACGCCGCACGCAGCCGCCCGTCCGGTGTCCAGTTCCGGAACTCCACCTCGCCGACCAACTCGGGCGAGAGCCAGTGCGCGCCCTTCGCCCGGTCCGCGGGCACGTCGGTGAACGGCGACGTCCGCTGTTCCAGCGGCTGGAGCCGCGCGGCGAGCGCGGTCAGCGCCTTGTCCGTCCAGCCCGTGCCGACCTGGCCGACGTAGCGCAGCCCCGCGTCGGTCGGCACCCCCAGCATCAGCGACCCGATCGTGCCCGACCGCCGCCCCTCGCCGGGCCGCCAGCCGCCGATCAGGACCTCGATCGTGGTCAGCTCCTTGATCTTGATCCAGTCCGGCGTGCGCCGGCCGGGGAAGTACCGCGAGGTCACCCGCTTGGCGACGACACCTTCGAGCTCCTGCTCACGGGCGGTCGCCACCAGCGCGGCACCCTCCGCGACGTACGACGGCGACGTGTTCCAGTTCGGCCCGCGCAGCTCCAGCCCGTCGAGCAGCTGCCGCCGCTCCGAGTACGGCAGGTCCATGCACGACCGCCCGTCCAGGTACAGCACGTCGAACACCAGGTACGTCACCGGCACGGCGTTCGCCAGGTTGCGCGCCTGCCGGTCGTTCTGGACGTGCATGCGCTGCTGCAGCGCGGGAAAGCTCGGCCGGCCGTTCTCCATGGCCACGATCTCGCCGTCCAGCCACACCTGCGTCGAGCCCAGCTCCTCGCCGAGCTTGCGCAGCTCCGGATAGGTGACCGTGATGTCGTTGCCCTTGCGCGAGAACAGCTGCAACCGGCCGCCCTCGACCCGGGCCAGCGCGCGCACGCCGTCCCACTTGAACTCGTACGCCCACTGCTCGTCCTCGTCGTCCGGCGGCAGCGTGCCCGGCGAGGCCAGCATCGGCTCGACGAGCTCGGGCAGTCGGGTGAAGCCGGGCTGCCGCGGTGGCTCGGAGCGGCGGACCATCCAGTCCTTGGCGTCCTTGCCGCTGCGGAAGAACGTGTACCGGCCCTTCGCCCGCTCGCCGTCGAACACGACCGCGACCTCGCGGTCGGACCACTTCAGCGTCTCGTAGTGGCCGCGGTCCCAGATGAACATGCGGCCGCCGCCGTACTCGCCCTTCGGGATCTCGCCGGAGAACGTCGCGTACTCCATCGGGTGGTCCTCGGTGTGCACGGCGAGCCGGATGTCGCCCGGCACGTCCGGCAGCCCCTTCGGCACGGCCCACGACACGAGCACGCCGTCGCGCTCGAGCCGGACGTCCCAGTGCAGGCGGGTGGCGTGGTGCTCCTGGATGACGAACGTGTCGTTGTTGCCGGTCGGCAGCGAACCCTCGGCCGGCACCGGCTCGGGGGTGCGGCCGGGGTCGCGCTTCTTCCGGTATTCGTCCAGGTCACCCATCGCGTTCCATTCTGCTGCTAGGACAGCCACGACACCTTGCCGCGCAGCAGCGCGTAGCCGACGAACGCGACGATGTCGAGCAGCGTGTGGGCGATGACGAGCGGCCAGAGCCGGTTGGTCTTCTGCCAGACCCGGCCGAAGACGAGCCCCATGACGAAGTTGCCGACGAAGCCGCCGAAGCCCTGGTACAGGTGGTACGACCCGCGCAGCGTGGCCGCCGCGACGAGCGAGCCGTTCTCCCGCCAGCCGAGCTGGCGCAGCCGCGTGATGAGGTACGCGACGACGAGGACCTCCTCGGCCCACGCGTTCGCCGCGGCGGCGACCGTGAGCGCGATCGGGCTCCACCACGTGTTGTCCAGCGTGGAGGGCAGGACGGTGAGGTTGGCGCCGAGCGCGCGGGCGAGGAAGTACAGCCCCAGCCCGGGGATGCCGATCAGCGCCGCGAGCCCGGCCCCGCCGAGCGCGTCGCGCCCCGGATGGTCGCGGTCGAGGCCGACCGCGCGCAGCCGGATGCCGGCCCGCCAGAGCAGGTAGAGCCCGAGCGCGCCCCACGCGAAGAGCTGGCCGGCGGAGAGCAGCTGGCGGAGGAAGTCGATGGCCTGCGCGGTCGCCTGCGGGACGTTGATCGCGACCTGCTGCTGGGAGAGCGGCTCGGGCTGCAGCAGCGCGTCGAGGAGGGAGAGGAGGCTGCGCAGGCCGGACATGCCGAGCGTGATCGCGAAGACGATGACCAGCTCGATGACGATCGCGCGGCGCTCGCCGGGATCGGTGATCGGCTCGGCGCGCCGCCGCGGGGCCAGCCAGGCTCTCAACTCCACAGCAAGAAGCTACCGTCTAGCCGTGCCTCGAATCGCAACGTCGGACCGGGTCGACAAGGCCGCCCTGTCCGAGTTCATCCGCCCCCGCCACCACGCCATCCTGGTCACGACCAGGACCGACGGTACCCCGCAGCTGTCGCCGGTCACCTGCGGACTGGACACCGAGAACCGCATCGTGATCTCGACCTACCCGGCCCGCGCCAAGGCCGTCAACGCCCGCCGCAACCCCCGCGCGTCGGTCTGCGTCCTCTCCGACGACTGGGACGGCGCCTGGGTCCAGGTCGACGGCACCGCGGAGGTCCTCGACCTGCCGGACGCACTCGAGCCCCTGGTCGAGTACTTCCGCGTGATCTCCGGCGAACACCCCGACTGGAACGAGTACCGCGAAGCCATGCAACGGCAAGGGAAATGTCTCATCCGCGTGACGATCGACCGCTGGGGTCCGATCGCCACCGGCGGCTTTCCACCGGAACTCGTGGGCTAATTTTCCGCACGTCCAAACGTTACAAAGTAACAATTCGGAATTCCGTCGAAATGCCCTGCCGTGGCCTGCGTATGTCCAAGGTGAAGACATCCGTACGACCACCACTGGGGAGTTCCGATGAGCGACAACAACGGCTCTGGGCGCCTCTTCGTCGACGAGTCGGCGAACGCGCTCGACATCGCCTCGCCGCTCGACGCCACGATGATCACACCGGCCGAACGTCGAGAGGTGCGCAGGCTCGGACGTGAGTTCGCGCAGCAAGCCGGCGGCACCTGGCTGATGATCAATGGACGCTTCACGTCCGGCGTGGAGTGGAGTACCGACGGCATCGTCAAGGACAGGTTGTGGCGCGCGTTCGGGTATCCGGACGAGCGCGACCGCACCCTCAACATTCTGCTGAACTCGCCGGGCGGCAGTCTCGACTCCGCCTACGCGACCGCGCTTTACCTTGCCGCGTATACGAAAGAGCTACACGTATACGTGCCGTCCCGGGCCAAGAGCGCGAGCACGCTGCTCGCGATCGCAGCGGACAAGGTGCATTTATCGGCATTCGGTGAGTTGGGTCCGCTGGACACGCAGATCCCGGATCCGCGAAATCCGGCGAACAAGGTTTCGGCGCTCGACTGCTACCAGAGCGTCGACTACGTCCGCGACTTCGGTTTCAAGACGATCACCAAGGCGCTGCCGCAGTTGGTGGAAGCCACGGAACGGCGCATCCCGGTCGCGGACTTGCTCGCCACCGCGTCGACCTTCGCCATCGGCGCGATCCAGCCGGTGCTGAGCACCATCACCGCACTGGACTTCGGTGGCTGGGGACGGAATCTGCGGATCGGTGAGCGGTACGCGAGCAAGCTGCTTCGAGCAAAGGCCAAGGACGGTGACTTCGCGCGGGCGGACCACATCGCGTATCAGCTCGTCTACGGTTACACGCATCACCCGTTCCCGATCGACCTCCACGAGGCGGAGCAGATCGGCCTCGCGGTCGAGCCGATGGACAGCAAGACGTACGAGAACGCGGCCAAGGTGCTGAACGCGTGCCGGCACAAGACGTTCATCGGGTTCATCAGCGAGGACGAGGCATCGAGGGCGGAGGATCAGCAGGGCTCCATGGTCGAGGCTCCGGTTCCCCACGACACGGTTGAGGATCACCCGATGGCGGACACCGGCAGGCCGAGGACCTTCAGTCCCGACATGGGCAGACCCAAGTGAGACCGGCCATGGCGACCATGATCGAGCGGCTGGACCGGCACCTGCGGTCGGGCTGGCCCGTGCTGGTCCTGTTGTGTGCGATCGTGCCGCTTCTGTGGATGGCGATCTCGGGTGCCATCCGGTCCGGCCTGTTCGGGCTGTCCGTGCCGCCGAACACCAACCAGGTCGGTTCGTTCCTGACGTTCATCGGCGCGACACTGGGCGCCGTGGCGACGTTGTGCGCGGCATTGCTGACGAGTGGCCACAATGCCCGCGAACGGCAGCGTCTCCGGCTGGAGACGGTGCTCCGGAGCCTGGCGTTGTTGCCGGAAGGCGCGAAGAAGTCTCGCCTCGCGGGGATTCTGTCGACCATGGTCCTGTTGGGCCAGGAACGCATCGCCCTGCGCGTGCTGCAGCCCGCGTGGGACGGCGGTCTCGTCGACGACGGAACGGCGACCTGGCTCATCGGCCAGGTGCTCGCCGGGAACCGCCCGCGTAACGGCACCGACAGCGACCAGGTCGATGACGAAGCACGCAACGAGGCGGCTGTGTTGCTGGTCGATCGGGCGGGACGACTCGCGGATCTGGAAACCGGTCGGTATTACTTTCCCGGACATTTCATGCGCACCTGGCGGACGAAGAAAGAGGTCCCGGCGCAGGCGAAACTCGACCTGCTGCACGCGATGGCGGAGATGCTCGCGTCCCGGGAGAGGGATTGGTGGTCCCCTTCGGGAGATCTGCCGGAATGGCCGACGTCCGTCCTCCTGGAATGTGTTCGGCGCGACCGGGATCCGAAGGTCAAGGCGGCGGCCGCGGTACTTCTCGACGCGCTGCGGGAATGTTTCCCGGACCAGTTCAGCCGCCGGGGTCACGAGGTGGACGACATCCAGGCGCTCGCGGCTGCCGCGCGGACCGCGGCTGCCCTGCCGGCGGTGCACTTCTCGCTCGCGGAGCGGATCAAGGTCGGCTGGCGACGGGCGATGGTCGTGAACAACTGAACCTATGGGGTCGTGAGGATCATCGGGCCGTCGTCGGTTACCGCGATCGTGTGCTCCATGTGTGCGGCGCGGCTGCCGTCCGCGGTGCGCAGCGCCCAGCCGTCCGGGTCGGTGACGAAGCGGTCCCGGCCGCCGGCCATGAACATCGGTTCGATGGCGATCGTCAGGCCCGGGCGCAGCGGCAGGCCCCGGCCCGGGCGGCCCTCGTTCGGCACGGACGGGTCCTCGTGCATCGCCCGGCCGACGCCGTGGCCGCCGAAGTTCTGCGGGATGCCGTAGCCCGCCGCGCGACCGATGCGGCCCACCGCGGCCGACACGTCGCCCAGCCGGCCGCCCGGCACGGCCGCGGCGATGCCCGCGTTGAGCGCCGCCCGCGTATCGGCGATCAGCGTGACGTCCTCCGGCCGGGGCGTGCCCACGGGGAAGCTGATCGCCGAGTCGCCGTGGAAGCCGTCCACGCACGCGCCGAAGTCGATGCTCACCAGGTCGCCGTCGCGCAGCCGGTAGTCCGACGGGATGCCGTGCACGATCACGTCGTTCACCGACGCGCAGATCACCGCCGGGAACGGCGTCGGCGCGAAGTGCGGGTGGTAGTGCTGGAACGACGACTTCGCCCCCTCGGACGCGAGCACGCCGGCCGCCACCTCGTCCAGCTCGCGCAGCGACACCCCGACCGCGGCGGTCGAGCGGACCGCTGCCAGCGCCGTCGCGACCACGCGGCCCGCCTCGCGCATGATCGCGAGCTCGGCCGGCGTCTTCAGCTCGACCATGTCCCCTCCAATAACTATCCCGGTATTGATATCACGGTATTACTATCGGAGCCATGGTGCGACCACCCCTGAGCCAGCAGGACCGCGAACGCGGCATCCGCCTCGGCGAACGTTTGCGGGCCGCTCGTGGCGGGCGCACCAGCGTCGAGGTCGCCCAGGCCGCCGGCATCTCCGTCGAGACGCTGCGCAAGATCGAGCACGGCCGGGTGCCGACGCCCGCGTTCTTCACCGTCGTCGCGATCGCCCGCGCGGTCGGCGTCCCGGTGGAGACCCTCTGCGAGGAGGCCCTACCGGCCGGCCTGTAGCGCCACGAACGGGCAGCCGACCAGCCGCCGCAGCTCCGCGGACAGGTCCTCGAGCGTGGTGATCGGCCGCTCGAACGCCAGCCGCACGTCGTGGTCGCCCTCGATCGTCTCGACGCGCAGCCGCAGCCCGTACCGGTCCAGCCCGAGCGGCCGCACGTGCCCGCCCCGCAACCAGTCCGGCAGGTGCCGTCGCAGCGTGTGGATCACGTCCGTGTGCGACAGCTCGAGGTGGCGCAGCCAGCCGGCCTCCCGGTGGCAGAACGGGTCCGCCGCGGCGGCCGCAAACGCTTCCGCCGACACCGGATGCGTCCCGTCCGCGTCCGCGATGACCATCGACAGCGGCGCCAGCCGCAGCATCGTCACGCCGTGGCCGAGGTCGAGCAGCCGCGGGTCCGGCCGCTCCTCGACGAGGTCGAGCGCGAGATCCCGGGCCTCCGCGAGGTTGACGGGCGCCAGCCGCCCGGTGATCCACAGCAGCCCGCGGACCGGCTCGCGCAGCGGTACCGGGGCGAGGTCGACGAGCTCGACCACGGTCGTCGCGGCCGCCGCCTGCTCGTCGGGCAGGAGCACGGTCACCGACCCGTCGGCGTGCACGTGATGCCAGATCGGCACGACCCGGTCGGACTGGCGTTGCGCGCCGGCCGGCGGCAAGGTGGGCAGCGGCGGCAGCAAGGTCGCCGGGCCTCGCGCGGCGATGGTCCTGGCGCGCTCACCCGGTCCGGGAACCGGCGGTCGGTCGCTCACAAGTGGTTAGGCTAGCCTAAGTTGGCCCCGAAAAGCGACACCCGAACGTCGGTAGCCTGCTCGCGTGACCGTGACCCAGTTGCTCGCCCTCGGTGGCGTCGTCCTGCTCGCCGCGATGTCGCCCGGCCCCGACTTCGTGATCGTCACCCGCAACGCGATGCTCTCCGGCCGCCGTGCGGGCATGGCGTGCGCCGCCGGCATCGCCGTGGGCGTCTTCACGTGGGCCGTCGTGACCGCGCTCGGCATCTCGGGGCTGCTGGCCGCGTCCGCGGTGGCGTTCACGGTGGTCAAGCTCGCCGGCGCGGCCTACCTCGTGCTGCTCGGCATCCGAGCCCTGCTCGCCGCCCGCCGTGGTGGTTACGAACCGCCGCCGGACTCCGGTGACCGCGCGAACCGTGGCGTGCTCGCCGCCTTCCGCCAGGGCCTGGTCACGAACCTGCTGAACCCGAAGGTGGCGGTGTTCTTCACCGCGCTGCTGCCGCAGTTCGTCCCGGCGTCGTCGACCGCGGCCGACCACCTCCTGCTCGGCGGCGTGGCCGCGACCGTGAGCCTGCTGTGGTTCGTCGTGCTGAGCAACGTCGTCAGCGTGCTGCGCCGCTTCCTCACCACGTCCCGGGTCCGCCGCACGATCGACGCCGTGACGGGCACGCTCCTCGTCGCACTGGGCCTGCGAATCGCGGTCCAGTAGGCCACTTCGGCTGGGTAGGGTCACATGCGTGGATGGCACGCAGCCGGTCTCGACCGCCTTCGTCTCCTGCGACATCGTCGGTCACTCGGCCATGCCCTCCGACGACCAGCTGCGCAACGTCGCCGCGATCAACGGCATCGTCGCCGACGCGATCGCCGCCCACGGCGACGACATCCGCTGGGCGTCCGGCGGCGACGGCGGCCACATCGTCCTGTGCGGGGCCGACTGGCCGGAGCACGCCGTGGAGCTGATCACGGCGCTGCGGCAGTGGTCGACCACCGAGCAGGTGGCGCTGCGCGTGGTGGCCCACCACGGACCGGTCTTCGACACGACCGGCGCGGACGGACGGCACCAGTTCGTCGGCGACGGGATCAACACCGCAGGCTGGATCCTCGAGCTCGGCACCCCGCACGGCGTCGTCGTCTCCGAGCAGTTCCGCGCCGCGTACCGCGCAGTCCTTCCCGGCAACGACGCGACGTTCCACGAGCAGCGGGCGCTCCAGCACAAGAACCGCACGACCTTGCAGCTGTGGCTGGCGTCTTTCGGCGACGACTTGTCGCACTGGTCCAACCCCAGCGAGGGCGACCGCGACAAGCTGGCCGTCGCACTCGCCGAGCCGGATGGGTGGGGGGTGCTCTACCACGCCAAGCGGATCATGCAGATCAACCCGGACGACGCCGAGGCCGTGGACGCCGTGCTGGAGCTCAGCCCCGTCGACCTGACCTACCGCGTCGACCAGCGCTCGATCAACCCGTTCCTCGGTCACCTGGAGCCGCCGGTCCTCCGCGAGATCGTCCAAATAGGACAGCTGGTCGAGCGCCGGTACAACGAGGTGATCTGCCGGTACCGGGACCGCGGCGAGACGATGTTCGTGATCCTCCACGGCCAGATCGGCGTGTACAAGACCGAGGGGATCGGCTCGGCAAACCCGGCGGAGCCCGGCTTCGTGATGAACGAGGGCGAGATCGTCGGCGAGCTCGCGTTCACGCTCGGGCGGCCCCGCACAGCCGACCTCATCGCGCTGACCGACACCGCGTTGCTGTCGTTCACCTGGAACGACTTCGCGAAGCTGATCAACGCGGACGGCCGCCCGCACCGGATCCGCGAGATCGTCGAGCGGTTCATCGCGGCCCGCGTGCTGGAACACGTCTGCCACAGCGTGCCGTACCTGCTCGGCAGCGAGCGCGACGGCCCGCTGGCCACCGGCCGCCGGTCCTGGCGGGAGGCGCTGAGCACGCTGGCCGCCGGCAGCCGGCTGGAGACGCTCAACCCGAGTGACCTGCGCGTCAGCCGCGAACTGCTACGCGGCGAGGGCGGTCTGTACATTCTCGCCGCGGGCCGGGTCGGCGGCGTCCAGTCCGGCGACACGCGCTTTCCCCTGCTGTGGACGGACATCCCCGGCTCACACGTGCGCACCGACCGCCAGTACTCCGTGATCGACGGCCCGGTGAAGGTCCTGCACATCGGCGCGTCCGCCATCGCGGAGCTAGAGCCGGCGAAACGCTCCGCGCTGTACAACCGCATGTCCGCCGAGCCGTGAGCGCCCCGCCCCGAGTCGACCGCCGCGACGGACACAACGCCGACACAACGCCGATACAACGCCGACCGCGCCCAGCCGCGTCAACGCCCGGCTCGTCCGGCAAAAGGAGTGGTCAGCCGGGTTCTGTGGGCAACTTCGGCATCTGTGGACGAACCGGGCCGGCTCGCCGTCGAAGGCCCGAGGCGGCTTCGCCCGGTTCAGCGGCCTGGTCCGCGCCCCGACCACGACCACGCGTACGCCGGGTCCTCGCACGCGCCCGCCGCCTCGCCGAGTGACAGCGGGCGGAACGTGTCGACCATGACCGCGGTCTCGTCGAAGTAGTCCACGCCGATCGACGCCTCGGCCGCGCCCGGCTGCGGGCCGTGCGTGAAGCCGGACGGGTGCAGCGACAGCGAGCCGAGCCCGATGCCCGAGCCCTTCCGTGCCTCGTAGTTGCCGCCGACGTAGAACATCAGCTCGTCGGAGTCCACGTTCGCGTGGTTGTACGGCACCGGGATCGACAGCGGGTGATAGTCGACCTTGCGCGGGCAGAACGAGCAGACCACGAAGTTCGGGCCCTCGAACGTCTGGTGCACGGGCGGCGGCTGGTGCACCCGCCCCGTGATCGGCTCGAAGTCGCGGATGTTGAACACCCACGGGTAGAGGCAGCCGTCCCAGCCGACGACGTCGAACGGGTGGTTGGCGTAGGTGAAGCGGGTCAGCCCCGCGCGGTGGCGCACCAGCACCGGCACGTCGGTGTCGTCGACGAGCAGCGGCTCGGCCGGCCCGCGCTGGTCCCGCTCGCAGTACGGGGCGTGCTCGAGGAACTGGCCCTTCGTGGACAGGTAGCGCTTCGGCGGGCCGACGTGCCCGGTGGCCTCGATGATGTAGAGCCGCGTCTCGCCCTGTGGGAGCACGCGGTAGGTCGTCGAGGTCGGCAGTACGACGTAGTCGCCGTCGGTCACGTCCATCGCGCCGTAGATCGTCTCGATGCGGGCCGCCCCGGTCTGCACGTAGATCAGCTCGTCGCCGGCGGCGTTGCGGTACAGCGGGCTCGGCGCGGTGGCGATGGCGAACGCGATCGTCACGTCGTTGTTGCCGAAGAGCGTGCGCCGGCCGGTCACCGCGTCGACCTCGTGCTGGCTCTCCGACTTGAGGTCCTGGGTCCGGAAGTGGCGCGGCATCAGCGGATGGTTCGGCGCCAGCTCGCCGCGGTGGTCCTCGACGACCTCGGCGTTGACGATGGCGGTCGGCAGGTGGCGGTGGTACAGCAGGGCCGAGTCGGAGGAGAAACCCTCGACCCCCATGAGCTCCTCGGCGTAGAGCCCACCCTCCGGAGAGCGGAACTGCGTGTGCCTCTTTCGGGGGATCTCCCCGATGCTGCGGTAGTAAGGCATTGCCCCCTCCGATGTGTCCGCATGTCGAACGTCTTTGTTCAGTTGCCGATACGCTACTAGCGTGTCAGCCGTGTCAAGCGCCGCACCCGTTCCCGCGTCAGGTCCTCGCGACGTTCCACCCCTGCTGGCTCGGCTCGTCGACGACGCCGCGCTGTTCCCGCCGGGCAACGCACCCATGCCCGACGCGGTGCGTCTGCACCTCGAAGGGCGGACCAGCGAGCGGGCCGACCTGGTCGGGGTGTTCCTGTGCCCCGCGTCCCGGCTGCCCGAGCTGATCACCGATCTGATCAAGATCAAGCCGCCGCGGCCGGTCGAGTTGTCGCTGGTCATCGACACCGGGCTCGGCGGTGTGCCCAAGGCGCTGTCGATCGTCGAGTCGCGGGCCGAGCTGCTCGCGCTGCGCATGGTCGAGATGCCCGCACCGTCCGATGTGGACGAAGTGTGGCTGGAGCGGGTGTCCGAGTTCGTGCCCGAGGACGTGATCCGGGTGATCGAGCCGCGGCGCGGCGGTGCCGGCTGGCTCGACGGCATCCAGCGGGTCATCGAGCACGGCAGCTGGCCGAAGATCCGCTGCGGCGGGCTGTCGAGGTCGAACTTCCCGAGCGTCGAGGAGGTCGCCGAGTTCCTGTCGGTGATCAACGCGGGCAACTCGTCGTTCAAGGCCACGGCCGGGCTGCACAACGCGGTCCGGCACGCGGACGCGGCGACCGGCTTCACCCACCACGGCTTCCTCAACCTGCTGGTGGCCACGCACCGCCTGATCGCGGGCGGCGTGGCGGACGAGTCCGTGCACGACGCGCTCGAGTCGACCGACGGCAAGGCGCTGGCCGCGGAGGCGCAGGCGCTGACCGAGCACGAGGCGCTCGCGGTGCGCGGCGTCTTCTCCTCCTACGGCTCGTGCTCGCTGGCCGACCCCATCGCCGACCTCGAAGAGCTGGGCCTGCTGTGAGCGGAGCTTGCGGAGCGAACCAGCAGACACCGGGCGACCGCGAGCGGCGGCGCCGAGCCTGCGAGGGGGCGTCGTGAGCTGGATCGACGACCCGGCGTTCGCCCGCGACCAGCCGTTCGGGCCGCAGACACTGCCCTACGGCGTGGTCGACTTCGGCGACGGCCAGCAGGTCGCGGTCCGGGTCGGCGACCACGCGCTGCCCCTGCGCCCGCTGGCCGCCGACCTCGGCGACGTCGGCAACCTGGTGACCGGCTGGACGCTGGACCAGCTGCTGGCCGCGACCCGCGCGGAGTGGAGCGAGCTGCGAGCGCGCCTGCGGGACCTGGTGACCGGCACGGGCCGACCGCACGGCGCGCAGCTGGTACCGCTCGCCGATGCGCGCGTACGGCTGCCGTTCACGGTCGGCGACTACGTGGACTTCTACTCCTCGCGCTACCACGCGGAGAACGTCGGCCGGATCATGCGGCCGGACTCCGAGCCGCTGCTCCCGAACTGGACGCACCTGCCGGTCGGCTACCACGGCCGGTCCGGCACGGTCGTCGTGTCGGGCACCGACGTGATCCGGCCGCACGGCCAGCGCCGCGGCTCGAAGGGGCCGCAGTTCGGCCCGTCGGGCCGGCTCGACATCGAGGCCGAGGTCGGCTTCGTGTGCGGGGGACCGGTGGCCCGCCGGGTACCGACGTCGAACGCGACGGAGCACATCTTCGGCGTGGTCATGCTGAACGACTGGTCCGCGCGGGACATCCAGGGCTGGGAGTACCAGCCGCTCGGCCCGTTCCTGGGCAAGTCGTTCGCCACGTCGATCTCGGCGTGGGTGACCCCGCTGGACGCGTTCGCGGCGGCGCGCGTGCCGGTGCCCGACCCGGGACATCCGCGGTTGGAGTACCTCGTCGAGGACTCGCCGTGGGGCCTGGACCTGCGGCTGGCGGTCGAGTGGAACGGCACGGTCGTGTCGCGGCCGAACTTCTCCGACATGTCGTACTCGTGCGCGCAGCAGCTGGCGCACATGACGGTCAACGGGGCGACCGTGCGGCCGGGCGACTTGTTCGCGTCGGGCACGGTCTCCGGCCCGGAGGTCGAGCAGCGCGGCTGCTTCCTGGAGCTGTCGTGGGGCGGCCGGGAGAAGATCAAGGTGGGCGACGAGACCCGGACCTTCCTCGAGGACGGCGACACGGTCGTGATCACGGCAACCGCGCCGGGCGAGGAGGGCTCGGTGGTGGGCGTCGCCGAGGTGGCGGGGACGGTCCTGCCGGCTTCGGCGGGCGACGGAGGCTGAAATGGCCGCCCGGCCGATCCGCCCGATCGTCCCGTCCACGCGCCAGACGAGCACCGCGGCCGGCCGGGAGAGCTCGCTGACGCTCGACCGTGGTCTGGCCCTGCTGCAGGCGGTGGCCGACGCCGACTCCGAGGCCCCGACGATCAGCGAACTGGCCACGGCGATCGGCGCCAGCCGCGCCGCCGTCTACCGCCTGCTGGTTCCCCTGCAGGAGCGCGGCCTCGTACGCCGGGACGGCTCCAAGGTCCGCCTGGGCCTGGGGCTCCTGCGCCTGGCCGCGAAGGTGACGCCGCAGCTCCGCCTGGCCGCGCTACCGGCCCTGCGCGAGCTCGCCGAGTCGGTGGGCGCCACGGCCCACCTGACCGTCGCCGACGGTGACGAGGCCCAGGCGATCGCGGTGATAGAGCCGTCGTGGACGACGTACCACGTGGCCTACCGCGTCGGCACGCGCCACTCGCTGGGCCGCGGCGCGGCCGGCAAGGCGATAGGCCTGCGCGACGAGACCCCCGGCTGGATAGCCACGACGGGGGAGCTGCAGCCGGGCGCGTCGGGCATCGCGGCCCCGGTGCGCGGTGTGCCCGGCCTGCGGGCGAGCGTCGGCGTGATCACGTTCCACGAACTGGACGGCGACGTGGTGGGCCCCAAGGTCCGGGCCGCCGCCACCGCGGTGGCCGACGCCCTGCGCTGACCTCAGCGCGGCCGGCGGGCGAGAACGCGCTCCAACGCACGCCGCGCGCGGTCCGCCCGCCGTGCCCGGTAGGCGATGGGGAAGTACCGCAGCCGCTCCGGCAACACGGCCATCGTCAGCGCGACGGCCCGCCCCAGCAGCCGCAACCGCCGCTCGTCCCGGGCCGTCCACGGCAGGCCGAGGATCTCGCGGGCCCGCGGCGGCAACGTCCCCACCGTGACGAAGTGCTGCACGCGTCCCGGCACGAGAGCCGCCAGCCGCCACACCGGACGCAGCCACGTCGGCAACGCGGGTGGCGGTGGCACGTGCCGGGTCGCGTCGAGGAACTCGTAGGCCGTCGGGTGCGCGACCAGCCGGTGCGCCAGCACGTCCTCGAAGCGGGAGAGGTAGTCGGCGTACGTGGGTGGGATCTCCCTCTCCGCCACGTGCAGGTTCCGCATCAGCTGCTGGATCTCCGCGTAGAACGACTCCGCGTCCGCGCGCGACAGCGGGCGCGGCGAGAAGTACCGCGCCGCCACCGTGTACGCGTACGGCGCGGTCAGCAGGACCCACGCCCATGGCCCGGACGCCAGCGCCTTGTGGGTCACGCCGTCGGCGGAGGTCGTGCGCAGCGGCGCGTGCAGGGCGCGCAACCGGTCGGCCTCCACCAGCGCCTCCGGCCCGCCGTACACCCAGGTCAGCACCGACGCGATGCTGCGCTGCGCCCGCCCGATCGCGTCCGTGCGGAACACCGAGTGCTCGCCCACCACCGCCCCGACCGACGGGTGCATCACCTGCAGCGCGAAGGCCGCGCCGGTCGTCAGCGAGAACGTGATCAGCCCGGTGTCCTCCCACAACCGGCTTCCCGGTTCGATCGGCCGTCGCATCCCCGACTCCTATCTGGTGAAGGCCGTCACCAGATTCAGCATATACTCGCCACGTGGCCCCACGCACCTACGCCGGCGAGACCGCGGACGAACGCAGGCAACGGCGCCGGGCCGCGCTCATGGACGCCGCACTCGACCTCGTCGCCGACGGCGGCTGGGACCGCGCCACCGTCCGCGCCGTCTGCACCCGCGCCCGGCTCAACGACCGCTACTTCTACGAGAGCTTCGCCGACCGCGACGCCCTGCTCCTCGCCACCTGGGACGCGACGGCCGCGGACGCGCTGAACGCCCTCCAGAAGACGATCGGCGACACGAGCCCGGACGAACGCGTCCGGGCCGTCGTCGAGTCGGTGCTCGACTTCTTCACCGCGGACCGGCGTCGCGGCGCGCTGATGTTCGAGCCGCACCCGGCCCTGCGCGCGCGCCGGCACGACATGCTCCGCATGGTGTCGGCCATCGTCGCCGACCAGGCCACCGAGATCCTCGGCGAGCGCGCCGCGGCCGCCAAGGACCGCGAGCTCGGCGCGCTCACCCTGGTCAGCGGCACGATGGAGGTCTTCGCCGGCTGGTTGCGCGGCGAGGTGGACGTGAGCCGCGATCACCTCGCCGACTTCCTCGTCGCCATCGTCAACACCACCGGCGACCTCTCCGGCGCGCTGGCGCGCGAACGCCGCTAGAAGATCGCGTGGTACGCCGCCAGCAGCGCGAACGCCCCGAACACCACGGCCGCGCCGCGCTGGATGAAGTGCGCCGGCACCCGCGCCCGCAGCTTCCGCCCGACCAGCAGGGCGATCACCGTGACGCTCATCAGTGCGAGGAACGCGCCGAGCCCCACCGCGACCGGGCTCGCGTACCTCGCCGCCACGCCGATGGCCGTCACCTGCGACGCGTCGCCCCACTCGGTGAGGAACAGCGTGCCGAACGAGATCATCGCGGCACGCGGGAACGACGTGCCGGCCCGCATCGCGGACGCGGCGGCATCGGACTCGTCGGACTCGTTGGACAGGCTCTCGCGCAGCAGGAGGATCGCGCCGACCCCGAACAGCACCGCGATGGCCCCCGCCACGATCCGCTCCGGTAGGAGGCGGATCGCGCTGCCCAGCGCCACCGCGATGACCGCCTGCAGTGCGAACGCCACCGCCGCGCCGGCCAGTACGGGCCGGCTGCGGAAGCGGCTGGCCAGCACGAGGGTCAGCGCGGTGGTCTTGTCGGGCAGCTCGAGCAGGAACACGGCGCCGTAGGCAGACGCGAACGCGAGCAGCCAGTGACCGATGTGGATGACATCCCCCTCCGGGTCTGGCCCGGACGGAGGCAGGACGACTCCGGCCGGGCATGGTCAATGCCGGCCGGAGGTCTCGTTCGCCCACTCGCGGTGGGTGAGGCACCGGACTCGCAGAGCGAGTCAGTATGTCGATGTCCTCGCCGGGTGAGGCTGAGCTCACCGCGGGAACTACTCCCCTCTGGCACATCCGATTCTACCGGCTGTGCCTCGAGGCTCGCTGGTTGTGCTGATCACAGAACCTAGGTCCCCGCCGGACAGGACCCGGGGACCTGTCCCGCCGGCCCGCCACGAGCGGACGCCGACAGGTTTCGGCGGCTGGAAGCCGGGCCGCGCTAGCGTGAAGGTGGACATGGAGCCCGACCTCGCCGCCCGTGCGCTCGGTGCGGCTACCGAGATCGCCACGGCGGCGCTGTCCGGCGACGACCCGGAAGCGGTGCTGCGCCTCGTCGTCCACCGGGCCGCCGATCTCGCCGGCGCCGACCTCGGGCTCGTCATGGCGCGCGCCGAGGACGGGTCGCTGACCGTGGAGGCCGCGCACGGCAATCCCACCGTCCCCTCGACCGAGCCGGTCGGGCTCGTGCTCTCCGCCCGCAGCGCGGCCGCCCGGGTCGCCCGCAGCGGCGTCGCGATCGTGGTCGACGACATGTGGACCGACCCGCGTACCGCCCCGTTCGCGCCCCGCGAGCTGCGCCGGTACGGACCCTTCGTCGCCACCCCGTTCGGCACCGCGCAGCGCCGGCTCGGCGCGCTGACCGTCTACCGCCTCAAGGGCGCCAAACCCTTCGAGCCCGCGGCGATCGACCTGCTCACCGCGTTCGCCGCGCAGGCGGGCCTCGTGCTCGTCCTCGCCGAGGGGGCCACCGCCCGCGCCCGGGTCGGGCTCTACGAGGAACGCGAGCGCATCGCCCGCGACCTGCACGACGTCATCGTCCAGCGGCTCTACGCCGCCGGCATGCAGCTCGACCTCCTCGCCCGGCGGCACGCGCGCAAGCTCGCCCGGGCCGACGCCAGCCGGCTCGCCGAGGCGATCGACCAGCTCGACGCCTCCATCGCCGACGTGCGCCAGGTCGTCCGCGCGCTGCGCACGCCCGACCCCGCCGACACCGGCGCCGACCTCGCCGAGTCCGTCCGCGGCGAGGTCGCGATCGCCGGGGAGCTGCTCGGCTTCGAGCCCGAGCTGCGGATCGACGGCGACCTGCGCGACGTGCCCGCCGAGCTCGCCGACCACACCCGGGCGGCACTCCGCGAAGCGCTGTCCAACGTCGTCCGGCACTCCGGCGCGCATCACGTGTCCGTCCACATCGGACGCAAAGGTCGCGACGGCGAGCTGCGGATGACCGTCGCCGACGACGGCTGCGGCATCCCGCAGGGCGTCACGCACCGCGGGCTCAAGCACCTCGCCGAACGCGCCGACCAGGCCGGCGGCCGCTGCGAGATCGACTCCTCGTCGGCCGACGGCACCACGGTGACCTGGATCGTCCCGCTGGGGTAGGGCTAGCCCCACCCCGTTTCCGCTGGTGAGCCCCAGTGTTTCCGCCGTTGACGCGGAGCAGGCTGGGTTCGTGCGACAGATGAACGAGATGAGCGCGGACGTCGTGAGGCTGACCGACGTCCGCAAGACCTATGGGGGCAAGCGGAACAGCGTGGTCGCGCTGAACGGGGTGAGCATCGGCTTCGGCCGCGCGACGTTCACCGCGGTGATGGGCCCGTCCGGCTCCGGCAAGAGCACCTTCCTGCACTGCGCGGCCGGCCTCGACCGGCCCACCGGCGGCGCGGTCGTGGTCGAGGACCAGAACCTGGCCGAACTGTCCGAAGTGGAGCTGACCCGGCTGCGCCGCGAGCGCATCGGGTTCGTGTTCCAGGCGTTCAACCTGCTGCCCGCGCTGACCGTGCAGGAGAACGTGACGCTGCCGCTGCGCCTCGCCGGCCGCCGCGCGAAGCCGGAGCTGGTGTCGCGGGTCATCGAGCAGGTCGGGCTGGCCGACCGGCGCAAGCACCTGCCGGGTGAGCTGTCCGGCGGCCAGCAGCAGCGGGTCGCGATCGCCCGGGCGCTGGTCACCCGGCCGGCGGTGATCTTCGCCGACGAGCCGACCGGCGCGCTCGACACCCGCACCGCCCGCGACGTGCTCGGCCTGCTGCGCGGCGCCGTCGACCACGCCGGCCAGACCGTCGTCATGGTCACCCACGACCCGGTCGCCGCGTCCTACGCCGACCGCGTCGTCTTCCTCGCCGACGGCAAGTTCGTCGGCCGGCTCGCGCACCCGACCGCGGAGGCCGTCGCCGAGCGGATGACCCACCTCGGCGCCTGGGCCGAGCGCGAGCCCGCCGGAGCCCGGTGATGTTGCGGATCGCCCTGCGGACGCTGCGCTTCCGTACCGGCACGTTCATTGCGACGTTCCTCGCGATGGCGTTCGGCGCCGTGATCGTGCTCGCCTGCGGCGGACTGCTCGAGACCGGCGTCCGCACCGACATGCCACCCGAGCGGCTCGCCGCCGCGCCACTCGTCGTCACCGGCAACCAGGACTACGAGCTGCCCAAACAGAACCCGGACGACCCGGAGGAGGACGCCGAGACCGGCACGCTCGCCGAGCGGGTCCGGCTCGACTCCGGCTTGCTCGACAAGATCGAGTCGGTGCCCGGCGTGGCGTCGGCCGTCGGCGACCTGACCTTCCCGGCGACGGTCGGCGCGACGACCGTGAACGGCCACGGCTGGTCCTCCGCCGCGCTGACGCCGACCCGGCTCACCGCCGGCCACGAGCCCGGACCTGGTCAGGTCGTGTTCGGACCCGGTCACCGGCTCGGCGAACGAGTCACGATCGTCGCCGGCGCGCAGCCGCGGACCTTCACCGTCGCCGGGCTGAGCGCCTCGCCCGATGTGTTCTTCGCCGACCCGGACGCCACCCGGCTCGCCGGGCACCCCGGCCGCGTCGACGCGATCGGCGTGCTGACCAAGCCAGGGGCGGACCTCGGCCGGGTCGAGCAGGGCGTCGGCCAAGCGGTCCGCGGCGCCCCTGCCGTGGTGCTGACCGGCGACGACCGGGGCGTAGCCGAGCACGTCGAGGCCGGGAAGGCGAGCGAGAACCTGATCATCCTCGCCTCGGTGTTCGGCGGGCTCGCGATCAGCGTCGCGCTGTTCGTCGTCGCGACGACGCTCGGGCTGTCGGTCCAGCAGCGGCAGCGCGAGCTCGCCCTGCTGCGCGCGATCGGCTCGACGCCCGGCCAGCTGCGCCGGATGGTCATCGGCGAGTCCGTCGCGATGTCCGTCTTCGCCACGGCGCTCGGCTGCCTGCTCGGTGTCCCGTTCGGACAGTGGCTGTTCGGCCGGCTCGCCGCCGCGGGCATGGTCCCCGAGCAGCTGGTGTTCCGCGCCGGCTGGATCCCGATGCTCGTCGCCGTCGGGTCCTCGCTGCTGATCTCTCTCGTCGCCGCGTTCGTGGCCGCACGGCGCGCGGCCCGCACCCGGCCGACCGAGGCGCTCGCCGACGCCGCCGTCCAGCGGCGCTGGCTGTCCGCGATCAGGCTGATCCTCGCGGTGCTGTGCTTCGGCGGTGGGATCGCGCTGTTCATCGTGACGATCGCGGTGATGACCGGGCCGATCGCGGCCAGCACGGCCGGTCCTTCGGTGCTGCTGTGGGCGATCGGGCTCGCGCTGATCGCGCCCGGCATCACCCGCGTCATGGTCGGCGTGCTGCGCTGGCCGGTCCGCGCGGTGTCCGGCACGGCCGGATACCTCGCGACGCTCAACGCGCGCAGCCGGACCGTGCGGATGGCCGCCGTGGTCACTCCGATCATGCTGGCCACCGGCATCGCCACGGCGAACATCTACCTGCAGACCACGCAGGTCGCCGTCGCCAACCAGGCGTACGCGGAGAACCTCCGGGCCGACCTCGTGCTGACCTCCTCGACAGGCGGTGTCCCGGCCACGTTCGTCGACCAGGTCCGGCACGTGCCCGGGGTGGCCGCGGCGTCCGGGTTCGCCAGCACCACCGGGTACGTGGCGGCGCCGTACGACGGCTCGCAGAGCGAGGACGGCTGGCTGATCCAGGGCGTCAGCGCCGACGGCGCCGCCGAGACCACCGCGGTGAAACTGACGGCCGGCCGGCTCGCCGACCTGCGCGGCGACTCCGTGGTCCTGCCCGCCGCGCACGCGAAGACGCTGGGCCGCGGCGTCGGCGACACGATCACCATGAAGATGGGCGACGGCGCCACGGTCGACGTGCGCATCGTCGGGCTCTACCCGGGCCGCGAAGGCTTCGAGACCCTGCTGATGCCCGCCGACCTCGTCGCCGCGCACACCACCGCCGGCCTTCCGACACAGGTCATGGTGCGCGCCGCACCGGGCGTGTCCACCGACGCGCTCGCCGCCGAGCTCACGAAGCTCCTCGCGGGCCGGCCCGGCGTGGTCGTCGCCGACCGCGACGTGCTCACCGCGGCGTATGCCAAGGACCAGGAGATCGGCGCCTGGATCAACTACCTGATGGCCGGCATGATCGTCGCCTACACGGCGATCTCCGTGGTCAACAGTCAGGTCATGGCCACCTCCGCACGGCGGCGGGAGTTCGGCCTGCAACGGCTGACCGGCTCCACCCGCGGCCAGGTGGTGCGGATGATGTTCGTCGAAGCCGGGCTCGTCTCGGTCATCGGCATCGTCCTCGGCACGATCGTCTCCACCACCACGCTGGTCCCCTTCACGCTCGTCACGGACGGCTCGCTGCTCCCGCACGGCCCGGCCTGGCTGTACCTGGGCGTGATCGGCACCGCGGCCGCGCTGACCGTCGTGTCCACGCTCCTGACCACCTGGGTCACGTTGCGCCCCCGCCCGGCGGAGGCAGCTGTCGCACCGGCGTGATCCCAGGGAGGCCGGGGTGCCGCGGAGTCCCGCCCGCGGCACCCCGGCCGAGGCGCCGCTGAACCCCGGATCTCCGGCCGGGCAGCCGGCCACACGGCTGGCGCACCGGCGGCCGCGCCGCGCGCCACGTCGACGAAGTCAAGGCACGTCATGCGTTGTGGACAACGAATCCGATTGAACGGTCCATTCAATCGGCCCAGGGGCCCCCGATTTCCACGCTAGCAATGAGGTCTGACATTTTTCGCCGCCAGTCGGTGCCTCAAAGAACAGCCATCGCCGGGCATGTGCGACTCGGCGACGGGCCTGTGTCCAGCCCTGATCAGGTCAGGGGTCGCTGTTCTCCAGGACGTGACGTACCCCGCCGATCACCGCCAGGACGGCGACCGTGGCTGCGCCCGCTGCGCTGCAGGCGAGACACGCGGGTCGCCGGAGTGGAACGCCTCCCACCACCGTCGGCCGGCCGCGACGAAGTCCTCGACCGGCACGGGAGTGCCGTCCGCGCGCCGCGCGGCCACGTCCGTGAACTCCACCAGGCCCTCGATGCAGAACGACTCGTCCGCCGTGCCGCACTCGTTGAACCAGTACAGCGAGTGCGTGCCGTCGGCGGGCGGGCCGAGCGTGAGGTCCAGGCTCACCTCGTCCGGCCAGTCCGCGCGCAGGTCCGGCGCGTCCAGGAACTCCCACCCGTACAGGTCTCCTGTCCGCGTCAGCGAGGCGAAGAACGCCTCGACCGCAGCGAGGTCCGCCAGCGGCAGCGCCGGGCCGTAGTCCACCTGGCCCGGTACGTCGTGGCGCAGCAGCACCCGCACCCGCGACACCCCGGACAGCACCAGCGCCCGGCGCGTGTCCGGGTCCGGCGGGCCGTCCTCGGGCAGCGCGAGCACGTGCAGCAGCAGGCTCACCGCGCGGCCCTGCTCGGCGCGCAAACCGACGACGGTGGCCTCGTTGAGCGCGACCTCGAGGTCGTCGGGCACGCCCACGCGGTCAGTCCCTCGGCTGGTGCCGCGCGATCCACGCGACCGCCTGGGTCCGCCGCTCCATGCCCAGCTTCGCCAGCACCGACGTCACGTAGTTCTTCACGGTCTTCTCCGCGAGGAACAGCCGCTCCGCGATCTGCCGGTTGGTGAGGCCCTCGCCCATCAGCTCGAGCACCCGCCGCTCCCGCTCGGTCAGCGCCGCCAGCTCGTCGGTCTCCGCCGAGCGCCGCATCCGATCCAGCACCCGCGCCGTCGTCACCGGGTCCAGCAGCGACCGGCCGGCCGCGACCTCACGCACGGCGTCCACCAGGTCCTGCCCGCGCACCTGCTTGAGCAGGTAGCCCGACGCACCGGCCATGATCGCCTCGACCAGGGCCTGCTCGTCGTCGAACGCGGTCAGCACCAGGCACTTCGGCGCCGGATCCCGCTCGCGCAAGGAACGGCACAACGCCACGCCGTCACCGTCGGGCAGCCGCACGTCGACCACCACCACGTCCGGTGAGGTCGCCCCGATCCGGGTCAGCGCCTCGTCGACGCCGCCCGCCTCGGCCACCACCTCGATACCCGGCTCGCCGTCCAGCAGGTCTCGCAGCCCGCGCCGCACCACCTCGTGGTCGTCGACGAGCGCCACCCGCACCGGCATGCGCCCAGACTATGCCGTGCTACGCCGTGGCCACCCCCATCAGGTTGTGCAGCTTGCCGACCACCGCCCGGCTGCCGTCGAGCTCGACCGCCGAGTTGCCGACCCGGCGCCAGAGCCACCGCAGCACCGCGTCTTCCGACCCGCGGACCACCGCCTCCGCGTCCGCCGTGTCCCGCTCCACCGTGACCACGTCCGGGCCGAGCTGGACCAGCCAGCTGCCCGCCTCCGTGTCGAGCCGGACGGTCGCCCCGTCGCAGTCCGCCAGGTGCGCGGCGAGGTTCTCCGGATACGCGATCGTGTCGTAGGCGAGGAAGCAGACCAGCACCTCGTCGATGCCGTCCGCGGCGAGATCCGCGGGGACGGGTAACGGGTCCACGCCGGCCGCGAGCTCGGCGTCGATCCGGTGGATCACGGTCTCCTGCGCCATCCGCCGGATCCACCAGCCCACGGTCTGGTCCGGCTCGTACCACGTCGGCGCCGGGTCGTCCGGCTCGTGCGCGGCGAACTCCGCGGTGAACTCCGCGTAGGCCTTGTCCAGCTCCGCCAGCGGGTCCGCGCCGAGTTCCGGCGCCCACTGCTCGGGTATCGCGCCGTTCCGGACGCACTCGGTCTTGTGCAGGTACACCGCGGCCACGTGGGTGGCGAGATCGGCACCGGTCCACTCGGGGCAGGTCGGCACCCGCTCACCCAGGGCGGCGGGCAGCACTTCGCGCAGCCGCCGGTAGTCCGCGTCCAGGCAGGTGAGAAGTCGCTTTTCGTCCACGGTGGGCACTCAACCACGCCCCACTGACAATTCCGGACGAGTGTCCACGGCTACAGCTTGCGCAGCCGGACCCGGCTCACCCGGTGGTCGGCGTCCTTGCGCAGGACCAGGCCCGCGCGCGGGCGCGTCGGCAGGATGTTGTGCACGAGGTTCGGCTCGTTGATCTCCCGCCAGAGCCGGGACGCCTCGGCGCGCGCGTCCGCGTCGGTCAGCACCGCGTAGTGGTGGAAGTGCGAGGTCGGGTCGGCGAACGCGGTGTCGCGCAGGGCGAGGAACCGCTCGACGTACCAGCGCGCGATGTCCTCGGTGTGCGCGTCGACGTAGATCGAGAAGTCGAACAGGTCCGCCACCGTCAGGCCCTGGCCCGGCAGCAGTACGTTCAGCCCCTCGACGATGAGGATGTCCGGCCGGCGCACCACCTTCATCCGGTCCGGCACGATGTCGTACGCCAGGTGCGAGTACACCGGCGCCTGGACCTCGGGCGCGCCGGACTTCACGTCGGAGACGAACCGCAGCAGCCCGCGCCGGTCGTAGCTCTCCGGGAAGCCCTTGCGGTGCATGATGCCGCGCCGCAGCAGCTCCGCCTTCGTGTGCAGGAAACCGTCCGTGGTCACGAGGTCCACGTGCGGGTGATTCGGCCAGCGGGCGAGCAGGGTCCGCAGCAGCCGCGCGGTCGTCGACTTGCCGACCGCGACGCTGCCCGCCACGCCGATCACGAACGGCACCTTCGTCGTGCCCTCGCCGAGGAACGACGTGGTGGCCTCGTACAGGCTCTGCCGGGCGGCCACCTGCAGGCTGATCAGGCGCGACAGCGGCAGGTAGACGTCCACGACCTCCTCGAGGTCGACCGGGTCGCCGAGCCCTCGCAGCTGCACCAGCTCGTCCAGCGTCAGCGTCAGCGGGGTCGATCTGCGGAGCTCGCGCCACTGCTCGCGGCGCAGCTCGACATAGGGGCTCAGGTCGCCACCGGAACGCGCCGGCCGCACGTGGGTCGCCCGCATTACCCAAACGTAAGGCGTCGTGACAGGTTGGGCACTGTGACGCCGTACACCCTCCGCCGTCTCTCACCCGCCGATCGAGTCATCGTGGTGCCCCTGCTCGAGCGAGAGTGGGGCGGGGTGGAGCTGGTGGCGCTATCGCTCGGCGGCGTGGTCGACGCCAGCAGGCTGCCCGGCTGGCTCGCCGAGCGCGACGGCGAGGTCGTCGGCCTCCTGACCTACCTGACCAGCGGTGACGTCGTCGAGCTCGTCACGATCAACGCCTTCACCGGCGGCGGCGTGGGCGCCGCGCTCCTCGAGGCGCTGGTCGAGGAGGTTCGCGGGTCCGCCGCGAAGGTGCGGGTCACGACGACCAACGACAACACCCGTGCGCTGCGCTTCTACCAGCGGGCCGGCTTCCGGCTCACCGCCCTGCGGCCGGGCGCGGTGGACGAGTCGCGCAGGCTCAAGCCGCAAATTCCGGTGCTCGGCCACGACCGTATCCCCATCCGGGACGAGCTGGAGCTCGAAATGGAGTTATCGCGATAATTGCATGAGTCGGACGCTGAAAAAGGGAGCCGGGCGCGGGCTCCCCTTTCCAGGATCAGCAGTTGACTAATTCCGGACTCTGGTTGAGCAGCTGTGCTCGCGGGCTGATGAACTCGCCGTACTCCCGGTGGGCCGCCGGGTCGAACATCGCGAGCCGGTGGCAGTTCTGGAAGGCGAGCCGCACGTTGAAGTGCCGCTCCACCGCCGCCCGCATCGCATCGCTGCCTACCAGGCGCAACAGTTGCCCGCGGGATGCCTCGTCCGCCGGTGCGGCCTGGTTGTCCGCGAAGGGCCCGCCCCCGTTGGCGAGCCGCTCGGCGACCTCGGTGACCACGGACCAGGCGTAGGGCAGCGAGTCACGGATACACGCGATGAAATCGTCGTCGGACACCGGTCCGCGCTGCGCCTTCTCGAGCAACGCGGGGGACACCGTTAACGACATTCGACCTCCTGGCTCGGAATCCGGTCGCCACTCAGCTAACCGGTCCCACGGCATTTTGGCGACCACCCAAAGTGTGAATTTCGGGGGTGCAATTCCGTCACCACAGGTCGCCGGCGACCGGACCGGCCGGGCCGGAGGTCCGGGAACACACAGGCACCGCGGAGCGTTAGCACTCATGACGGCCGACTGCTAATGAGGCCGACGAAGTACCAGGTCAGAACCTTGGAGGTTGGTAGGAGATGGCTCTCCCAGTTCGTTCCGGGTGGGATCCGTTCGGCTCGCTCGTCCGGCAGTTCGACAGTGACTTCGACACGCTCGTCCGCCGCGCGTTCGCCGGCTCCGGTCAGGCGGCGTTCGTCCCCGCGGCCGACATCGTCCGCGACGGCACCGACGTCGTCGTGACGCTCGAGCTGCCCGGTGTCGACGTCGAGAAGGACGTCGAGGTCGAAGTCTCCGACGGCCGGCTGCTCATCACGGGCCGGCGCACCGAGGAGCACCGCGAGGACAACGGTGGCGTGCTGGTCCGCGAGACCCGTACCGGTCGGTTCCGCCGCGCGTTCACGCTCCCCGAGCACGTCACGGCAGACGACGTCGAGGCCGACTACGACCGCGGCCTGCTGAAGATCCGGGTGCGCGACATCGCGAAGCCGAACGCCGAGCCGCGTCGGATCACGATCCGTGCCGAGCGTCCCGCCGTCGAGGGCACGAGCGAGTAAGTCGCTCAAAACCTATGGCCGCGTCGGGTCGAAGACCTCGTCCCACGCGGCCATCACCTGCCTGGCGCACGTCTCCGGCGCCACCCCGCCCGTGCCGGTGCCCAGGCCCGGCAGCGCGATCGTGCGCACCACCTGCCGCACCGGGCGGTCGTCCTCCAGCCTTCCGTCGTGCCACAGCCGGAACACCGCGCGCGCCGCGAGATAGGGATGCACGGTGTCGGGCGGCAGGACCTCACCCGGCTCGCGCATCGTCGGCGCGCTGATCAGCCATGCGGGCGCCGGCGCGTCGGTCGGCACGATCAGCGCCTGCCCCACCGGAAGCTCGCCGCCATGGTAGGCGAGCACCGCGCTGCGCACGTGCTGCTCGACCGACGGAAACGTCTGCGCGTACACGGCATCGATGCCGCCGCGCATCCACCCATACGAGTTCGCGGGGCTCACCACTGCCTGCGCGTCGACGTCCAGCACCGAGCCGCGGTGCACCCATACGTCACGGCGCTCCGCAACGGCGTTCGCCCAGGCTCGCGCGAGCGGCTCCTCGACCGCGCAAAGTACCAATGCCAATCGATCGGTCGCGAGTTCCGAGCTCTCTGCCTCCGAATCGGCGGTCACGGCTCCAGCATCGCACCTTCGTCCGACAGTGCGTAATGGCATCCGGGTGATACGTAACTCGGTCGCCGACCCCGATCGGTGGACTGTCGATCACTGTCCGATACACGGGTATACGAAACCCGTTGTCCTACAAGAAAACTCGCGGCCGGCGCCGGATACCGGTGCACTCGTCGCCCGAGGACCGGTGTCGTAGGATTTCGCGTGTTGTTCATCCAGGCGGGACAAGGCCGAACGGGTGGCACGCTTGGCCCGATCGGCCGGAACCGAAAGTTCGGGGCTGCGTAGGGTGAGCCCGTGCCGAGCATTGCCTACTTCGGACCGGAGGGCACCTTCACCGAACAGGCCGCGCTGACCTACGCGCAGCCCACGGACTCGTTGGTGCCCGTCACAACCGTGCCGCTCGCGCTGGCGGCGGTCCGCGCCGGCGACACCGACCGCGCGTGCGTACCGGTCGAGAACTCCGTCGAGGGCGCCGTGTCGGCCACGATGGACGCGCTCGCCGTGGACGATCCGCTGGTCGCCGTCGCCGAGATCGTCCTGCCGGTGCGGTTCTCGATCCTGGCCCGCCCCGGGCTCCGCGCCGCTGACGTGCGCACGGTCGCGAGCCACCCGCACGCACTGGCGCAGGTCCAGGGCTGGCTGCTGGCCAACCTCGGCCGGGCCGAGCAGGTCGCGGCCAACTCCACCGCCGCGGCCGCGGTCGGCGTCGCCGCGGGGGAGTGGGACGCCGCCGTCACCGCGCCGGTCGCCGCCTCGCACTACCCGCTCGACGTGCTGGCCACGGGCGTCGCCGACCTCGACGGCGCGGTGACCAGGTTCCTGCTGCTCAGCCGCCCCGGCACGCTGCCGGAACCGACCGGCCAGGACCGCACGTCGATCGTCGCCGTCGCCGCGGCGGAGCGCACCGGCGTGCTCGCCGAGATGCTCACCGAGCTGGCGTTGCGCGGCATCAACCTCACCCGCATCGAGTCCCGCCCGCAGAAGGGCCGGCTCGGCCAGTACCGCTTCTACCTGGACCTCGACGGCCACGTCACCGAGCAGCGGGTCGGCGACGCGCTCGCCGCGCTGCACCGGCGCTGCCAGGAGCTGCGCTTCCTCGGCTCATACCCGAAGGCCGAGCCCGGCCCGCCCGCCGCGGGTGCCGCCGCGGGCCACACCGACGACGACTACATGGCCGCCGCGCGGTGGCTCTCCGAAGTGCTCGGCGGCACGGCCGGCTGAACCCGATTCAGCCGACGGGTAAATCGGTCCGAATTGTCGGGGCTCGGGTCTACAGTCGCGACGCCATATCGAACCAGCCTCGGGGAGTCGTCATGCCAGCGTCCGCGTCCGACGTCGCGGTGCGCGCGGAGGCCCTGGTCAAGACATTCGGGTCCACCCGCGCGCTCGACGGCATCGACCTGGAGATACGTACCGGCACCGTGCTCGGCCTGCTCGGGCCGAACGGCGCCGGGAAGACAACCGCCGTGCGAATCCTGACCACGTTGCTGCGGCCCGACTCCGGCCGCGCCTGGGTGGCGGGTCACGACGTGCTCGCCGAACCCGATGCCGTCCGCCGGGCGATCGGCCTGTCCGGCCAGTACGCCGCCGTCGACGAGAACCTCACCGGGTTCGAGAACCTGTACATGGTCGGCAGGCTCTATGGCAAGAACAGGGCCGACGCCCGGTCCCGCTCGCGGGAGCTCATCGGCCGCTTCCGGCTCGACGACGCCGCCGACCGGCCGGCCAAGACGTACTCGGGCGGCATGCGGCGCCGCCTCGACCTCGCCGGCGCGCTCGTCGCCGAGCCGGAGGTGGTGCTGCTCGACGAGCCGACCACCGGCCTCGACCCGCGCGGCCGCCTCGACACCTGGGAGGTCATCGGTGAGCTCGTCGCCGAGGGCGCCACGGTCCTGCTCACCACCCAGTACCTCGAGGAGGCCGACCGGCTGGCCGACACGATCCTCGTGATCGACCACGGCAAGGTAATCGCCACCGGCACGGCCGACCAGCTGAAGGCCCAGGTCGGCGGCGAGATGCTGCAGATCGTGGTCGCCGAGCAGGGTGAGCTCGAGGCCACCAAACGGGTCCTGGCCGACCTCGGCTCCGCCGAACCGGACGTCAACACGCACAGCCGCGAGGTGCAGGTTCTCGTCGACGCCGGGCCGAAGTCGCTGATCGAGGCGCTGCGCCGGCTCGACGCCGAGGGCGTGGTCGTGCTCGACGTGAGCCTGCACCGCCCGACGCTCGACGACGTGTTCCTGTCCCTGACCGGCCACACCGCGGAGGAGCAAGCATGACCCCCCGCCGCTTGCGCGCTTCCCAACCGCACCTGAGGGGAACGGGGCGCAACGCAGCCACCGGTACGTGCGGAACCGGGTCGTTCGAACTCAACGCGACCGACAGGTTTGATTCCGGGGAGGCGGAACCCGTATGACCGTGCTGTCCCAGGGGATCCGCGACGGCGGCATCGTCGCCTGGCGGAACCTGCTCAACGTCCGCCGCAACGCCGACTGGCTGTTCGCCGCGGTGATCCAGCCGATCATGTTCGTGCTGCTGTTCGCGTACGTCTTCGGCGGCGCGCTCGGCGGCTCGGCGTACCGCGAGTTCCTGATCGCCGGCATCTTCGTGCAGACCACGGCGTTCAACTCCGCGTTCACCGTCATCGGCCTGTGCAACGACCTGCAGAAGGGCATCATCGACCGCTTCCGCTCGCTGCCCATGTCGCGGCTCGCCGTGCTGCTCGGACGGACCACGTCCGACCTGGTGGTCAGCGGGATGGCGCTGCTGATCATGTCGCTGTGCGGCCTGCTGGTCGGCTGGCGCATCCGCGGCAGCTTCCTCGACGCGGTGGCCGCCTACCTGCTGCTGTTGCTGTTCGGGTTCGCGATGTCGTGGATCGGCGCGCTGATCGGGCTGTCCGTGCCGAGCGTCGAGGTCGCGCAGAGCGCCGGGATCGTGTGGCTGTTCCCGGTCACGTTCATCTCGTCGGCGTTCGTCGGCGCGGGCACCATGCCGGGCCCCCTCAAGCCAATCGCCGAGTGGAACCCGTTCACGGCGGTCATCCAGGCGGTTCGCGACCTGTTCGGCAACGAGGCGCCGCCGAACATGGCGCCGCCGCCGGGTTGGCCGAGTGAGCACGCGCTGCTCTACGCGGTGCTCACGTCGCTCGCGATCCTGGCCGTGTTCATCCCGTTGTCGGTGGCGAAGTACCGCCGGGTGGCGAGCAAGTAGGTCAGGCCGCGACCGTCGGCTCGGGCGGGGTCGGCAACCGGTCGAGCTCGAAGCCGAAATGCGTGCGGTACGCCTCCCGCACCGCGTCGTCGCCGGCGAGCACCGACTCGGTCCGCTCGCCGGCGGCCGTCGTGACCAGCCGGTTACCGGAGATCGTCACCCGGCCGTCGTCGGTCAGCCGCGAGCACGTGAGCGAGCGGGTGAAGTGCGAGTCCGGCGAGGTCTGCTGCCACCAGCAGGTCGGCGCGAAGTCGGACAGTTCGCGCGCCCTGGCCTCCACGCGGTACTGCGGCGTGCCGTTCGTCAGCACGTCCACGTCCCCGTTGGGCGCGTCCACCACGAGGAACTCACCGCCCGGGTCTGCTTGCGGCTCGGGCCAGTCCTGGCGCAGCGGGTAGCTCGCGTGCGCGCCGAACCCGACGTCGACCAGGAACCGCTCGTCGAGGTCCACCCGCAGCACCGCGTGGTCGAACGGGTGCGTGAGCGCGCCGTCGGGCGTGAATACCTTCGCGGACAGCAGTGTCACGCGGAACCCGAGCGCCCGCAGGAGCTGCGCGAACAGCCCGTTCAGCTCGTAACAGAACCCGCCGCGCCGCCGGTCGACGATCTTGCCGACCAGCGTCGCCTCGTCCAGCACGATGGGCTCGCCCAGGTGGATGCTCAGGTTCTCGAACGGCACCGTTCGCTGATGGCGCACGTGCAGGTCGCGCAGCAGGTCGATCGTCGGCTCTCCGGGCGCCGGCGCACCGATCCGCTCCAGGTAGCGCCGCACGGTCTGGTCGTCCATGGCGCCAGCGTGCCTTCTACACCTAGGTGGAGGTCAAGGACGTTTCAAATGACACGTTCAAGATCTCGACTCGAGTACGATAAGACCTCTGTGGCAGGAATGTTTCTTCTAATTGGACACTTTCACCGAAAGTCTTGACGGATCTCTGCTGTCCAGCCCTAATAGATACAGCACCGACGACGTCGGTCGGTGAAGGTTTCATCACGGTCGAGGAAATGGTGAGAGGTGCCTGAATTGACCTGACGACCCGTCGGCGCTGCCGGGTCTCGGCCGCGCCCTCCGCTGCCCTCGGCCAGTGGCAGCACGGAGGGACTGTCGGGAGGTGCGGGCATCCATGGGTACATTGCTTGTCGTTCTGGTCGGCCTTCTCGTTCTGGTTATCGTCACGAAGTTCTTCATCGGCAGAACGCGTGTCCGCGAGCTCGACCGCGATTTCTCCCTGGAGCTTTCGTGCTCGCGTGAGCGGGCGCGGGAAGTGGCGGCCGGCGCCGCGCGGGGCGTGATGTGGCAGGTCGAATTCACCGACAACGGCCTCTACACGCGGCACATCTTCGCCCGCAACGTCATCCACGTGTCGATCTCCAGCCATCCGGGTCGGGCCGGCCGGTGCATCGCCAAGGTGTGGACGCGGGTCCGCCTTGCCGACGACGGGGTGTTCTTCCTGCGCGCCAGGTCGTACCTGGACACCAAGCGCAAGCGGGACAAGATCGTCCGGCTGCTGTCGGCCTACGGGGTCAACACGAACGGTCGCGACGCCACGATCGGCTGAACAACCTGGGCAAACGGTCACCGACAAGCCTCGGTGACCGTTTGTTGTTGTCCGATCGCGGGTAGTCCTGGTTACCAAGCAACCCGAGAGCGGGTCGGCACGTCCTCTCAGTGAAGGCATCCAGAGGTTTCGGGGCCAGGTCTGGAGGCGAATCACCATGCTGCGAAACAGGATCAGCCGGGTCGCGGTCGTCTGCGGCGGCGTCGCCGTCGCGTTGTTCATGGCGGGATGTCAGGACAGCGCGAGCAACGCGCAGGATCCGGGCGTGCCGTCGATCTCCGAGGCAGCGGAAGCGCCGCCGTCCACGACCGAGCCGCCGAGCACGGCGACCTCGAGCAAGGGACCCGAGGCGCAGCCGCCGGTCGACGGCACGGTCAAGCCGGGTGGCGAGAAGCCCGCGCCGGCGTCCGACCCGTCGGAGTGCAAGGTGGCCGACCTCAAGCTGAGCCTCGGCGGCGGGGACGCCGCGGCGGGCACCATGTACCGCGAGCTGCGGTTTACCAACAAGGGCAGCCGGACCTGCAAGATCCAGGGCTTCCCTGGTGTGTCCTATGTGGCCGGTGAGGACGGGCATCAGGTCGGCCCCGCCGCGTTCCGCGAGGGCACCAAGGGCGCGGCGATCAGCCTGAAGCCGGGTATGACGGTGTTCGCGCCGGTCGGTTTCGTGCAGGTGCGCAACTACGACCCGGCGGCGTGCAGGCCGACCTCGGTCCGCGGCCTGCGGGTGTACCCACCGCACGAGTACGACTCGATGTACGTGGCAGCACCCGGCACCGGCTGCGCGGGCAACCCGCCCGGCAACCAGCTGACCGTTGCGACTATCCGGGGCTAGCTCATCAGGCCTGTTCGCCAGGCCCACGCGGCGACCTCGACGCGGTTGCGGGCACCGATCTTCGCCTGCACCGCGGCGAGGTGCGTCTTGACCGTGGACAGCGACAGGTAGAGCTCGGCGCCGATCTCGGTGTTGGTCAGCCCACGCGCGGCCGCCTTCGCCACGTCCGTCTCGCGTTCGGTCAGCGGCTCGCTCGGCGCGTCGGCGGGAGCGGCCGGCACCGCGTTCGTCGAAGCGAAGTGACGCAGCAGGCGCACGGTGATCTGCGGCGACACCAGCGCGTCACCGCGGTGGGCCGCCCGGACCGCCTCCAGCAGCAGCGCCGGGCCGGCGTCCTTGAGCAGGAAACCGTTGGCGCCGTTGGACAACGCGGCGTTGACGTACTCGTCGAGGTCGAACGTCGTGACCACGACGACCTTCAGGGGGTCGGCCACGCCCGGCCCCGCGAGCGCCTTGGTCACCTCGAGCCCGTCCATGCCCGGCATGCGGATGTCGAGCAGGCACACGTCCGGCCGCAGCTCCCGGGCCCGCGCGACCGCCGCGATCCCGTCCGCCACGTCTGCCACGACCTCGATGTCGTCCTGCGTCTCCAGGATCATCCGGAACCCGGCACGCACCATCTCCTGGTCGTCCGCGATCAGTACCCGGATCATGCCCCCTCTTTCCGCAACGGCAGCCACGCCTCGACCGACCAGCCGACGTAACCGCTCGGCCCCGCCTCGAACCGGCCGCCGAGCAGCTCCACCCGTTCCCGCATGCCGACCAGACCGTAGCCGCCCGACCCGCCGGCGGGGTTCGCCGGCCGCTGCGCGCCGTCGTCGGTCACGCGGATGTGCAGCTCGTCCTCGGTGCTCGCAACCCGAACCCGCACGTCGGTCGCACCCGGCGCGTGCTTGCCGACGTTGGTCAGCGACTCCTGCACCAGCCGCAGCACCGACCTGCCGACCTCGTGCGGCAGCTGCTCGGGCAGGTCGAGCTCGAGCGTCGGAGCCGGGCCGATGTAGTTCTCCGCCAGCGCGCGGATGTCGGCGTCGAGGTCGGTGGTGGCCTGTCCGGTCGCGTCGGAGTCACCCGCGGTCCACGCCGCGGTGCCGTCGCGCAGGCTCCCGACGAGCGTGCGCATGGCGGTCAGCGCCTCGGTCCCGCTGCGCTCGATCTTCTCCAGCGCGGGCACGGCGACGTCCGGGTTCCGGTCCGCGACGAGCAGCGCGGCCTGTGCCTGCACGACGATGCCGGTGACGTGGTGGGCCACCACGTCGTGCAGCTCGCGGGCGAGTGCCATCCGCTCGCCCTGCTGCGCGGAGGTCACCGCCGCCTTGACGGTCTGGCTGCGTTCCCGGTCCCGCGAACGGAAGTACCACCCGGTCGCCACCGATACGACGAACAGCAGGCCGAGGAACAGCAGGATGTCGGGCGCGAGCGTGCCCCGCAGGACAAGGCCGACCACGTTGGTGAACGCGAGCGCGGCGGTGGCTCCGGCGGCCGCTCGCAGCTCGAGGTAGCGCACCGCGTAGGCGGTCATCGCCATGCTCGCGGCGAGCCCCGTGAACGACAGCGGCAGGCCCGGCCCGGCGCCGCCGAGGACGAGCATCGGCGCGGCGAGCGCGACCGCGCCGAGCAACGCGTACCGCAGCGGGGCGCGGGGTGCGAAGAACGCGCACACCCCGGCGAGGGCCGCTCCGACGAGCGAACCGAACCCCGCGAGACCGGTCTGGCCCGCCTGGAGCAGCAACAGCACGGCGAGTGCGGCGGCGAGCGGCCACTGCTTGCGGATGAGCTCGTCGGTCTTCGTCACGACCCGGGTGTGACTGACGCGCCGCAGGTAGGCGCCGATGCCGACGGAAAGCAGCAGGACGCACAGCCCGAACACGAGTGAGCTGTAGAGGTCTCCGCCGCTGATGAGCTCGTAGGGCGTGGTGCAGAACGTCCCGTCGCACGGGTTCCCCCGCACGCTCATCGCGATGAGGCCGGCGAACACCAGAAGCGCGACGCAGCCGGCCGAGACGAGCGGCGAGCACCGCCACACGACCAGCACGACGAGCGTCGCCCCGGCGAGCAGCTCGGAGAGCACGATGCCGTGGATGCCGAGCGAGACCGGGACGGCATCGGCGTAGCGGATGACCGCGGTGGAACCGACGAGCACGGCCGCGCCGGTCATGGCGCCGGTCACCGGCCGGGTCAGCGCGATGTACGCGCACACGCAGAGCGCGAGCGCGCCCGGCAGCGCGGGCAGGCCCTCACGCAGGCTGTTCGTACCGGCGAGCGCGAGGTCGACGAGCAGCGCGGCGCCGAGCAACGCGGCCAGCCAGCGATGCGGCACCGGGATCGGTGTCATGCGCAGAAACGTATTGGACCCGCCCGGCCCGCGCCTCGGCCGACCGGCGGGCGCGGGGTCAGCCGATCGGCCAATGGCCTGCCGGCACACGGTGACCGGTCGGCCGGCGGGCGGTGCCTGATCGACCGATCCGCCGGCCTGCCCTCCGGAGCGACGCTGTGACCAGGACGTTCACGGAGGTGGGAGATGTTGCAGGCGATTCTGGTGTGGAGCGGGGCCGTGGTGGCGATCGTGGTGCTGCTGCTGATGGCGCTCGGGCCGGTCATCGTCGAGGTCGACTCGTGGTGGTACGCCCGTCGACACGAGCGGCGCCGGGCGAAGCGCGCCGCGCGGACGGCCCCTTCGGTGCCGTCGGCTCAGCCCGCTCGCCCGGCTGCCTGATTCCCGGTCAGAACAATGCGATCAGTATGAGAATCACGACGACCGCGATGACGATCGGCACGATCGGCATCGGCCGGCGCCGCGGTGCCCGACGCCGGTGACTCCGAACCCAGCTGCTGCGGCGGAAGAGGCCGTTGCTACGCCGGTGACTGCGAACCCAGGTCATGTTCCACCTCCGTCACAACCAGGTGTATCCAGGTTGCGCCGGGTGGAAACGTCCGGTTACTGCATGATCGCGCGGCGCAGCCGGTTGAGCGCCCGGTGCTGGGCGACCCGGACCGCGTCCGGCGTCGTGCCGACGGCCTCGGCGGTCTCCTGTGCGGACATGCCGAGCACGACGCGCATGATCAGGATCTCGCGCTGGCGGGGCAGCAGTGTGCGCAGCAGGCCGCCGGTGTGCTCCACGAGCTCACGGCGGAGGGCGATCTGTTCCGGGCTTTCCTCGACGTCTGGCATGTCGGGTGTCTCCGCGGTCGGCAGCGAGCGGTCCCGCGCGGCGGCGCGGTGGACATCGGCCACCTTGTGCGCGGCCACGCCGAACACGAAGGACAGGAACGGGCGGCCGAGGTGGCGGTAGGTCGGCAGCGCGCGGTACACCGCGAGGCAGACCTCTTGCGCGACGTCGTCCGGCGAGCTGACCGGACGCACCCGGCCGAGCTTGCCGCGGCAGTAGCGCACCATGATCGGGCGCAGGTAGGTCAGCAGCTCGTGGGTTGCCACCGTGTCCCCGGCCGAGGCGGCAACGGCCACCGCGTCGACGTTGCCCCGGGTGACGGGCCGCGACCACGTCCCGGGGATCGGCTGGGCGGCGAGCTCGGCCTCGAGTTCGGCGATCGCCGAATCGGCCAGGGCCGCCGTCTCCGGCTCGGCTGAGACCGTCTCCGGCTCGGCAGTGCACAACATCGCGCCTCCATGAGGGTCACCCCGCGGTTGTGGTCACACCAAGAGAGCACGATCCAGGGCCACAAATACGTTGAAAACGAAGTTGCGGCCCCGTGGAACGAAGTTGTCGCCCTTTTGGGCATAAGCCCTGAACTGGACGTGTTTTGTTGGTTACCGTCAGCGCCCGGGAACGAAAATGTCCTGCCGGACGAGGTGGTGGTCGGAGGCGTCGTTGAGCCGGGCGAGCGGCGAGTCGGACGTCGGCCAGAAGACCTCGCCGTGGAGCGGGACAAGGCCGCGTGAGGGAAGCACGTAGTCCGCCCGGAGGTTGCCCGGCGCCTGGTCGTTGAAGTCGGCCGTGTCGAAGAACGGGTCGCTTCGGTGCGTGAGGTTCGCGCCGCCCTGCTCCTGCGCCGCCCGCTCGCCGCCGACGCTGCCGGGCATCGGGTCGATCACGCGTGGTGCGTTCAGCAGCTGCTGGATCGCGCCGGGCACGCTGTCGCCGTCGAGTGGGTCGGAGTTGTTGTCGCCGGCGACGACGAACCGCGCGCCTGGCTTCAGGCCGCCGCGCCCGCCCTTGTCGTCGTAGATGTAGCCACCCTTGCCCGGGGTCACGTAGTCGGCGAAGAACCGGATCTCGTCATGGTTGCGCGTGCCGTTGCGGTCCTCTGGGCCGTCGAAGGTGGGCGGGGTCGGGTGCGAGACCAGGAAGTGGACGATGCGGTGGCCGATCCGGATCGGCAGATCCCAGTGCGACTTCGACGACAGCCGCAGCACGTTCAGGATCTCCGGCGAGTACCAGTCCTTCGGTGCCGGCGTGGCCGGGTCGTCGGGCAGCATCGCGTTCGGCATGTCCGCCCAGCGGAACTTCTGGAACGTGCGCACCCCGCGGGTGTCGATCGGGTACTTCGACAGCACGAGCATGCCGAACTGGCCCTCGAACGCGCCGAAGCCATGCGCGTCGTCGCCGGTGTCGGTGCGGCCGTCGCGGTTGAGGTCGAAGCCGGTCGGCACGCCGGTGTTGGACGGCGCGACGAACGCGTACGGGTAGTGGATCGGCCGGGCGCCGTTCTGCCCGCGCTCCAGGTAGTTCTCGCGGAACAGGTCGGCGGCCGCGTGGTCCGGCACGAAGTCGAACTCGTTGATCAGCAGCACGTCCGGCCGGTTGCGCTGGACGACCTCGGCCACCTCGCGGGCCTGCGCGTTGTCCGGCGTCGACAGGTCGGTCACCAGCTGGCCCGCGGCGGCGCGGTTGAGCGAGGCGTTGAAGGTCGCGAAGCGGACGGGCTCGTGCCGGTTGTGATGTCCCGCCGGAGCGGCCTGCGCCGCGGGCGCGGTCAGCGCGCCGGCTGCCAGTGCCAGCGCGGGCACGATCCACAGTCGTCGAATCATGATCCACCTCCAGGATCGGCCCCGTCAGCCATTGCGCGCCGCGGCCACAGCGGGTGATGCCCGAGTGAACACCCGCCCGTGCGGTCGGACCATCCGCCATCGGTCTGAATCGCAGGGCGCCCGGGTCGCCCGGCGATACGGTGACGTGGTGACCGAATCCCCCGGCACGGTCGTGCGGACTGCCAAGAGTGAGGCGACACGGACCCTCATCGTGGAGACGGCGCTGCGCCTGTTCCAGGAGAACGGCTACGCGAAGACCACGATGCGGGCGATCGCCAGGGAGGCCGGGGTCTCGGTCGGCAACGCGTACTACTACTTCTCCTCCAAGGAACAGCTCGTCCAGGGCTTCTACGACCGGATCGCCGAGCTCCACGCACAGGCCTGCGAGGAGGCGCTGAGCACCGAGCGCGAGTTCGCGCCGCGGCTGAGCGCGGTCGTGCATGGCTGGCTGGATGTGGCGGCCCCCTATCACGAGTTCGGCAAGCAGTTCTTCGTCAACGCGGCCGACCCCGACAGCCCGCTGAGCCCGTTCTCCGCGGAGTCGAGCCCGGCCCGCGAGTCGCAGATCGCGCTGCACCGCCGCGTCCTCGATGGTTCGAACGTCAAGGTCGACACCGAGCTGCGACCCGAGCTGCCCGAACTCCTCTGGCTGTACGAGATGGGCGTGGTGCTGTTCTGGGTGCACGACCGTTCACCGGACTGCCGCAAGACGCGCCTGCTCGTCGACCGGACCGTGCCGCTCATCGATCGGGTCATCGGCCTGTCACGGCTCCGCTTGCTGCGCCCCGTCACCCGCGAGATCGTGCAGCTCATCGGCGACCTAGTCCGCCCTGACTGACCTCGCCTTGACAGAGGTGGGCTCGCCGGGGACCCTTGATCCCGAGTAACTGTTACGCGAGGTAACACTTAACCGGGGAGAGTGGTCCACGATGGCCCGCGTGCTGCGACCGAAGGACCGGGAGGTCACCGCCGAACGCCTCCTCGACTCGTCCGTGCGGAACTCCTACCAGCCCGACCTCGACGTCGACTGGGACGCACCACTCGTGGCGGGCAAGATCTTCCTTCCCGAGGAGCGGGTCTCCCTGTACGGCACGGAGCTGTGGGAACGCCTCACTCCGGAAGAGCGGATCGAGCTCGCCAAGCACGAGATCGGCAGCATCACCAGCGTCGGCCTGTGGACCGAGATCCTCCTGATGCAGCTGCTCGCCCGGTACGCCTCCGACCTCGACCCTCGCAACCCGCACACCCACTACGCGCTGACCGAGATCGGCGACGAGACACGTCACGCGATCATGTTCGGCAAGGGAATCGCCCGTCTCGGCCTGCCCGCGTATGGTCCGCCCCGGATCGTCCGGAAGCTCGCCAAGCTCTTCGGCGCCGTCATCGATGGTCCCGCGATGTTCGCCTCCGTCCTCGTCGTGGAGGAGACCACCGACCGTCTGCAGCGCTCGATGCTGGACAACGACGACGTCCAGCCGTTCATCCGGATGATCAACCGGATTCACGTCGTCGAGGAGGCCCGGCACGTGCGCTACGCACGCGAGGAGCTGGTCCGCGGGCTGGAGTCGCTGAGCCGCCCGATGCTGGAGCTGCACCGTCTCGTCACGGCCGTCGTCGCCTACACGATCGTCGACATCATGGTCAATCCCGGCGTGTACACGGCGGTCGGCCTCGACCCCAGGCAGGCGCGCGAGGTCGCCCGGGATAACCCGCACCACCACGAAACCAAGCGGTGGATGGCCGAGAAGATCGTCGAGTTTCTCGGCGAGGTCGGCATGATCGGCGGCCCGTCGAAACGCTTCTGGCGTAAGGCGCACCTGCTGTAAAGCCGTCGCGAGCGCTTCGCTCGCGACCTAGCCTGAGGATCATGGCTGCGACGACGATCCCCGGGGGACATGTGGACATCCGCATGTGGACCCAGCCCGACTCTGTCGATCTCCAGGCCATGCGACAGCTGCACAACATCTCGGCCCTGCCCTGGATGTTCAAGCACGTCGCGGTGATGCCGGACGTGCACTACGGCAAGGGCGCCACGGTCGGCTCGGTCATCGCGATGCGAGGTGCCGCCTCGCCGGCCGCGGTCGGCGTCGACATCGGCTGCGGCATGACCGCGGTCCGCACGTCCCTCTCCGCGCCCGACCTGCCCGACGACCTCGGCCGCCTCCGGTCCGCTGTGGAGCATGCGGTCCCGGTCGGGTTCGCGCAGCACAAGGCGACCGCGTTCACCAGCCGGGACGCGGGCGACTGGGACAGCTTCTGGCGCCGGTTCGAGGACCTGACGCCCGCCGTGAAGGCGAACGCGGCCAAGGCGCTGCACCAGATGGGGTCGCTCGGCGGCGGCAACCATTTCATCGAGATCTGCCTCGATACCGACGACCGGGTCTGGGTGATGCTGCACTCCGGATCCCGTGGCATCGGGAATCTCCTTGCCCAGCACCACATCGAGGTCGCGCGCGGGCTCGCGCACAACCAGTCGCTGCCGGATCCCGATCTCGCCGTGTTCCTCGCGCATACACCGCAGATGGCCGCCTACCGGCACGACCTCTTCTGGGCGCAGGACTACGCGCGGCGCAACCGCGCGGTGATGATGCGGCTGGTCTGCGACGTGCTGCGCCGCCGGTTCCCCGCGGTGGCGTTCGAGGACCCGATCAGCTGTCATCACAACTACCTCGCCGAGGAGACCCACTTCGGCGAGGAGGTGCTGGTGACGCGCAAGGGCGCGATCCGGGCCGGCCGCGGCGAGATGGGCATCATCCCGGGGTCGATGGGTACCGGCTCCTACATCGTGCGCGGGCTCGGCAACGCGGACTCGTTCGAGTCCGCCTCGCACGGTGCGGGGCGGCGGATGTCCCGGAACAAGGCACGCAAGCGCTTCACCGAGGCGGATCTCGCCGAGCAGACCGCCGGCGTCGAGTGCCGCAAGGACTCCGGTGTCGTCGACGAGATCCCGGCCGCGTACAAGGACATCGACGAGGTGATCCGGAACCAGGACGACCTCGTGGAGATCGTCGCGAAGCTGCGGCAGGTGGTCTGCGTCAAGGGCTGACATACTGCAATATTGACAGTGTCGTCGAAAACTGTCAATATTGCAGTATGAACGACGAGCTGTGGACGATCGAGCAGCTCCCGGACCAGGTTGCGGCGCTGCTGGCGCACAACTACGAGGGTCAGAGCAACGGCCGGGTGCGGGAGCTGCCCAATGGTCGCACGATCAGGTGGTACACGACGATCGGTCTGGTGGACCGGCCGGCCGCCATGCGCGGTCGTACCGCCCTCTACGGGCGCCGCCACCTGCTGCAACTCGCCGCCGTCAAGAAGCTGCAGTCCGCGGGTCGCACGCTCGCGGAGATCCAGGAGATGCTGCTCGGGGCCACCGACCGGCGGCTCGCCGAGCTGGCCGACCTTCCGCCGCTGGACATCAACTTCCGTCCGGTGCCGGTCACGGTGAGCAAGGACTTCTGGAGGCGGACCGCGCACGGCCGCCCCACGGCCGCTGCGCAGACCGACGGTGACGGTGTCGAGGCCAGAGCCGCGGACACTGTCGCGAAAGCCGTGCACGGTATCCGGATCGGTGACAGTGTCACCGTCCTGCTGGACTCGGCCACCCGGGCGCCCGACGCCGATGAGCTCGCTGCCATCGAGTCCGCCGCCGCACCGCTGCTGGAGCTGCTCGGCCGGCTTGGCCTGGCGCCGACCCGAGGAGGGGAACACGATGAGCATGAACGTCGACGTCATTGAGGCGCCGGAGGCGCCGAGCCGTCCGACCGAGGACGACGGGGTCGGCTGTCTGCGGACCTCGCGCGGCAACCTGCCGCTGGAGTTGATCGACGTACGGGCCGCGATCACCGGCCTCGCCTCGAGCATCCAGCTCACCCAGGGGTTCCAGAACCCGTACGACGAGCCGCTCGAGGCCACATACGTCTTCCCCCTGCCCCCGCGCGCGGCCGTCACGGCCCTGCGGATGGAGGCCGACGGCCGCGTGGTCGAGGGCCTGCTCAAGGAGCGCGCGGAGGCACGTCAGGAGTACGACAACGCGATCAGCTCCGGCAAGCGCGCGTCCATCGCCGAGGAGGAGCGGCCGGGCGTGTTCACCATGCGGGTCGGCAACATCATGCCGGGCGAGAAGGTAAGCGTGCACCTGACGCTGGCGGGCGCGCTGTCCTATGAGGATGGTGCGGCCACCTTCCGGTTCCCGCTGGTGGTCGCGCCGCGCTACATTCCGGGCGTGCCGCTGGCCGAAGGACAGGTCGGCGACGGCGTCGCGCCCGACACCGACCAGGTGCCGGACGCATCGCGAATCAGTCCTCCCGTGTTGCTGCCCGGCTTCCCGAACCCCGTCCAGCTGGCGGTCTCGGTCGACATCGACCCGGGCACGTTGCCGCTCAACGGTGTCTCGTCGAGCCTGCACGCCACGGCAACCGACGACGCGCCGACCGGGCTGCGAGTCCGGCTCAACCCGGGGGAGCGGGCTGACCGGGACTTCATCCTGCGGCTGCGGTACGGCAGCGAGGCGATCAGCACGTCGCTGTCCGTCCTGCCCGACGACGAGGGCGGCACGTTCGCGCTGACCGTGCTCCCGCCGGCGCTCGACAAGCGGATGCGCGGCCGCGACGTCGTGCTGGTGCTCGACCGATCCGGCTCGATGGGTGGCTGGAAGATGGTCGCCGCGCGCCGGGCGGCGAGCCGCATCGTCGACACGCTCACCGGCGCCGACCGGTTCACGGTGCTGGCGTTCGACCACCAGATCGCTTTGCCGGCGTCACTGCCGGGCGGGCTCGTCGACGCTGACGACCGCAACAGGTACCGCGCCGTCGAGTTCCTGTCCGGTTTGGACGCTCGCGGTGGCACCGAGATGCTCGAGCCGCTGCGCCGCGCCACCAACCTGCTGCGCGACGACCCGGAGCGCGACCGTGTGCTGGTGCTGGTGACCGACGGGCAGATTGGCAACGAGGACGAGCTGCTACGCCTCCTCGCGCCGGGGCTGGCGGGCGTCCGCGTGCACACGGTCGGCATCGACCGGGCCGTCAACGAGGCTTTCTTGCAGCGGCTGGCCGGTTCGTCGGGCCGCTGCGAGCTCGTGGAGTCCGAGGACCGGCTGGACGAGGCGATGCAGCACATCCACCGCCGCATCGGCGCGCCGGTCGTCACCGGTCTGCGGGTCAGCCCGTCCGGCTTGGCGGTCGACGCGGACACGATGACGCCGACACCGCTTCCCGACCTGTTCACGGGCGCACCGGTCGTGATCACGGGCCGGTTCGCGGGTTCCGCCGATGGCGCGGTCACGATCACCGGCGACGACGCCTGGCAGTCGACGGTCACCGCGACGCGGAGCGAGAACCCGAGCCTGGCGGCGCTGTGGGCGCGGGCGCGGATCCGGGACCTGGAGGACCGGTATGTCGTGGGCGCGAGCGACCCCGCGGCCGCGGAGAAGCAGATCGTGGACACGTCGCTGAGGTACTGCGTGCTGTCCCGCTTCACCGCGTTCGTGGCGGTGGATCAGCGGGTGGTCAACGAGGGCGGCAAGGTGCACCGGGTGACACAACCGGTCGACCTCCCGAGCGGTTGGGAACCCCCGGGCGCTGCCATGGCGGAGGGGTACGCCGCCGCGCCGGCAGCCAGCCCGCAGGCACAGGGCATGCCCCGGATGCAGACCTTCGGCGCCGCCCCGGCGGCATTCGCCGACTCCCGCGCCCGCCGGTTCCTCCCAGACGGCGGCCCGGGTGGCGGGCACCGCATGCCGCCGCCGCAGCCACCGCTGGCGAAGCCGGCCCCACCGCCGAACTTCACAGGCGGCGACTCCCTCGACGCCCTGTCCGAGCCACCGTCGGTCGAGCAGAGCCGGTCCGACGCTTTTGTCCCGCCAGTGGCACCCCCGCCGAAGGCGCTGACGGACTTCGTGGTCCAGGAACTCCGAACCCTGACCGCAGCGACAAACGCCAACGTCTGGACCCGAGCCGGCCTGCTCACCGCGTTGGCCGAACGCATCCGAGTCCAGCTGGGCCCATGGGAAGTAGCAGGCGAGCCACAAAACCTTCGCCTGACGCTGGGCAAACTGTCCGCGGAGCTGGCGGTGCCCACGGCCGACCCGGCAGAGGTCGACCGCCGCTGGCAACACACCCTGACAACACTGGCCAGCCTGACCACGACAGCGTCGAACCCGACGAGGCAGCGCCCGACCTTCTGGAAGCGCTAGAAGCCCAACGTTGGCCGGGCGAGCGACGACCCGACGACTCGCCCGGCCAACCGAATCGACCAGGTCGAAGGGCAGGTGTTGGGCGGGTTCGCCGAGATAGCCGGGGCGAACCGGCCTTGACGCTAGCCCCAGCCCAGTTCGTGTAGGCGGGCGTCGTCGATGCCGAAGTGGTGGGCTACCTCGTGGACGACGGTGATCGCTACCTCCTCGACCACGTCGTCCTCTGTGTCGCAGATGCCCAGGATCGGCTCGCGGTAGATGGTGATTCTGTCTGGGAGAACGCCGCCGTACTGGGACGTTCGTTCCGTCAGGGCGACCCCGTGGTACAGGCCCAGCAGGTTCGGCTGCTCCGGGTCCCGGTCCTCCACCAGGATCACCACGTTGTCCATCGCCGCGGCGAACTCCGGAGGGATCAGGTCGATCGCGTCGCCCACCAGTTCCTCGAACCGCTGGCGACTCATCTCCACGGGCAAGCGGTCACCCGCCGGGTTTGGCCGGCGCGCTCGACGGCGGCGCCGGCTCCGCCTTCACGCTGCCCCGCACCGGCCGCAACGCGCCGTTCTTCTCCCGGGCGCCGACCTTGCAGTTCACCCGGTACGACCCGGCTTGCCAACTCTCTTTCTTCAGCGTGTCCGGGTACAGCGACAGCTGCAGCTTCTTGAGGTCGGCCCCGCCCGTGTACTTCTTCGCCACCGGCGGGCAGAGGTCGACCAGCTTGTTCAGCTGTGTGGCCTCCGGCGGGTACGTCTTCGGGTCGAAAGTCTTGCTCAGATCGACAATTCCGACGACCTCGTACGCGTGCACGCCACCGCAGTCGACGGGATCGCCGACCTCGCCCTTGACCAACGCGAAGCAGGTACCTGGCTCGTGCACGTTGGACTGATCCTGCTTGGCCGCCGCACCCGTGGTCGTGAGCAGCCGCTTCCCGGACGGCGACACACGCTGCAGACCGCACCGCAACTTCCGGTCACCGTCGCGCCACTGGTCGGCCGTCGGCTTGAGCGCGCCGACCGTGTACTTGCCGAACGGGTCCAGCGGCCGACCGAGGTAGTCCTCGCCGACCTTCGTGCAGCGGTCGGTGACGATTTGCTGCCAGTCCTTCTCCGGGGGCGGCGGCGAGCTCGGGCTGTAGTCCCCGCCGATCTCCACGTTCGACGCGACCTCAAACGTGTGTGGCTGCTCACACGGCACCCGCCGCATGTTCTGGGGCGCGTCGTGCGGCCAGTCGAGGCACGTTCCGCTCGGTGAGTCGAATGCCTTCGCCGCCTCGTCCGCGGCGGTGTCCGCCGAGCCGTTGACCGACACGGGCCAGGAAAACAGCACGCTTCCACTCAGCACGGCGAGCGCCCCGATGAAGGCGCCGGCCATGACCAACCGTGTCCGCATGGTGCTCCCCCGGGAGCCCATCCACCCGACTCGTCCAGACCTGGTGTTCATGTCGGGGTCCATGATGCCAGCGCACACCTCGGATGCAGTTACCGAATCACGTTGCTGCACAGACCGGCAAGCCGGATACGCTCAGGCTGTGATCGACTTGAAGACGCTGCGTGAGGACCCGGAAGCGGTGCGCACATCCCAGCGCACCCGCGGCGAGGACGAAGCGGTGGTCGACGCCCTCCGCTCCGCCGACGAGCGCCGCCGTGCCGCTGTCGCCCGCGCCGACAGCCTGCGCGCGGAACAGAAACAGCTCGGCAAGCAGGTCGGCCGCGCCCGCGGCGAGGAACGCGACGCGCTGCTCGCCCGTGGCAAGGAGCTCGCCGCCGAGGTCCGCGCCGCCGAGGCCGAACAGGGCAAGGCCGAGGCCGAGCTCGCCGAGGTGCACCAGCTCGTCCCGAACCTCGTGCACCCGGACGTCCCGGCCGGCGGTGAGGACGACTACGTCGTGCTCAAGGAGGTGGGCAAGCCCACGGCGTTCGACTTCGAACCGGCCGACCACCTCGACCTCGGCACCAAGATCGGCGCGCTGGACACCGAGCGCGGCGCGAAGGTCTCCGGCGCGCGGTTCTACTTCCTCACCGGCGTCGGCGCCCAGCTGCAGCTCGCGCTCCTGAACCTCGCGGCCGCGCAGGCCACCGCGCACGGCTTCCAGCTGATGATCCCGCCGGTCCTCGTCCGTCCGGAGATCATGGCCGGCACCGGTTTCCTCGGCGCGCACGCGAGCGAGGTGTACCGCCTCGAGGAGGACGACCTCTACCTCGTCGGCACGTCCGAGGTGCCGCTCGCCGGCTACCACGCCGACGAGATCCTCGACCTCTCCGCGGGCCCGCGCCGCTACGCCGGCTGGTCCTCGTGCTTCCGGCGCGAGGCGGGCTCCTACGGCAAGGACACCCGCGGCATCATCCGCGTCCACCAGTTCGACAAGGTGGAGATGTTCGTCTTCTGCAAGCCGGAGGACGCCGAGGCCGAGCACGCCAAGCTCCTCGCCATGGAGGAGGAGATGCTTGCCAAGATCGAGGTGCCCTACCGCGTGATCGACGTGGCCGGCGGCGATCTCGGCAGCAGCGCGTCCCGCAAGTTCGACTGCGAGGCGTGGGTACCCACCCAGGGCCGCTACCGCGAGCTGACCTCGACCTCCAACTGCACGACGTACCAGGCGCGCCGGCTGTCCATCCGCTACCGGGACGAGAACAACCGCCCGCAGGTCGTCGCGACCCTCAACGGCACGCTCGCGACGACGCGCTGGATCGTCGCCATCCTCGAGAACCACCAGCGGCCCGACGGCTCGGTGCGTGTGCCAGGGGCGCTGCGCCCGTTCCTCGGCCGGGACGTGCTGACCGTCGACTGACCCGCACGTAATCCGGTCGCGTGCGACGGCGGTCGCGACGTAGCGTCGCGGCATGCGCCGACCGTGCCTGATCACCTCGCCGCCCCCGCCGGCTGAGCGGGGTGCCGCCGGCGGTGTGATCCACGATCACGCCCGCTGATCACCGGGCGCGCCCCGCGGACGAAGACGCCACATCTCTTCGACGCCTCGGGAGCGTTCCCCTTGTCGACCTCATCGATATCGATCAGCCCTGCGCGGGTCTCGTCCGCGATGCTCGTCACGGCGGGAGTCCTCGCGGGCACCGGCGGCCTGGCCGGCGCGCTGCTCGCCGCCGCGGGCCACCTCCACCCGGTCGCCGTCGCGACCTACCGGCTGCTCGCCGGCGGCCTGTGCGCGGTCACCGCCGTCGCGGCCGCCGGGCACCTGCGGCACCTGCGTGCCCATCCGGTCCGGCTGCTGGTCCTCGGTGCGCTGCTTGCCGAGTGCCAGGCCGCCTACCAGGTGTCCATCGCCCAGATCTCGGTCAGCCTCGCCACCTTGATCACCACCGGCAGCATGCCGGTCTTCGTCGCGGCGGTCACCACGTACCGGGCGCGGCGGCTGCCCGAAGGCCGCGCGCTCGTCGCGATCGCCGGCTCGGTGGCCGGTCTCGCGTTGCTCTGCGGTGGGCCGGCCGGGGTCGACGCCTGGCACGCGGCCGCCGGGGTTGTCATGGCGTTGCTGGCCGGCGCCGGATTCGCCGCGCTCGCGCTGTTCGCCGAGCGGCCGGTCCCCGGGCAGGGCGCGATCACCTCGGCCGCCCTGCTGGTCGGCGGCGTGCTGCTGGCGCCGTTCGGGCTGGCGTTCGGGATGGCGGTGTCGCTGACCGGACACGTGGTGGCGCTCGTCGGGTTCCTGGGCGTGGTGCCGACGGCCCTCGCGTACGCCGCCTTCTTCCTCGGCGTGCGCCATGCCGGGGCCACGGCCGCCGCGCTCGCCACCGTGCTCGAGCCGCTCACCGCGACGCTGCTCTCGGTCGCCTTCCACGGCGAGCGGCTCACCATGGCGGGGATCGGCGGCGCGCTGCTGATCGCCGGCGCGCTCGTGCTGTACTACGCGCCGGGACGCCGTACGTTGATGCGGTGATCGAATCGGCGTTGTGGGGGCTCGTCGGCGGCGCGTCGCTCGTGCTCGGCGGCGTGCTGGCGCTCCTGCGGACCTGGTCGCCGCGGGCGATCGCGCTCGTCATGGCGTTCGGCTCGGGCGTGCTGATCAGCGCGGTCTCGTTCGAGCTCGTCGCCGAGGCGTGGCCGGCGGCGGGGGTCGTGACCGGAGTCGCGATGGCCGTCGGGGCGCTGGTGTTCTTCGGCTTCGACGTCGTGCTCAGCCGACGCGGGGCACCCCGGCGCCGGCGAGCCACCGCGGCACCCGCGGCGGCCGCGATGGTGATCGTCGCGGGTGCGGCGCTGGACGGGATCCCGGAGTCCATGGCGATCGGCTCCACGCTGACCGACGCGGGCGGCGTCAGCATCGCGTTCGTGCTCGCGGTGTTCCTGTCGAACATCCCCGAGTCGATGTCGTCGTCGGCCGGGCTGCGGCGGTCCGGCCGTTCCGCGCGCCGGATCGTCGGACTCTGGGTGATCATCGCGGTGGTGTCCGCGGTCGCGGCGGGCCTCGGCTACCTGATCGTCGCGGGCGCGCCGCCGGAGTTCGTCGGCGCGATCCGCGGGTTCGCGGCCGGCGCCGTGTTGACGATGGTCGCCTCGACGATGCTGCCCGAGGCACACGACGAGGGCGGCCCGGTCACCGCACTCGTCACGACTGCCGGGTTCATCGTCGCGGTGGCGATCGGCGGCGTTCCCGGCTGAGCTGTCCATCTCGGCGTCCCGCCGTTCGTCCTTATCGTGGATGCCGGCGGACCCGCGCCGGCCGGACCCACAGGGAGCACCGAAATGCCCAGCTACCTCGCTCTCACCTACACCGCAGACGTCGACTGGACCGAGCCGGCGCAGGCCGCGGAGCTCGCCGAGTACCGCGAGTTCATGGCCGCCGCCGGCGCCGTGGTCCAGGGCGGCAAGGCGCTCTACCCGACGGCCACCGCGACGACGGTCCGGGTGAAGGGCGGCAAGGGCGGCGACGTCCTGACCACCGACGGGCCCTACGCCGAGACCAAGGAGGCGCTGACCGGCTACTACCTGCTGGAGTGCGCGGACCTCGACGAGGCCGTCGCGGTCGCCGCGAAGCTCCCGGCCGCGTGGAACGGCGCGGTCGAGGTGCGCCCGATCATCGAGTTCGGCTGATGACCGGCGCCGGTGACGCGGTCGCGCGGCTGGTCCGGGACGAGGGTGCCCGGGTACTCGCCACGCTGATCCGCGTCACCGGCAGCGTCGACGTCGCCGAGGACGCCACGCAGGACGCGGTCGTGCGGGCCTTGCAGACGTGGCCGGCGGACGGCGTGCCGGACAACCCGCGCGGCTGGCTGCTGGTCACGGCGAAGCACCGGGCGATCGACATCCTGCGTCGCGAGGCCCGCCGCGCCGGCAAGGAGGCGGAGGGAGTGATCGACACGGGGATCGGCACGGGGATCGCCGACGCCGAGCCCGACCCCGACGACCTGCTCCGGCTCGTGTTCACCTGCTGCCACCCGGCGCTGGCCGTCGAGACCCAGGTGGCGCTCGCCCTGCGAACACTCGGCGGGCTGTCGACGGCCGAGGTCGCGCGGGCGCTGCTGGTGCCGGAGGCGACGATGGCGAAGCGGCTCACGCGGGCGAAGCAGAAGATCGCGCGGGCGCGGATCCCGTACCGGGTACCGGCGGACGAGGAGCTGCCGGCCCGGCTCGCGGGCGTCGCGGCGACCGTGTACCTGATCTTCAACGAGGGATACGCGGCCGGGTCCGGCGACGCGCTGGTCCGGCTCGCCCTGACCGCCGAGGCGCTGCGGCTGGCGCGCCTGCTCGCCGACCTGATGCCGGACGAGCCGACGGTGCTGGGCCTGCTGTCGTTGTTGCTGCTGCACGACTCCCGCCGCGACGCCCGGCTCGATGCGGCCGGGCAGCCGGTGCTGCTCGCGGACCAGAACCGGTCGCGGTGGCACGCGGCGTCGATCAAGGAGGGCGTGGAGCTCGTCGGCCGGGCGCTGCGCCGGACGCCGTCGGAGCCGAACTCGTACGTGGTGCAGGCGGCGATCGCGGCGTGCCACGCGCTCGCGCCGAGCTACGCGGAGACCAACTGGGCGGCGGTCGTGTCGTGGTACGACGTGCTGCTCGCCGTGGAGGACACGCCGGTGACACGCCTCAACCGCGCGGTCGCGGTGTCCGAACGCGACGGTCCCGGGGCGGGCCTGCTCCTCGTGGACGCGATCGAGGGCCTGGCGGCGTACCCGTGGTGGCACGCGACCCGCGCGGAGTTGCTGCGCCGCCTGGATCGCGTGCCGGAAGCCCGGGACGCGTACGAGCAGGCACTGACCCTGGAGATGAACACCGCGACGGCGGACCACACCCGCCGCCGACTGTCCGAACTGGACTGAGCCGGGCACAGTTCTATCCGCGCGCGCGTACCCGTGAATCCACGGCCCCCACCCTCTCCGGGGGACCGCCCCGACATCAATTCTACCGGTGGGGGCTGACGAAAAGGCGTGTCAGCGGGTTGCTGTGGACAGGTCAGCCGGTTGTGGATACCTGGTCGGCCACGTACTTGGCGATCTCCAGGCAGCAGGTCGCCGCGGGGGAGGGGGCGTTCAGGACGTGCACCTGGTTCGGGGCGGTCTCGATCAGGAAGTCCTGCACCAGCGTGCCGTCCGGAAGCAGGGCCTGCGCCCGCACGCCCGCGTGCGCGCGCACCAGGTCCTCGCGGCCGACGGCCGGGACCAGGCGCGCCAGCGAGCGCGCGAAGCGGCGCCTCGACAGGGACCGCAGGACCTCGTCGACCGCTGTGCGCGGGTAGTGGCGGGCCAGGCGCCACAGCCCCGGAAAGCGCAGCGTCTCCGCGAAGTCCGCGAGCGACACGTCGCGCCAGCGGTAGCCTTCGCGACGCAGCGCCAGCACCGCGTTCGGGCCGGCGTGCACGCTGCCGTCCAGCATGCGGGTCAGGTGCACGCCCAGGAACGGCAGCGACGGGTCCGGCACCGGGTAGATCAGGCCCCGCACGAGGTGCGCCGACTCCGGCCGCAGCGTGAAGTACTCGCCCCGGAACGGGACGATCCGCGCCCGCGGCGTGACACCGGCCAGCCGCGCCACGCGGTCGCTGTGCAGGCCGGCGCAGTTGACCAGCGCGTCCGCCCGCACGATGTCCGTCCCCGTCGCGATCTCCACGCCGCCGTGCGAGCCCGGCCGGATGCCGAGGGCGGGCGTGGACAGCCGCAGGTCGGCCGACGACAGCGACCGGACGAGAGCCGCACAGATCGCGGGGAAGTCGATGATGCCGGTCGACTCCACGCGCAGCGCGCCGACGCAGGCCACCTCCGGCTCGTACGCGTGCGCCTCCGCCGGGGAGATCAGCTTCGCCGGCACCCCGTTCGCCTCCGCGCGCTCGGCGAGGGCGTGCAGCCGCGGCAGCTCCGCCTCCTCGGTGGCGACCACGAGCTTGCCGCACACCTCGACGCGGACGTCGTGCGCACGCGCGAAGTCCACGATGGACCGATTGCCGGCCACCGACATCCGCGCCTTGAAGGAGCCGGGCGCGTAGTAGAGGCCCGCGTGTACGACGTTCGAGTTGTGCCCGGTCTGGTGCCCGGCCCAGTGGTCCTCCTTCTCGATCACCGTCACGTGGTCGCCGCGCGCGGTCAGCTCCCGCGCCACGGCCAGCCCGAGGATCCCGCCACCAACCACCGCTACATGTCGCACGAACCCGACCCTACTTGCGGTTGATCGATCGCCGGCCATACGCGCCTGGTTACGGTGGCCGGGTGGCAGGCGGACGAGACCGGTTCGGCCCGGCGCTGTACCTCGGCGGCGGCCTCGCGCTCGTGGGCGCCGCCGGCTACGCGTTCGTCGCGCTGACCGGCCACACGCTCCCCCCGGCCGACGCCGCGGCGGCCGCGAGCCTCTACCTGCTGGTCAACATCATCGGTCCGGGTATCTTCGCCGCGCTGGAGCAGGAGACCAGCCGCTCGGTCAGCGCCGAGATCGCCGCCGGCCGCGACCCCCGGCCGGTCACCCGCAACGCGAGCATCCTCGCCGGTGCGTTGCTCGTGGGGGTCGTCGCCGTCCTGCTCGCGATCTCCCCGGTGCTGACGAACAAGGCACTCGCGGGGAAATGGGGGCTCTTCGCCGCGGTCCTGCTCAGCGTCGTCACCTCCGCCGCGGTCTACGCAGTGCGCGGGCTGGTCGGCGGCCGGCAGCGGTTCACCGGTTACGCGGCCACGCTCGGCGCCGAGGGCGTGGCCCGGATCGTGCCGTGCATCGTTATCGCCGCGAGCGGGGCGCCGAACGCGGTGACCTTCGCGATCGCCTTCGCCGCCGGCTCGGCGTTCGGCGCGCTGGCCGGCCTGCCGTGGCTGCGCCGCCCGGTCGAGCTGCCGGAGGTGCGCAAGTCGACGGCGCCCGCGTCGGCCGGCCGGATGGCCCGCGCGCTGTCGTTCCTCGTCGGCGGCACGCTGCTGATGCTGCTCGCGATGAACCTCGCGCCGATCGTCGTGACCCCGCGCCTCGGCGCGGACGCCGCCACCGCGGCCGCGTTCGCGTCGGCGTTCGTGCTCGCCCGGGTACCGCTCTTCCTGTTCGCCCCGGTCCAGGCCGTGCTGCTGCCGTCGCTGACCCGGGCCGCCACGCGGGGCGAACTCGGCGTCGTGCGGGCCCGGCTGCGGGCGATCCTGCTCGCGGTCGCGGCGATCGGGCTCGCCGGCGTGCTCGCGTCGTTCACCGTCGGGCCGTGGGCCGTGCAGGTGCTCTTCGGCGCGGAGGTTCGGCTGTCCGGCGCGGTCGTCGGCCTGCTGGGGGTCAGCACGGTCGGCCTGATGGTCGCGCAGGTGCTGCAGCCGGGGCTCGTCGCGCTCGGCCGGCACAAGATCGTCACGCTCGCCTGGGCGGCCGGGACCGTGGCGCTCGTGGCGCTCCTCGCGTTGCCCGGCGACCCGCTGCGGGCGGGCGTGGCGGGTCAGCTGGTGGCCTCCGCGTTGGTCGTCGCGGTGATGCTGACCTCGCTGTATCGCGTGCTCGGGGCATCGAGAAGCGGCCGGTCGGCCAAGGGCGTCGATCCGGTCAGCGGTGATGAAAATGTAATAAAACAGTGACCATAAAGTGATTGGACCAGTTAACCTAAGCCTGTGTCCGCCTCGCCCGTCCTACGCCCGCTGATCGTCGTTCCGGCCTGGAACGAGGAGCAGACGGTCGGTGAGACCGTGCGCGAGATCCGCGGCGTGATGCCGGAAATCCCGGTCCTCGTAGTGAGTGACGGCTCCACGGACCGCACGGTTCACATCGCGCGCCGGGCCGGGGCCCGCGTGCTGGTCCTGCCGTTCCGGCTCGGCGTGGGCGGCGCGATGCGAGCGGGCTTCCGCTACGCCGTCCGCAACGGCTACGACGCCGCCGTCCAGGTCGACGCGGACGGCCAGCACGACCCGAAGCAGGTCCCGGCGCTGCTGGACGAGCTCGGCCAGGCCGAGGTCGTCATCGGCGCCCGGTTCTGCGAGCAGCAGGACGGCTACCGGGTGAGCGGCCCGCGCCGGTGGGCCATGGTCCTGCTCTCCAAGGTGCTGTCCCGCCTGACGAACACGCGGATCACCGACGCCACCTCCGGCTTCAAGGCCACCGGCGGCCAGGCGCTGCCGCTGTTCGCCGAGCACTACCCCGACGAGTACCTCGGCGACACCGTCGAGTCGCTCGTCATCGCGGCACGGGCGGGCTGCGCGGTGACGCAGGTGCCGGCCCGCATGCGCCCGCGCCGCGGCGGCGAGCCGAGCCACCGCCCGGTCAAGTCGGCGATCTACCTCGGCCGGGCCGCCATGGCCCTGGTGCTCGCGCTCATCCGGCGCTGGGACATCACCCCGGTGCCCGTGCCGCAGCTGCGCCCGGCGGTCGAGGAAGGCGTGCCGTGACGGAGAACAACTACCTGATCGCGCTGATCGGGAGCGTGCTCGTGCTCGCCGGCATCGTCGAGTTGCTGCGCCGCCGCCAGCTCAAGGAGAAATACGCGGTCCTGTGGCTGATCGTCGGCGTCGTGCTGGTGATCTTCACCGCGTTCCCCGCGCTGCTCACCCGCATCGCGTCCGCGCTCGGCGTGGCCGTGCCGACGAACCTGCTGTTCTTCGTGGCGATCCTGTTCCTCGTCGGCGTCGTGCTCCACCTGTCGTGGGAGGCGTCGCGGCTGGAGAACGAGACCCGCAAGCTCGCCGAGGACGTGGCGATCCTGCGGCTCGACGTCGCCGAGCTCAAGCAGGAGAAGCTCGCCCAGGACAACACGGATTGACCACCGTCGACGTCCTGGTCCCGTTCTACGGCGACGCGGCTCTCCTGCGCGAGGCCGTGACCAGCGTGCTCGCCCAGGACGACCCGAACTGGCGGCTCACCGTCGTCGACGACGGCGGCGCCGAGGACGTCCGCCCCTGGTTCGCGACGGTCGACGACGAGCGCGTCCGCTACCTGCGCAACCCGCGGAACCTCGGCCTCACCGGCAACTTCAACCGCTGCCTCGACCTCGTCGAGCTCGACCTCGCCGTGCTGATGGGCTGCGACGACCGGATGCTGCCGAACTACGTGCGCACGGTCCGCGCCGCCCACGCCGCGGACCCCGAGGCCGGCATCATCCAGCCCGGCGTGCGCGTCATCGGCCCGGACGGAAGGCCGGCCCGCACCCTTGTCGACGAGGTCAAGCGCCGGATCTACGCGCCGCGCGGCCGGGTCACGCTCGGCGGCGAGGACCTCGCGGTCAGCCTGCTGCGCGGCGACTGGCTCTACTTCCCCTCGCTCGCCTGGCGGGCCGACGTGCTCACCTCGGTCCGCTTCCGGCGCGACCTGCGGGTGATCCAGGACCTCGCGCTGCTCATGGAGCTGGTCCTGCGCGGCGTGCGGCTCGTCGTCGACGACACGCCGTGCTTCGAGTACCGGCGGCACGGCGCGAGCGAGTCGTCGGCGACCGCCTTCGACGGCTCCCGCTTCACCGAGGCGGGCGAGTTCTTCGCCGCCACCGCCGACCGGCTCACTCGCCACGGCTGGCCGCGCGCGGCCCGGGTCGCGCGGCGGCACGTGTCCTCGCGGATCTTCGCGCTGACGATGCTGCCGCGGGCCGTGCGCCAGGGCGCCGGTATGCGCGCGCTGGTGCGCCACGCACTCGGCCGGCGCTGAACCTCAGCCCGCGGGCTGGGACGCCGCGTCGCAGCCGGTGATCTTGTACAGCCTGCTCGGCCCGGACTCGTCGACGAGCTCGAAGCCCGGCAGCCCGAACGGGTCAGACAGCCCCGCGTAGTACTTCCACTTCGTGTCCGCCGTGCGGAAGGTGGCGCCGCCGATCAGCAGGTACTTCACGTGCAGGTCCTCGACCGCCTCGCACACCTCCGGGTCGTGCGTCAGGTCGTCGAGGTGCTTCGCGATCAGGTCCTGCTGCTCGCTCGTCGTGTTGCGGAAGTGCGGGAACAGCACCTTCCGGTTCTCCAGCGCCCACAGCAGCGAGCTGCCCTCGAACGGGTTCCCGACCACGACCGCGTCCTTGGGGATCTCGCGCGCGATCTTGTCGTAGAACTGCCGCATCTGCGGGGTCAGCAACACGGAGGCGGGCCCCTTGGGCACGTAGCTGACCACGACCCGGTCGTACCGGTCGTCGGGGTAGAGCCCGCGGGTGCCGACGCCCAGCAGGAGCGTGAGGATCACCGCGAGGGCGCCGAGCGAGGCGAGCCACCGGTTGCCGGCCCACCGCCGCCGCCAGCCGGGCGCGCGCTCGGTCGTGCCGACCTTCTCGAGGATCTTCGTGGCGAGGTAGAGGATGCCGCCGACCGCGAGCGGCACGCCGGTGATCGGCAGCATGGCGGCCAGGCGGTGCGCGTCGTTGTACCAGTAGCCGGTGAACTTCTGCGTGTCCATCCGGTTGATCGACGCGGTCAGCACGTAGAGGAACGCCGTGATCAGGTGGCCCGCGACCAGCAGCCGCAGCACCGGCCAGCGGCGCGACGCGACGATGCCGAGGATCACCACGATCGACAGCAGCCACAGCGCGTCGTGCCGGTGGGTGGCGTTGAGCGCGACGTCGCCGACCGCGTTGGCCGGCGTCTCGAACGGCGGCCAGTACTGGTCGCGGGTGGCCGCGAACATCGGCGTGGTGGCCGCCCACCACCAGGCGACCGAGAAGAACGCGACGAACAGCAGCGCCTCGACCAGGCCGCGGGCACCGTGGCCCGCCTTGCGCAGCCGCCACGACCGGGCCGCCACGCGCGCGACGATCGGGGGCAGCGACAGCACGGCGACCGAGAACAGCACGTTGGGGTGGGCGAGCCCGCCCGCGGCGAGACCGGCGACCAGCGCCAGCCAGCCGCGCACCTGGCCGATCGCGTCGTCCTTGGCCCAGCGGGTCAGCGTGATGACCAGCGCGAGCAGCGCCGGACCGATCGACATGCCGAGCAGGTTCGGCCACAGCACGCCGAACCCGAGCAGGTCCCACGGGAACGCGGTGAACCCGATGGACAGCGTCCCGGTGATCGCGAGCGCCGCGGTGTGCCGGCCGAACAGCTGGCGCACGAGCAGCAGGCAGGACAGCGGCCACAGCACGATCGTCGCCACGACCGTCACCGCGTTCGCGGCGAGCGGGATGCTCGCGCCGGAGGACATCATCACGAGCGACGCGACGTCGTGCCAGGCGGCGGGGTAGAAGAAGCCCGGCACGTCCGGGTTGCCGAGCGCGCTGAACGACAGCGACGAGGCGTTGTGCGAGTCGGCGATGTAGGCGAGCGCGTTGTAGTGGAACACCGCGTCGTAGGTCTGCGAGAGCGTGTCCGGCGCGCCCATGGCCTGGATGAGCGTGATCATGCCGAGCACGAGCGCGGGGAGCAGGCCGAGTGCCGCGAGCAGCGTCAGGCGCCGCGGGTCGGGGTCGCTCGCCAGGAAGGCCGCGCGGCGCAGCAGGAACGCGAGCACGCCGACGACTGCGACGACCGCGACCGACACGATCAACACGAACCCGAACGACCACGGCACGCCGAGGAAACCGCCGAGCACGGCGGCCGACGCGATCAGCGCGATGCCCGTGATGGGCGCGAGTCCCCAGGCGGCCACGCCGCGCAGGCCCAGCAGGTAGCTGACCAGCAGGCCGGGCACGAGCAGCCAGGCGACCGTGACGAGCGCGACCGGCGCGGCGTCGATCCAGTTCATCGCGCGACTTACCTCATATCTGTCGGCCGAACCCCGGCCGTGCTGCACTCCGGGTCCACTGCCGTCGACCCGGCATGGCGCGCCCGATTCTAGGGAGCGCCTCCGCGCGGACCCGGCCCGACCTCGGGTTCGCCCGCGGAGTGACCCGTCAGAACGTGTGAACAGCCAACCCCGGGTGAGCACCTTTCTAACTATTTGGCAAAACGAAGTCGTTACGGCGAAACCATTGCCCTCCACCGGGCGATAGGGGGGCCGAGATATCTGGCAGAGTGCCGCCACTTTCCCGTGAGGGGGTCGATGTGATCACGCAGCGCCGACGTATCGCGTTGCTGGTGGTGCTGGTCGCCGTACTCGGCCTCGTCGCCACCACGGACTCGCGGCCGGCCCTCGCCGCGGAGCAGACGCTGCCGTCCGGCTTCGTGCTGCGTGACATCCCGACGGGCATGCGCCCCACGGTCGGCTCGGACCCGGGCGACCTGCTCACCGACTTCGCCTACCTGCCCGATGAGAGCTTCCTGGCCGTCGGCAAGTTCGGCAAGGTCACCTGGGCGTCGCGCACCGGCGAGACCCGCACGCTCGGGAACCTGTCGACCAACGCGGCCGGCGACCTCGGCCTCACCGGTATCGCGGTCGCCCCGGACTACGCGACCAGCAAGACCGTCTACACGGTCCGCTCGGTGCCCGACACCGGTCCCGGCTCGGGCATCAACGGCGTGCTGCGCCTGTCCAGGTGGACGCTCACGCTCGACGGCGCGGGCAAACCCACCGGGCTCACCGGCGAGCAGACGATCTTCCAGACCTCCGCCGACTTCCACGTGCACGGCATCACCGGCCTCGTCCCGGCCTCGGACGGCACGATCTGGATCAGCATCGGCGACGCCGCCGACTACCGCACCGTCGACCCGCTCGCGCTGCGCGCGCAGGACCCCGACGATGCGCACGGCAAGCTGCTGCACCTCAGGGCCAACGGCGACGGCGTGCCGGGCAACCCGTACTACTCGGCGAGCGCGCCGCGGGCGATCCGCAGCCTCGTGTACGCGAGCGGGTTCCGCAGCCCGTTCCGCTTCAGCCTCGAGCCCGGCACCGGCCGGCCCGTACTCGGCGACGTCGGCCAGGCGCACTACGAAGAGGTCGACATCATCGCGCCGGGCAACAACTACGGCTGGCCCTGCTGGGAGGGCCCGATCAAGACGCCCGGCTACCGCGACCTGCCCGAGTGCGCCAGCAAGACCGGCGCCGCCCCGCTGTGGTCCTACCTGCACGTCGGCGGCGGCAGCATCACCGGCGGCGTGACCTACACCGGCTCGAGCTACCCGGCGCAGTACCGCGGCCGGTACTTCTTCGGCGACTACGTCCACCACACGCTCTGGACGCTGGGCTACGACGCGCAGGGCCGCCTCACGACCCCGCCGGAGACGAACGGCTTCGGCACCGAGATCGGCTTCCCGGTCAAGATCGACCGCATGCCGACCGGCGGCGACATCGTGTACGCCGACCTGCGCGCGGGCGTGTTGCGCCGGCTCGTCTACGCGCCCGGCAACCAGCCGCCGACAGCGGTGATCACCTCGACCGCCGACCCGGCCACCCGCACGGTCACGTTCGACGCGAGCCGAAGCAACGACCCGAACGGCGACACGCCGGCCTACCACTGGGACTTCGGCGACGGCGGCAGCGCGAACGGCGAGCGCGTGACCCACGCGTACGCGGCCGGCCAGGACAGCTTCACCGTGAAGCTGACCGCGACCGACCCGCAGGGCGAGGCCGGCACCGCGCAGGCCACGGTCTACCCGGGCAACCACGCGCCGGAGCTGACCCTGTCCGCGCCCGACCCGGGGCAGACGTTCGCGGTCGGCGACGTGATCAGCGCGGACGCGTCCGCCACTGACGCCGAGGACGGTTCGGTCCAGGTCAGCTGGGCGACCGTGATCGTGCACTGCGCGGACGCCGCCAGCTGCCACGAGCACCCCGGCGAGGCGCAGCAGGGTCCGCAGTTCCGGCTGACGTTCGAGGGCCACCCCGGCGACAGCAGGCTCGAGGTCACCGCCATCGCCACCGACAGCTTGGGCGCCACCACGTCGAAGACGTTCACGGTCCGCCCGAAGCAGCGGCGGGTGACGATCCAGAGCAGTGTCGAGGCCGGGTTCACCATCGGCGACGAGCAGACGTCGTCGGGCCTGTTCACGGTCGGCACGCCGCTGACGATCGTGGCGCCCGCCCAGGCACTCGACGGCGTGGCCACCTTCGAGAGGTGGGGCGACGGCACGACGAACCGGGTCCGCCAGCTGACCCTGCCGGACGCCGACCAGACGCTGTCCGTCGAGTACCGCACGCCGATCGACCGCCGCTACGCCTCCGACACCGCCGTCCGCACCGCGCTGGGCGCCCCGTCCGACGTGGAGCAGGGCGACGCGAACGTGCGCTGGCGGGTCTATGCCAACGGCCGGATGTACTGGTCGGCCGCGACCGGCGCGCACACGATCATGGCCGCCATCCTGGCCGGGTACCTGCACGTCGGCGGGCACCCCGCGGTGGGCGTGCCCTCGACCGACGACACCGCGGGCGCGAACGGCGGCCGGTACGTGCTGCTCTCCGGCGGCCGCGGGTACTACTGGTCGGCCGCGACCGGTGCCCACTACGTCGCCGGCTCGATCCACATCCGCTACCGGGCGATGGGCGCCGAGAAGTCCAGCTACGGCTACCCGACGACCGACCAGGGGCGGGTCACCAACGGCTACTACAACAAGTTCAAGAACGGCGCGATCTACGCCAAGAACGGCCAGGCCGCGCACAACCTGAGCGGCGCGATCCTCGCCAAGTGGACCGCGACGGGCGGCGTGACCGGCCGGCTGAAGTTCCCGACCACCAACCTGGCGGTGACGGGTGACCGCCGCGGCTACTACGACCACTTCGAGGGTGGCTCGATCTACTGGTCGTCGGCGACCGGCGCGCACAGCGTCACCGGCGGCATCCGCACCCGCTGGCGCGCACTCGGCGCCGAGCGGTCCTACCTCGGCTACCCGACGACCGACGAGTTCGCGATCTCCGGCGGCACGAGGCAGAACTACCAGCACGGCTACATCACGTGGAACCGGACCACCGGCAAGATCACCGACCGCCGTTACTAGCACGTTCTGCCTGCCCTAACGGTGTTCGGTCAACCCGCCGAATGTAGGCTCCGGGCGAGATGACGGCCCGGACTCCGCCCGTGGAGGACTGAACTCGAATGCCCGCTAGCAGCTCGATCACCAGCGACGCAGCGACCGCGCAGCCGGCGGGGAAGGGGGACGAACGGCTCGTCGAACACGCGCCGACCGGGCGGCTCGTGGTCCAGCGCGGCCTGTTCCGCGGCCCCGACCCGGTGTGCCCGGACGACCTCTACGCGCAGGTGACGTTCGGCGCCGCGGTACGCGAGCGGCAGCGGCTGGTCGTGCACGCCGGGTCCGAGGTCACCACGGACACCTACTTCGGCCGCTTTCCGGCGAGCTACTGGCAGCGCTGGACGGTCGTCGACTCCGTCGACGTCGAGATCACGGCGTCCGGTTCGGGCCGGATCGCGGTCGTCGCCTCCGACGTCGCGGGCGAGACGCGGACGGTGGCCGCGCGCGACGTCAGCGGCCTGTCCGGCGAGTCGATCACGCTGAGCGCCAAGCTCGACAAGTTCGTCGACGGCGGGTTCCTCTGGCTCGAGTTCACCACCGGCGAGAGCGACTTCGTGGTCGAGAAGCTGCGCTGGACCGTCGAGCCGCCGCACCGGCTGCGCCCCACCGCGGTCGTGATCTGCACGTTCAACCGCGCCGACGACTGTACGAAGACGCTGCAGTCGCTGGGCGGCGACCCTGAGGCGCTGGACGTGCTCGACGCGATCTACGTCGTGGACCAGGGCAGCGACACGGTCGAGTCGCGGCCGGCGTTCCCGGACATCGAGAAGGCCCTCGACGGGCGGCTGCGCTACATCCGCCAGCCCAACCTCGGCGGCGCGGGCGGGTTCGGCCGCGGCATGTACGAGGTGACCGAGGCGGCCCGGGTCAACTCCGACGCCGAGCACGCGAACCTGCTGTTCATGGACGACGACGTGCTGTGCGAGCCGGAGATCGCGATCCGGCTGACCGCGTTCGCGAACCGCACGCCGGAGCCGACGATCGTCGGCGGCCAGATGCTGCGGCTGCTGCACCCGACGGTGCTGCTGGCCGGTGCGGAGTACGCCGATTTCGCGCAGCTCAAGCCGGGCAAGGTGGTCACCAACGCGCTCGACGACGTGGACCTGCTCGCCGAGGAGGTCGACGAGGAGGGCATCCCCACCGGCAAGATCAACCGCGGCGACCGGCGCGTGGACGCGGACTACAACGCCTGGTGGTCCTGCCTGATCCCGGCCGAGGTGGTCGCGAAGATCGGGCTGCCGCTGCCGCTGTTCTTCCAGTGGGACGACGTGGAGTACGGCTACCGCGCGCGGGCCAACGGCTTCGCGACGGTCACGCTGCCCGGCGCGGGCCTGTGGCACGCGGACTTCGACTGGAAGGACGCGGACAAGTGGAACGAGTACTTCGCGGTTCGTAACTCGCTGATCGTGAGCTCGCTGCACGCGGCGATCGAGCCGAAGCACCACGCGAGGGTGATCCTGTCGCGGATCTCGCGGTACCTGCTGACCATGCAGTACGGGCTCGCCGCCACGATCCTCAAGTCGGTCGAGGACTTCCTGCGCGGGCCGGAGTTCCTGCATGACGGCGGCCAGACCGCGGCGAAGGAGGTCTTCGCGCTGCGCAAGGAGTACCCGGACACGGTGATGCACAAGGCGTCCGAGGTGCCGGGGCTGAAGGCCGGCACGGTGCCGCTGATCCAGGCGGGCCCGAAGCCGACGAAGAACCGCCTGGTGATGGCGAAGCGGCTGGCGTACCTGGCGCTCGGGCGCACGGTGCACCCGATCGGCGCGGTGTCCAAGGAGGACGCCACGTGGTGGCACGTGTCGCAGTTCGCGACGGCCGTCGTCACCGACGGCTCGCAGGAGGGCGTGCGGCTGCGCAAGCGCGATCGCGAGACGACGATCCGGCTGGCGAAGCAGACCGCGCGCGTGCTGCGCACCCTGGTCGCCGAGATGCCGCGCCTGCGCGAGGAGTACCGCGCCGCGGTGCCCCAGCTGACCAGCCGGGAGAACTGGCGCCGTCTGTACAACATGGACTAACGCGGCGTCCGATTCCCGCCAGCAGGGCTGCGTTCTCCCACGGCATCGTGGAGATATGCACCGAGTCACGCCGCTCAAGGTCCTGTACTTCGGCACGCCCGTCGTCCTGATCAGCTCCCGCAACGAGGACGGCTCGGCCAACCTCGCGCCGATGTCGTCGGCGTGGTGGCTGGGGCAGACCTGCCTGCTGGGTCTGGCGGAGACGTCCCAGACGGCGGCGAACCTCCATCGAGAGCGCGAATGCGTGCTGAACCTGCCGTCGTCGGCACTCGTGGACGCGGTCGACCGGATCGCGCTGCTGACCGCCCGCCCGGACGTGCCGCCGCACAAGGTGGCCCGCGGCTACACGCACTCGCGCACGAAGTTCGCCTCGGCGGGCCTGACGGAGCAGCGCTCGCACCTGGTGTCGCCGCCGCGGGCGAAGGAGTGCCCGATCCAGCTGGAGGCGACGCTGGACACGGCCCACCGCGTGACGGACGGGCTGACCGCGTTCCAGGTCTCGGTGCGGCGCACGCACGTGGCGGAGGAGCTGCTGATCCCCGGTAAGGACTACGTGGACCCGCTCAGGTGGGACCCGCTGATCATGAAGTTCTGCGAGTACTTCGGCGAGGCGGCGAACCTCCGCGACTCGAGCCTGGCCACCGGCTGGCAGATGCCCCACGCCCAGCCCGCCGCCTGAGCCGGCTCCAAAGGCCGGCACGCCCCGCTCAAGGGGCCTGCGCCGCAACAGATCCGGGCGCCCGCAGTCGCGGAACCCGCGCGACAACCACTGGTCCACGGCCCCACCCTCTCCGGGGGCCACCCACGTTCCAGCGTACCGGAGATCGGGTCGGTGAAGATCGACTTCGGGTTCGCTGTGGACAACTGCATGCTTGTGGATGGTTGCCGCGCCGCGCAGCCGCCGCACCCGCGCGCCCCCACCCGCCCGCCGCAGGGGCTGTACGCGTTGGGCCCGGTCGTCTCGGTGTGCGCCGCATAGCGGACAAAGGGCGGCCGAGCGGGCGAGTCGCCGGTGGTTACCATGCCCAGCATGGCTTCCCGTGCTACGACCCGGTCCGGCAAACAGGGCTACGACACCGATCGCGTGCTGCAGCGGATGATCCTGCCGCGGGACAGCGACCCGCTCGACGTGCGGCCGCTCTACGTCGACGAACCCGCGGGCACGCACAGCCACGTCGCCGGGCGGCGGGAGGTCGTGGTGCCGGCGTCCGCGCGGGTGTCGTTCGCGTCGTTGTTCAACGCGTTCCCGGCCTGCTACTGGAAGCGGTGGACCAAGGTCAACCACGTCACGCTGCGGATGACCGTCCGCGGCGCCGGGCGGGTCGAGGTGTACCGGTCGAAGCTGGGCGGCGACATCGCCCACGTGACCGGCGAGGCCGTGCATCAGGAGGACGGCCCGCGCACGCTCGAGTTCCCGGTCGACCTCGCGCCGTTCGAGGACGGCGGCTGGATCTGGTTCGACGTGTTCACCGACGACACCCCGCTCGAGGTGGCCGACGCCGCCTGGCTGACCGACCGGGAGCTGCCCAGGCAGCGGGTGGCGGTCGGCACCACGACCTTCAACCGGGTCGACGACTGCGTGGCCACGCTGCTGGCGCTGAGCGAGGACCCGGCCGTCCTCGAGGTCGTGAGCCGGGTGTACGTGGCCGACCAGGGCACCGAGAAGATCTCCTCGCACCCGCGGTTCACCGAGGCCGCCGCTCGGCTCGCCGGCCGGCTCGAGGTGATCG
>NZ_DATBKY010000315.1:0-82147 GCF_036555685.1 Actinophytocola sp. | reverse complement strand
CAAGCACTACCGCAGGCGGCGGGTGGCCAATGAGGCGGCGGCTGCGGCACTCGAAAGCATGATCGAGGAGCCGCCCGAATGAGCGAATGTGGAGGGTTTGTGGAGGGTCAGGCGCAGTGGCTCGCTCCGGTGACCTGGTCGAACGTGCGTGACCAAGGAGAAAGCTCCTCCAGTTGGACTCGAACCAACAACCCTTCGGTTAACAGCCGAATGCTCTGCCAATTGAGCTATGGAGGATCACCCGCCGGAGCCCGCCCGGCGGACTCCAACTCTAGCGCATGCCGCGAACGGGTTCCGACCTACCCGGCGCTCCGTGCCCGACTGGAGGAAGATGGCAGTCGACAGCAGGTCGAGCCGTTGGAGGCGATGAAGGATGAAGGCGTTCGTGCTGGGCGCCGCGGTCGGGTACGTGCTCGGGGCCAAGGCCGGCCGTGGCCGCTACGACCAGATCATGCGCACCTACCGCAAGATCGCCGACCACCCCGCGATCCAGGGCGCCGCGGGCGTCGCGCGGGCCAAGATCGGCGAGAAGACCGGACTGGGCGAGCGGCACAAGTCGGCCTCGCAGCAGGGCAACGGCCGGCGGGACGTGAGTGAATCCGTCTACAACACACCCTGATCCGGGAGCCCCCGCGCCCCGCGAGGTGCGGGGGCTTCCCAAGGCCCAACTCCATCTCCACCTGACCGGCGCCATGCGGCCGACCACCCTCGCCGCGCTGGCCGCTCGCGACGGCGTCGACGTGCCGCCCCCGCTGCCGACCACCGTCGGCACGTGGGCCGACTTCCAGCATCGCTACGACACGGCCCGCACGGTCATCCGCACGCCGGCCGACGTCCACCGGGTGGTCACCGAGGCCGCCGAGGACGACGCGGCCGACGGCTGCGGCTGGCTGGAGATCCAGGTCGACCCGACGTCCTACGCACCCGTGTTCGGCGGGCTCGCGCCGGCGCTCGAGGCCGTCATCGACGCCGCCCGGCAGGCGCCGGTGCCGACAGGTGTCATCGTCGCCTCCGCGTGGACGCGCGCGCCCGAGCACGCGGTGACGCTGGCTCGGCTCGCCGCGCGGTACGCCGGCGACGGTGTGGTCGGCTTCGGCCTGTCCAACGACGAGCGGCACGCCACCGTCGCCGACTTCGCCCCGGCCTTCGCCATCACCGCGGACGCCGGGCTGCTCGCCGTGCCCCACGCCGGCTTCTACACCGGCCCGCGCCACGTGCGCGCGTGCGTCGAGCACCTGCGCGCCGACAGGATCGGCCACGGCACGGCCGCCGCCCGCGACCCGGCGACGCTGAGCCTGCTCGCCGAAAGGCAGGTGGCGCTGGAGATCTGCCCGACGTCCTACCCGCCCTTCGGCGTGCACGAGCTCGCCACGATCCCCCTCCGCCCGCTGCTCGACGCCGGCGTCCCGGTGGCGTTGGCGACCGACGACCCGCTGCTGTTCGGCACCGGCCTTGCCGCCCAGTACGCGATATGCCGCGACGTCCTCGGCCTCACCGACGCCGAGCTGGCCCGCGTCGCCGCCGCGAGCATCCGGCACTCGGCGGCGCCGCAGCAGCTCAAGGCCGAGCTGCAGCGGCGCGTGGACAGTTGGCTCAGGGACGGATCGCCACGACCTGGTACGGCGTCGTCGGCTCCGGCGGCGTGCTGAACCGGGCGTTCGGCAGGTACAGCCGGCCGGCGAACGCGCCGACCGTCGTCGGCACGTCGAACCGCGGGTCGGTCAGCTTGTCCACCACGCGGGCGCTCGTCGCGCAGCGGTCCAGGCGCAGGACCGAAACGGTGTTCTGCTGGTTCTGCACGACGTAGAGGGTCCGGCCGCGCAGCAGCATGCCGTCGCCGTTCGTCATCGGCTCGGACAGCGCCACCTCGCGCGACACGCCCGACGTCGACACGCGGAAGATGCCGCCGGTGTTCGACTGCACCACCAGCAGGCCCTTGCCGTCCGGCGTGCGGGTGATGCCGTTGACGTTGAAGCCTTCCTGGTACACGAGGTCACCGGTGATCGGCACGGTCACGGCCGTTGCCGGCAGCTGCCCGTGGCGTAGCGGCAGCTTGTAGAGCACCTGGTTGACCGAGTCGGTGAACCAGGCGGCAGACGGGGTCAGCACGACGTCGTTGATGAAGCTCGCGCCGGACGCGAGCTGGTAGCTCTTGAGGAGCTTGCCGGTACGGGTGTCGACCACGCGCGCGTCGCCGGCGTCGCCACCCGACACGAACAGCCGGCCGCGGGCGTCGGTCTTCATCCCGACTGACGGCGTGCCCGGCCCCTGGCTCACGATCTTGCCGCGCCCGGTGACCAGGCTCGCTCTGTAGATCGAGCCGTCGGCTCTGGAACCGAAGTAGGCGAACGGACCGGGGCCGATCGCGATCCCTTCGGGCTGGAACCCGTTCGGTAGGGGGAAGGTGGTCGGGAAGGCGGGAGCGGCCGCCGCGCCGGGCGCGACGAGGGTCGCGGCGAGTACGGCTGTGAGTAGGGGGACTCCCAGGCGTCGTAACATCACGGGTCCTTCGATCGACGCAAAACGGTCATCCGGTCTACGCGCGCGACCCGCGAAGGGTTCAGACCCGCGCGACGACGAAGACCCGGCGGAACGGGAACCACGTCGTGCCGTCCGTGCGCATCGGATACTCCGTACGCAGCCGCGGCGCGAGCTCGGCGCGGAACTGCGACCAGTCCGCCCCGTCGAGCGCCGAGCGGATCGGCCGCAGCGCCGTCCCGGTGACCCACTCGAGCACCGGGTCCTCGCCCGTCAGCCGCTGCAGGTACGTGGTCTCCCAGGCGTCGACCTCGCAGCCGGCGTCGGCGAGCAGGCCGGCGTACCCGGCTGGGCCGAGCACCGCGTCGTCCTCCCGCAACACCACCGACGCGAGCCGCTCCTGCCATCGCGGTTCGCGCACCAGCTCGCGGAGCCGCACGTGCGACGGCGCGTCGAAGTTGCCCGGCACCTGGAACGCGAGCCACGCGCCGGCGGGCAGCTGCTTCGCCCACCGCGTCAGCAGCTCGTCGTGGCCGGGCACCCACTGGAACACGGCGTTGGACACCACGACGTCGGTGTCCGGGGCCGGCGCCCACTCCCGCACGTCGCCGACCGACGCGGCGATCCCCCGTTCCCGGGCGGCGTCGACCATCTCGGGCGAGGAGTCCATCGCCTCGACGACCGCGCCGGGCCAGCGCGCGGCAAGCGTCTCGGTGAGGTTGCCCGGACCGCATCCCAGGTCGGCGACCCGGCGCGGCTCGTCGGCCCGCACCCGGGAGATGAGGTCGAAGAACGGCCGTGACCGGTGGTCGGCGAAGTCCAGGTACTTGTTCGGATCCCACATGACGCCCTCCCCAAGCAAACCGTACGTACGTACTGTTTACTCTAGCGCCTGCCGGATCTTCGCCGCCACCTCCGTGGCCACCCGCCGCACGGCCTCCTCGTCCGTGCCGCGGTCCGGACGCACCTGCAGCACGATCCCGTCCCGCCCGGGCACCTTGCGCTGCACGAACCACGCTCCTCCGCCGGGCAGCTCACGCCGGTGCCGCGAGCGGATCGACCCGTTGACCCGGATGTGCACGACGTCGGGCAGCTTGTACGCACGCTCGAGCACGAACCGGACCGGCGGCTTGTCGGCGAGCAGCACCGCTTCACCGGCCATCCCCGTCTCCTGGGCCTCCACCAGCTCGAGCACGCCGTTTCCCCAGGTCACCTTAGTGACCAGGTGCCAGCCGACCCGCCGCGGACCGTCCTCGCCCGGCACCCACAGCCCCAGCGAGGTCGCGAACAGGAGGCTGCCGTCGCGCAGCACCGACGACGCCACGACGTTCTCGTCCGGCTCCAGTGCGCCGGCCAGCTGCTCGGGTACGCCGCCGCCGAACAGCCGGCGCAGGAACCCGGTCACGACATCTCCCTTGTCAGCTCCGCCGCGCAGCTGATGCGCCGTCTTCCCTCCTCGCGTGCTCGGCGCCGGTGCGCCTGCGCGCACTGGCCGGTACAGGCGGCACACGCGGCTCCGCTCTCGGTCACGACAACCCGCCGGCCGCCTGGTCGCCGAGCGCCTTGCGGTACTGCTCGAGCGCGACCAGGTCGCCGAACAGCGTGCGGTAGTCGTCCGCGTCCTCCACCGGCGAGAGCCGCTGCAGCCTCGACTTCAGCTCCGCGATCTGGCTCGCCACCACAGTCTCCTGCAACGCGGCGATGAGGCTGGTCACGTACCGCGCGTCCGGATCCGCCTTGTGGTGCAACGGTTCCACGGCCAGCTCCGTGACCAGCGACCGCACCGTCTGATGTGGACACGCCTGGCTCGCCGCGTCGACCAGCGCCGGGCCGGACAGCCCGGACGCCGTGCCGCCGACCGCGAGCAGCGCCTCGTACAGCTCCCGGTACGCGGGATGGGTGAACGCCTCCTTGGGCACCGAGCTGTCGTAGTACGGCCCGGCCAGCTCCGGCGCCTGCAGCGCGGCCTTGAGCGCCTCGCGCTGCACCCACAGCCGCGGGTCGTTGCGCTGCGGCCGGGGCGGGCCGTCGACGTCGACCGCGAGCGCGCCCTGGTTCGGGTCGGCCGGCCGGGGCCTGCCACGGCGCTTGTCCACGACCGGGGCGCCCGCGCTCTCCCGGACCCGCCGCACGACCATGGCCTCGTCCTGCCAGCCGGACCAGAACGCGAGCTTGGTCGCGTACCCGTCCCGGCTCGCCTGGTCCTTGATCTTGGCGACCAGCGGGACCATCTCGCGCAGCGCGCTGACCTGGCCGTCCACCGCGTCGAGGTCGAACTCCCGCAGCTTGGTACGGATCGCGAACTCGAACAGCGGCTGGCGGCGGGCCACGAGGTCCTTGACCGCGGTCTCGTTCTTCGCCATCCGCAGCTCGCAGGGGTCCATGCCGTCCGGCGCGACCGCGATGTAGGTCTGCCCGGTGAACTGCTGGTCGCCGTCGAAGGCCTTCATCGCGGCCTTCTGCCCGGCCTCGTCGCCGTCGAAGGTGAAGATCACCTCGCCGCGGAAGGCGTCGTCGTCCATCAGCAGCCGCCGCAGCACGCTGAGGTGCTCGTCGCCGAACGCGGTGCCGCACGAGGCGACCGCGGTCGGCACGCCGGACAGGTGCATGGCCATCACGTCGGTGTAGCCCTCGACGACCACGACCTGGTGGCGCCGCGCTATCTCCCGTTTCGCGAGGTCGAGGCCGAACAGCACCTGCGACTTCTTGTAGATCGGGCTCTCGCTCGTGTTCAGGTACTTGGCCTGGATCTGGTCGTCGTCGTACAGCCGCCGCGCCCCGAAGCCGACGACGTCGCCCCCGAGGTCCTTGATCGGCCACAGCAGCCTGCGGTGGAAGCGGTCGATCGGCCCCTGGCGGCCCTCCCGGGACAGCCCGCCCTTGATCAGCTCGGCGAGGTCGAACCCGCGGCCCAGCAGGTGCTTCGTCAGCTTGTCCCAGCCGCCGGGGGCGTACCCGCAGCCGAACTTCGCCGCCGCGGCCTGATCGAACCCGCGCTCGTCGAGGAACTCGCGCGCCTTGACCGCCTCGGGCGTCTGCAGTTGCTCGGCGTAGAACTCGGCCGCCGTCCGGTGGGCGTCCACGAGCCGGGTGCGGGTGCCCCGGTCGCGCTGCCGGCTCGGCGTGCCACCCTCGTACGTGAGCTGGACGCCCGCGCGCTCGGCCAGCCGCTCGACCGCCTCGACGAAGCTCAAATGGTCGATCTTCATGAGGAAGGCGATGACATCGCCGCCCTCGCCGCAGCCGAAGCAGTGGAAGGTGCCGTGCGTCGGCCGCACGTTGAACGATGGGGTCTTCTCGTCGTGGAACGGGCACAGGCCCTTCAGCGCGCCCCCGCCGGCCCGCCGCAGCGACACGTACTCGCCCACGAAGTCGTCGATCCGGGTCCGCTCGCGCACCTGCGCGATGTCGCTCTCCCGGATCCGTCCCGCCACGGTGAACGAGTCTAGGCGTGAGGTCCGACATTCCGACGGCAGGTGGCGCTCGGCAGGTCATACGATGGAGGTTGTGACGGTCAGCGACGACGTTCTCGCCGAGCAGTTCGCGCAGCACCGGAGTCACCTGATCGGGGTGGCCTACCGGCTCACGGGCTCGGTGTCGGACGCCGAGGACGCGGTGCAGGAGGCGTGGCTGCGGCTGTCCGGAATGGACGATGAGCGGCGTGCCGGGATCCGCGATCTGCGCGCCTGGCTCACCACCGTCGTGGGCCGGATCTGCCTGGACCGGCTGCGTTCGGCGACCGCGCAGCGGGAGCGCTACGTCGGGCCGTGGCTACCCGAACCCATCGTCACCCCGTTCGGCACCAAGGTGAGCGACGATCCACTTGACACGGTCGTGCGCGAGGACGAGGTGCGCATGGCGGCCATGGTCGTCCTCGACGAGCTGACCCCTGAGCAGCGCGTCGCGTTCGTGCTGCACGACGCGTTCTCCGTGCCGTTCGCGGAGATCGGCGAGATCCTCGGCGTCCCCGAGTCGACCGCGCGCCAGCACGCCTCCCGCGGGCGCCGGGCCGCCGCGCAGGCGGACCCGCCGTCCCGGATCCCGCTCGCCGAGCAGCGCGCGATCGTGGAGAAGCTGATGGGCGCGATCATCGCCGGTGACGTACCCGGCGTGGTCAAGCTGCTGCACCCCGACGCCGTCCTGCTCGGCGACAGCAACGGCAAGGCCCGCACCGCGCGGCGGCGCATGGTCGGCGCCGAGAAGATCGCCCGCTTCCTGTTCGGCCTGCTCGAGGCCTACGGGACGGACCGGCTCACCGGCGGCGAGCTGACCCTGGTCAACGGCGACCTCGGCATGGTCATGCCGGACATGCCGGCCGACGGCGCGCGCTGGGCGCTGTCGCGGCGGGCCGTCGCGTTCGCGGCACGCGACGGCCAGGTCACGGCCATCTACGACGTGGTCAACCCGGACAAGCTCACTCACCTGCGCTTCTGACCGCGGGGGCGTCCGCGGGCACCGGGATCCGGCAGGCGTCGCCGGAGGTGAATCCCTGCTCGCGGAGGCCGAGCGCGCTGTACATCCGGGCACGCATGTTCTCCAGCCCGATCTGGTAGGTCAGCTCCAGCACGGCCTCCTGCCCAAACTCCGCGACGAGCTCGGCGACCTGCTCGTCGGTGGCCCGGGTCGGGATGGCGGACATGGCGTCGGCGTAGGCAATCGCCATCCGCTCCCGGCGGCTGTAGGCGGGCGAGGTCTCGTAGTCGTCGATCTTCATCAGCCGCTCGATATCGAGGCCCTCGTGCTTCTGCAGCATGGTGCCGAAGTCGATGCACCACGAGCAGCCGAGCTGCTGGGCGACCCGGTAGACGGCGAGCTCGCGGACGTTGTTCGGCAGCAGCTTGCTGGCCTTCTCGGTGGCCATCTCGTGGCGTGCGGCGGCCCTGAAGAGCTTGCGGTTGCGGGCCAGCACGGTGAACGGCTCGGGCACGGCGCCGAGGCGGCGCTTGGCATACCAGTAGACGACACGCAGCAGCGGACCGGCTTCCTTCGTGGGGATACCGGGAATCCTGGGCATGATCTCCTCCTCGGGTGGTCACCCCTCGGACGAGCGAGCCCCGCCGGACGTGACAGTCAGGCTTTCGTGACCACCGCCACCCGCAGGCCGTTCTTCGGGCGCATCGCGGCGAAGCCGGTCGGGCGAATCCGCTGCTCGACCGCACGGAGCTCGGTGCGTTCGAGCAGGCGGCCCAGCATGACCGTGAGCTCCGCGGTGGCCATCGTGGCGCCGACGCAGCGGTGCGGGCCGCCCCCGAACGGGACGAACTCGTGCGGGCCGGCCTTGCGGAACGCGGGGTCGCCGGGCAGCCAGCGCTGCGGCCGGAACGTCAGCGGGTCGGCGTAGACGGCCGCGCTGCGGTGGGTCACGTACGGGCTGTACAGCAGGATCGTGCCGGTGCGGATCGGGTGGCCGGCGAACTCGAAGCCGCGCGCGACGTGCCGGGCGGATACGACGGCCGGCGGGTAGAGGCGCAGCGTCTCGGACACGAACGCGCGCCGGTACTCCTCGTCCGCGGCGGCCCGCTCCCGTAGCTCCGGATGGCTCACCAGCAGGTGGATCGCCCACGCCATGGCCGCGCTGGTCGTCTCGTACCCGGCGGCGATCAGCGTGACGGCCTGGTCACGGATCTCCTCGTCCGACAGGCCCGCGCCGTCCTCGTCGCGGCCGTTGACGAGCGTGGCGAGCACGCCGTCGCCGTCCGACTCACGCACCCGGGCGATCTCTGCGTGGATGCGCTCGTCCACCCTTGCGCGGGCCCGCATCGCCTTCTGCCACAAGGGAGTCCGCAGCGCGCGGTGCAGGCGGATCACGTCCGGCTGCCGGTCGACGAGGTCGAGCAGTGCCTGCAGGTGCTCGCCGAGGAAGTCCGCGTCCTCGGCGAGCCGCGGGCCGAACAGCGACCGCAGCGTGCCGCGCCGGATCGCGCCGCGGAAGGCCTGGTAGGCGTCGACGACCTCGCCCGGGCGCCAGCGGTCGATGACCTCGTCCGCGCCCTCGGTCATGATCGCCCGGTAGCGAGCGACCTGCCGGTGGTGCATGGCGGGCTGGACGAGCCGCCGCCTGTGCTTGTGCTCGGCGCCGTCGGAGACGATCAGCGAGGTCTCGCCGTCGACCGGCACGAGCCCCTCGAACGCCTCGCGCATCGTGAACAGCTCGTCGTTGGCGAACACGAAGCGGTTCGCCTCCGGCCCGAACAGGTAGGCGTACCGGTGCCGGCCGGCGCCGAAACGGACGACCGGGCCGCGCCGGCGGTGCAGGAACCTGAGGAACTCTCCCGGCGGATAGGCGATCGCGTCGGTCACGGGCTGGTGACGCGGGTGACGAAGTAGACGACGCCGGTCTTCACATGGCGGACCAGCAGCAGGAACGGCCGGTCGACGCGAACCTCGACGGACTGGGTCGGCAGCGAGGTCAGCCGCATCATGACCGCGGTCGCGGCGGCACCTTCGAGGCCCTTCTCGTCGATCTCCAGCACGGACTCGTGCAGCACGGCCTCGATCGCGAGTTTGGTCGAGCTGATGCCGGAGAGGTCGGCGTCGTTGCCGAACACGGTGCGCACGCCGAGCTTGTTCAGCGGCGGGGTGAGCTCGGTCTGCGTCGAGATCTTGAACTTCGGCAGCGCCAGGTCGACCTGGGTCGGCTTCGGCGCGTCGAGCAGGCCGGCGAACGTCTCCGGGTCGAGCGCGGGCTCGGCCTCGGCGAGGTCACCGTCGGGCAGCAGCACGACGGCCTGGACGCCGCCGATCGCGGGCATGGTCACGACCTGCCAGCCGTCGCGCGCCGCGTAGCCGAGGCGCTCGGACTGGGACATCGTGGGCACGTCCACGGAGCCGCGCGGCGCGTGGAACGGCTGCGGGCGGGTGGTCCCCTCGGTGAACGGGAACCGCCAGGCGCACTTGAGGTAGAGAGCGTTGACCAGCGCGGAGCGGGTGTCCGTCGTGATCGCGTCCGCGGGGATGAGCTCGGGGATGAGGTCCCGCGTCGTCTTCGCGACGTCGACGTTGATCCGGTCGCGGGCCTCGCCGGGCGCGGTCCGGAACGGCGCCTCGCGGACCTTGCCGCTCGACCACCGGCCCAGCTCCTCGACGAACGGCACGAGGATCTCGACCGACTCGTCGACCCAGAGTGTGTTCGACACGGCGATGACCGGCTCGTCCTCCTTGCCGCGCGGCGGTTCCAGGACACCCGCGTGGGTCAGCAGCTCGCCGAGCTGCGTGAGGTCACTGGCCTTGTCGCCGAGCAGCAGCACGGCGAGCTCGTCGCGGGTCATGCCGGCCGCGCCGCGGGCGACCAGGCCGAGCGCGCTCGCCACCGAGAACGGCGACCAGCACACGTTTCTCGCTGGATCGGGCGCGACCGCCTTGTGCAGGGCAAGCGTGTACGCGAGGTGCGCGCGATCCGTCACGAAATCTCCTCACTACCGGCGTGGGTCGGGCATCGCGATCATGACCGGGGGCTCGGGTTCGGGTAAGGCCCCCGCGTCGGACATCGGGCCGAGCGGTTTCGGATGGCGCGGTTCGCGGACGCCCGCCGAGCCGTCGTCGCCGTCGTCCGGGTAGCCGTAGTAGCCGTAGTAGCCGTCGCCGTAATAGCCGTCACCGTAGTAGTCGTCACCGTCGCCGTAGCCGCCGTAGCCGCCGTCGGCCGGGACCGACTCGCGCGGTTCGCGGCGGTAGACGCCGCGGCGGCCGGTACCGCCGGGCGGCCGGTTGAACAACTCATCCATGCCATCGAGTGTGCCACGTCACACCGACATGCCTCCGGCTTGCACGAACGCCTTGTGCCAGCCGCCGGCCTGGGCGTCGGTGAGCGCGGCGACCTGGTCCACGACGATCCGCAGCCGGGCGCAGTCGTCGGCGGCCGCGTGCCAGGCGGGGACGAAGGCCGGTTCCAGCGCGTCCGCACCCCGTGCGGTGAGCGCGGCGACGAGCTCGGCGAGCCGCTGCCGCTGGGTGGCCTGGACGGCGAGGCGGCCGGGGTCGCTCATCACGTAGCGCAGGGCGACGGCCTTGAGCAGGGCGACCTCGCAGGCGACGCGGGCGGGGACCACCAGGTCGGCGGCGTACCTGGTGAGGACGCCGTCGCCATGCTCCTGCCGGGTGGCGGCGACCGCGGCGGAGACGAACCGGCCGACGAGCTCGCTGGTCAGCCGCTTGAGGGCGACCTGGGCAGCGAGGGTGCCGTCGTACTCGTGGCTCGTGAGCGCGGCGACGACGGGCAGCCGCAGGAGTTCGGTCGCCGCGTCCTCGAGGCCGGAGACCGGCTCGGCGCTGAAGTGCTTGGCGGCGAGCTCGGCCACGACGGTCCGCTCGACGCGGCCCGTCAGCGCGGGCAGGGAGATGCGGCCCGCGCGGACGCCGTCCTCCACGTCGTGCACGGAGTAGGCGACGTCGTCGGCCCAGTCCATGACCTGGGCCTCGAGGCAGCGGCGGCGGTCCGGCGCGCTCTCGCGGATCCAGTCGAACACCTCGCGGTCGTCGTCGTAGACACCGAACTTGCGGGTGCCGGCGGTGCGCGGCCACGGGTACTTGGTCGCCGCGTCGAGCGTCGCGCGGGTCAGGTTGAGGCCGTGCTCGCGCTCTCCCAGCACCTTCGGCTCGAGCCGGGTGAGGATGCGCAGCGTCTGGGCGTTGCCCTCGAACCCGCCGCACGCCTGGGCCACCTCGTCGAGCGCGCGCTCGCCGTTGTGCCCGTACGGCGGATGGCCGATGTCGTGGGCGAGCCCGGCGGTGTCGACGATGTCGGGGTCGCAGCCCAGCTCGCCGGCGATGCCGCGGCCGATCTGCGCGACCTCGAGCGAGTGGGTCAGCCGGGTGCGCGGCACGCCGCTGACCTCCGAGCCCTCGCCCGGCCCGACGACCTGCGTCTTGCCGGCGAGCCGGCGCAGGGCGGCCGAGTGGAGCACGCGGGCGCGGTCGCGGTCGAAGGGGCTGCGGCGGGTGGGCCACGAGCCGGGCAGCACCGAGCTCTTCGCCTGCTCGGGGTACTGGCGAGCCGCGTCGTACTCGGTGTAGCCGGGGGTCATGTGCGGAGGTTACTTGTCCGCGGCGACATCCTCCGTGATGCCGATCCCCTCGGTGGACGCCCTGGTCGTGCGGTAGTACAGCAGCGCGGCGGTTTCGTAGAGGATGTAGCGGATCTGCGTCTGGCGGGTCTGCACGATCGGGCCGGTGTGGGTGGGCGAGGTCCAGGCGTCGAGCCCGACATCGCCGGCCATGGTGCGGGCGCGCAGCGAGTGCCACGGGTCGCTCACGATGACCGCGGTATGCCAGCCGTGGTCGGCCGCGGTCTGGGCGGCGGCGCGGAGGCTGCCGAGCGTGTCGCTGCCTTCGGGGACGTCGATGACGTCGTCCTTCGGCACGCCGTTCTTCTCGAGCCAGAGCGCGCTCGCCTCCGCCTCGGTGTACTCGTCGCCGGGCTTGCTGCCGCCGGTGGTGAGGATGTGCTTCGCGACGCCCTCGGTGTAGAGGTTCTTGGCGTGCTTGAGGCGGGCCTCGAGGATCCTGGACGGGGTGCCGCCGTATTGTGCGGCGCCGAGGACGAGGACGACGTCGGCCGGGGTGCGGTCGTCGTCGCGGGCCACCTGCCACACCCGGAAGCCGGTGCCGCCGACGACCAGTGCGCCGACGAGCAGCACGCCGACCAGCAGTCGACGCACGAACCGGCGGACCGGCCGTGCGTTCGGCTGGGCAGATGTCACTCGACCGATCCTTCCAGAACCGGATGCGCGATCACCGGCACCTCCCCCTCCGCACGGCCCAGTTGTCCACAACCCACCGATCTATCCACAGACGACGCATCGAGGCCCGCGAACGTTGCCTCGTTCGGCTTTCCTGGACGCATGACCGCGAACCGCGCACTCCTCGACCTCGATGCCATACCGGCCATGTTCAGCCACAACGTGGCCACGGCCGCGGACCTGATCACGTTGGGTCTCTCCGGCCACACGATCGAGGAACGATGTCGCGACGGTGGCCCGTGGCGGCGGCTTCAGTCCGGCATCGTGCTGCTCGGTGACTCGCCGCCGAGCCGTGCGCAACGCATCCAGGCGGCACTGACGGTCGCCGGCCCTTCGGCGGTCGTGACCGGTGTCGACGCACTCGCCCTCCACGGCATGTCGGGCGCCCGCTTGGCAGGGCCGGTACACGTGCTCGTCTCGCCCCGCCGCCACTCCCGGTTGGTCGACGGCGTCTTCTTCGACCGAACCAGCACCATGCCGGTTGCGCAGCTGCGTGCCGGTTTCCCCGTCGCTCCGCTCCCGAGAGCGACCATCGACACGTGCCGCAGGGCCACGTCGGCCGAACACGTGCGGGCCCTGCTGAACTCGGTGGTCCGCGAGGCCCGGATCAGCCCGTCCACCCTCCGCGAGGAGCTGTCGCGCGCGACCTCGCGAGGCACCGCCCTCCCCCGGCGAATCCTCGCCGAACTGGACGACGGCGTGCGGTCGCTGGGCCAGGGCTGGGCCAAACGACTGGTCCATCGCGCGGGCCTCCCACCCCCACGCTGGCGAGTCCCGATCACCAGCGAGACGGGTGCGCACCTGGCCACCCCGGACGCCTGGTGGAACGACATCGGCCTGGCGTGGGAGGTGGACTCGTACGCGTTCGACCTGAGCCCGTCCGACTACGCGGCCGCCCTACGCCGAACCACGCAGCTGACCGCCGCGGGCATCGTCGTGGTCCACACCCCGCCCTCCCAACTACGGGACAACCCGGTGGAAGTGGCGGACCTACTCCGAGCCGCCCACACCCAGGCGGCGGCACGCCCCCGCCCACCGGTGGAAGCCGCATAGCGCCCCCACAAGCCCGCGCGACGCGCCGCCGGCCAGCACAAGCGTCCGATCCCCAGCAAAGCCCACAGACGAGACCGAAGCCGATGACCGACCTACAGCCAGCCCCGTTCCTCAGCCACCCGAGCCGCCTCCGCCCGTGTCCGCGCCCCCGTCTTCCCGATGGCCGACGACAGATGGTTCCGGACAGTCCCCTGCGACAGGGACAACCTCCGGGCCACGTCCGCGATCGTCCCGCCCGAGCTCGCCACGCGCAGGACGTCCCGCTCCCGGTCCGTCAGCGGGCTCTGCCCCGTCGCCAACGACTCCGCCGCCAGTGCGGGGTCGACGACCCGCAACCCGGCGTGCACCCGCCGGACCGCGTCCACCAGCTGCTCGGGAGGCGCGTCCTTCACGACGAATCCCACCACCCCCGCGGCCATGGCCCGCGACAGGTAGCCCGGGCGGCCGAAGGTCGTGCACACGACGATCCGGCAGTGGGGCAACTCCCGATGCAGCTCGAAGGCCGCCGTGATCCCGTCCTTGCCGGGCATCTGGACGTCCAGCAGCGCAACGTCCGGTTTGGACTCGCGGGCGGCGGGCAGGACCTCGTCGCCGGAGCTCACCTGGGCCACGACCTCGATGTCCGCCTCCAGGCCGAGCATCGCGGCCAGCGCGCCCCGCACGAGCGCCTGGTCGTCGGCGAGCAGAACCCGGATCACCGGCGCACCGCCACCTGCGCGGGAACCGTTGCGCGCAACCGGAATCCGCCCTCCGGACACGGCCCGGCCTCGAGAGATCCACCCACCTGTTCCAGCCGCTCGGTCAGGCCGGCAAGACCGTGGCCGACGCCGGGGGAACCCGCGGCGGCACCGTCGTCGCGGATCTCGATCCACGAGTCGCCCAGGCGGACCGAGCAGCTCCGCGCGCCCGAGTGCCTGATCACGTTGGTGACCCCTTCCCGGAGGACGTATGCGAACGGCTCCTGCAACTGCGCCGGCACGTTGTCCACCGCGTGCGGCAGGTCCGCCTCGATCTCCGCCGCGGCCAGGGCCGCCCGTGCGCCGACCAGCTCGGCCGGCAGGGACGCCTTCCGGTAGCCGGACACGGTCGCCCGCACCTCGGCGAGCGCGGTCCGGGACAGGTGCTCGACGTCGCGCAGCTCGGCCACCGCGGGCGTGACCGAACCCGAGCTCTCCAGGAGCCGTCGCGCGAGGCCGGCTTTGACCGTGATCGTGGTGAGGCTGTGGCCGAGCACGTCGTGCAGGTCGCGTGCGAGGCGGGCACGCTCCTCGGCGACGGCCAGGGTGGCGATCTCGTCCCGGGCCGCGCGTAGCTCGGCGTTTGACCTGATCACCTGGCGGATGCCGAACAGCGCCACCGTCAGCACGATCAGCACCGACGCGGAGCCGAGGTTGGGCGTGCCGTCGGAGATCGTCGTGCCGATCAGCAGCGCGGCGGTCACTACGACCCCGAAGATCAACCCCACGAGAGGAGGAAGCTGCACGAGGGCCATCGAGATGGCGTACGTCATGTAGACCAGGTCGTCCGGCCCGAGGATCGCCGCGATGGTCAGGCCGCACACGGTCATCACGCTGAACGTCACCGCACGCACGAGATGCGACGTCTTGCGCTCGGCCAGCATCGCGTACATGTAGGTCACCGCGTAGACCACGACGACCGCGGGCACGAGGACGCGGATCGCGACCGGATGCGGCTCGCCGAAGACCTGCCGGACCGGCTCGGTCAGGTAGATCAGGAACAGCGCGGGGACGACCGTGCCGACGAAGCGGCCGGCGCGGGTGCTCGGCTCGAGGTTGTCCTCGGGCCACGACCACCCGTCGCGCTTCATCTCGGCACGCATGCCGGCCCAGCGCTCCGCGGCGGGGCCGGCGCTCCCCCTGGCAGCGCCGGCCCCGGTCTGGGTGTCGGTATTCGACCTGGTCACGGTGTTCACGTTACGACGCGTCCGTCAGACCCGGGCGCTGTCCCGCCGGTACCGGCGCACCACCGCCACGGCGAGCACCACGCTCCAGGCCGCGAGCACGAGCACGGCCTTCCCCAGGCTGCTCGTCAGGTCGGTGGTCACCGCACCACGGGCGATCTGACCGAGCCAGTAGGACGGCAGGACGTGCGCGATGTCGAGCATCCAGCCCGGCATCGAGTCGATCGGGATGAAGATGCCGCCGAGCATGCTCATCACGAGCATGACGATCGTCATGATCGGCTGCATCGTCTCCGGCGTCCCGATCTGCCCGACCAGCAGGCCGATCAGTGCGAACGGGATCACGGCGAGCCAGGTGCCGACGACGACGCGCAGCCAGCCGGTGGCGTCCAGCGACACGCCCTCGACCAGGGCGCCGACGAGCGGCACCAGCACGACGGCCGGGATCGCGAGCATCATCCCGGTGATGCCCTTGGCGGTCAGGTAGGCCGGACCGGACAGCGGGGTGAGCCGCAGCTGGCGCTGCCAGCCGGCGGACCGCTCCAGTGCTACCCGGCTGCCGGCGAACAGGGCGCCGGAGAGCGCGCCGAACGCCGTCATGTCGATCATCAGGATGCCCGTGATCGACTTGTGGCCACCACTGTAGAGACCGGTGTAGAGGAGGAACATCAGGACTGGGAACGCAATCGTGAAGATCATGAAGCGGGTGGAGCGCATGGCTCGCCGCAGCTCCAGGATCAGGTAGCCGAAGCTCATCGGGTGGCCCCTTCGGTGACGCCGGACTCGGCGGAGTCGCTGGTGAGGGACAGGAACGCGCCTTCGAGGCCGACCGCGGCCACCTCGATGTCGCGGGCCTGCGGGAAGGTCTGGAGCAGCGCGCGCAGCGTGGCGTCGGAGTCCCGGGAGGAGATCGACACCTGCTCGCCGCGTACCTCCACTTCGGACACGCCGGGCAACACGCGGAGCACGCTCTCGGTGGCGCCCGGAATGGCGGCGCGCAGCACGCGGCCGGCGACCAGGGAGGTCACCTCGGCGACCGAGCCGTCGGCGACGACCCGGCCGGACCGCATCAGCACGACGCGGTCGGCGTAGGTCTCCGCCTCCTCCAGGTAGTGCGTGGCGAACAGCACGGTGCGGCCGGACTCGGTGAAGCTGTGCATCGAGCGCCAGAAGTCGCGGCGGCTGGCCACGTCCATGGCCGCGGTCGGCTCGTCGAGCACGAGCAGGTCCGGGTCGCTGACGAGCGCGACCGCGAACCGCACGCGCTGCTTCTGGCCGCCGGAGAGCTTGTTGCACCGCCGGGACGCGAGATCCTCGATCCCGCTGCGGCGCAACGCCTCCGCGACCGGCAGTGGCTTGCGGTGCAGCGACGCGACCATGGCGACCGTCTCACCGACGGTGGCGTCGTCGAGCAGTGCGCCACCCTGCAGCATCGCGCCGATGCTGCCGTCGGCGACCGCCTCGTGCGGGCTCGCACCGAAGACGGTGACGGTGCCCGCGTCGGGCTTCGTGAGGCCGAGCAGCATGTCGACGGTCGTCGACTTGCCCGCGCCGTTCGGGCCGAGCAGGGCGACGACCTCCCCCGGTGCGATCACCAGGTCCACCCCGTCGACGGCCCGAACCTGGCCGTAGTGCTTGCGCAGTCCGGCGAGCATGACGGCCGCGCCCGCGGACGTCGTGCTGCCGGTCTGGGAGATCCGTGTTGTGTTCACGGTGACCACGATGCTCGCGTGGCGGGCCGGGGACGCAGGTCGGCCGTCACCACCTGGCCATGACAAACGTCAGGGTGTCGGTCAGCAGCCGATCAGCTGGCCGGCGAGGAACCGCTCGAGCTTGTCGACGGCCACGCGCTCCTGAGTCATGCTGTCGCGCTCGCGGACCGTGACGGCGTGGTCGTGCAGCGAGTCGAAGTCGACGGTCACGCAGAACGGGGTGCCGATCTCGTCCTGGCGGCGGTAGCGGCGGCCGATGGCACCCGCGTCGTCGAAGTCGACGTTCCAGTTGTGACGCAGCACCGTCGCGATGTCGCGAGCCTTCGGCGTGAGGTCCGGGTTGCGCGACAGCGGCAACACGGCGACCTTCACCGGCGCGAGCCGGCGGTCGAGGCGGAGCACCGTGCGCTTGTCCATGCCGCCCTTGGCGTTGGGCGCCATGTCCTCCCGGTACGCGTCGAGCAGGAATGCCATCAGCGGGCGGCCGACGCCGGCCGCCGGCTCGATAACGTACGGCCGGTACCGCGAGCTCGTCGCCTGGTCGAAATAGGACAGATCGACACCGGAGTGGTTGGCGTGCGTGGCGAGGTCGTAGTCGGTGCGGTTGGCAACACCTTCCAGCTCGCCCCACTCGAGGCCACCGAACTCGAACCGGTACTCGATGTCGACCGTGCGCTTCGCGTAGTGCGCGAGCTTCTCCTTCGGGTGCTCGTAAAGGCGCAGGTTCTCCCGCTTGATGCCGAGATCGGTGTACCAGCGCACGCGTTCGTCGATCCAGTACCGGTGCCATTCCTCGTCCGAGCCCGGCTCGACGAAGTACTCCATCTCCATCTGCTCGAACTCGCGGGTGCGGAAGATGAAGTTGCCCGGCGTGATCTCGTTTCGGAACGACTTGCCCATCTGCGCGATGCCGAACGGCGGCTTGCGGCGCGCGGTGGTCAGCACGTTGAGGAAGTTGACGAAGATGCCCTGCGCGGTCTCGGGCCGCAGGTAGTGCCGCCCGTCCTCGGACTCGACGGGGCCGAGTTGGGTGCTGAGCATCATGTTGAACTCGCGCGGCGGCGTGTACTTGCCCACCACGGCGCAGTTCGCGCACGGCACCTCTGACAGGTCCTCCTGGCTCGCCTTGCCGCCGTTCGCGACATGCTCCTCGGCCAGGTCGTCGGCACGGAACCGGTGGTGGCAGGCGGTGCACTCGACGAGGGGATCGTGAAACGCGGAGACGTGCCCGGACGCCTCCCACACCTGCCTCGGCAGGATGACCGACGAGTCGAGCCCGACCACGTCCTCGCGGCGGTGCACCATCGTGCGCCACCACTCGCGTTGGATGTTCGCCTTCAGCTCGACGCCGAGGGGACCGTAGTCCCAGGCCGACCGGGTGCCACCGTAGATTTCTCCACACGGGTAGACGAACCCGCGACGCTTGCACAGGTTGACTACGGTTTCGACGCGATCCGCGGGCATCAGGCACTCCAGTTGCTGCACGCTCGGACCCGGACGTTGAGTGGGGGCGGTAGGAAGGCCCGGCGGGGGGAAACAGCCGCCAAAGCCTATCGGGGCGGCCCCGTCGCCGATCGGGTGATTGGTGCGGCCTTGAAGGCCGGATTAACGTTGCGCGCAGTAGTCATGGCTACGTCAAAAGGAGGACAGAAGGTGCGTGAAAGGCGGTCAATGAGGGCGCCGTTGCTCTCCGGGAACGGCCCGCTCGCCCGGGTGACGCCCATCGTGGCGTTCCTCGTCGTGGCGGCGGTGTTCGCGGTCGGCGTCATCGTCGGCGGTGCCTTGGGCGCGTTGCTGCTCGGCATCCTCGCGGTCGGTGTCGCGGTGCTGATCGCGGCGACCTGGCACGTCCTGTCGCCCGGGCAGCGCGCCGGCCGGGTGCTCGTCCTGGCAATCCTCGTAGCGGTGGCCGTCTCGGTCCTGCTCGCGGACTAGCCGCGCCACGTAGGATGTTGACAACGGTAACCACTATCGCCAGGAGGACGAGCGCCGTGACCTCGGACGCCGTGTCACCGGTCGCCGACGAGCGGCACGAGGCCGACCGCCCCACGGTGGCGACGGCGGCGAAGCGTCCCGGCGACACGATGTCGGCGGCCGGCGACCTGCTGCGCGCGCTCGCCGCGCCCGTCCGGATCGCGATCGTGCTGGAGCTGCGGGAGGCGGACCGCTGCGTGCACGAGCTCGTCGAGCTGCTGGGCGTGGCACAGCCGCTGATCAGCCAGCACCTGCGCGTGCTGAAGGCGGCCGGCGTCGTGAACGGTGAGCGGCACGGCCGCGAGGTGGTCTACCGCCTGGTCGACGAGCACCTGGCGCACATCGTCGTGGACGCGGTCGCGCACGTCGAGGAGGGCGTCGCGCAGTGAGCGAGCATGCGAGCGAACCAACGACACGGCGCGAGCATGCGAGCGAACCAACGACGCAGGGCCGGCGAGCGAGCGAACCGATGGCGCACGGCGGTCGCGAGCGGCATCACCGAGTCCGCGAGGAGGCGTCGTGAGTGGCTCCTCCCCCTCGGTCCCCGGCCGCCGGTCGACCAAGCAGCGTGCCGCGGTCGCGAGCCTGCTCGAACAGCTGGAGGAGTTCCGCTCGGCGCAGGAGCTGCACGAGGAGCTGCGCGGCCGGGGCGAGGGTATCGGCCTGACGACGGTCTACCGCACGCTGCAGTCCCTCGCCGACGCCGGCGAGGTCGACGTGCTGCGCATCCGTGGCGGCGAGGCGGTCTACCGGCGCTGTTCCAGCCACCACCATCACCACCTGGTGTGCCGGAGCTGCGGGCGCACGGTCGAGGTCGAGGGTCCCGCGGTGGAGAAGTGGGCCGAGAAGGTCGCCGCGGAGAACGGGTTCTCGGAGATCAGCCACACCGTCGAGGTCTTCGGCACCTGCGAGGGCTGCGCCAGCAACTGCCGCGACTAGCGAGCCGACCAACAAGGCCGACCAACAACACCGACTGAAGTGGCGGGTGGGAGCCCGGCCGCGGGTGCGGTCGCGGCCGGGCGTTTCCCTCCCACCCCCGGGCGCCTACGCCGCGGGCAGGCCGTTGCGCGCGATCACGCCGGCATACCAGCGGGCGCTCTCCTTCACGGTGCGCGCCTGCGTCTCGAAGTCCACGTGCACCAGGCCGAACCGCTTGGCATAGCCCTCGGCCCACTCCAGGTTGTCCAGCAGCGACCAGCAGAAGTACCCACGCAGGTCCACCCCCTGCCGGAGCGCCGCGTGGGCCGCACGCAGGTGACCGTCGAGATAGGCCAGCCGGTCCGTGTCGCGGACCTGGCCGTCCGGCCCGACGGCGTCGGGATACGCCGCGCCGTTCTCCGTGATGTACAGCGGCAGCCTCGGGTACTCGTCGCGCAGCCGCAGCAACAGGTCCGTCAGGCCGGCCGGTGAGACCTCCCAGCCCAGCTCGGTCCGCGGCAGCCCGCTCGGCAGGAAGCGCACGCCCTCGACGCCGACCCACTCGGACGGTTCGTCCGGCGAGACGAGCGGCGCCGCGACGAGCAGCGGCCGGTAGTAGTTCACGCCGAGCATGTCGACCGGGGTGCCGATCGTCGCCATGTCCCCGTCCCGCACCAACCCGGCCAGGCCGTAGGGCGCCAGATCCATCAGCACGTCGTCCGGGTAGGCGCCGCGCAGCACCGGGTCCAGGAAGATCCGGTTCTGCAGGCCGTCCACCCGCCGCGCGGCGTCCTCGTCGGCCGGCGAGACCGCGGCCACCGGGAACAGGTTCAGCGTGATCCCCGCAGGCGTGCCGGGCGCGTGCGCGCGGATGCGCTCCATCCCCAGGCCGTGTGCCAGCAGGAGGTGGTGGACGGCCGAGACGGCCGCGGTCGGCGACGCCACGCCCGGCGCGTGCCGGCCCGAAGCGTACCCGGCGAAGGCGGAGCACCACGGCTCGTTCAGCGTCAGCCAGCCGGCCACGCGGTCGCCGAGCCGCTCGACCACCGAGTCGACGTAGTCGGCGAACCGGTACGCCGTGTCCCGCGAGGTCCAGCCGCCGGCCTCCTCCAGCGCCTGCGGCAGGTCCCAGTGGTACAGCGTCGCCCACGGCGAGATGCCCGCCGCCAGCAACGCGTCCACGAGCCGGTCGTAGAAGTCCAGCCCGGCCGGGTTCACCGCGCCGCCGTCGGGCCGCACCCGGGGCCAGGCAACCGAGAACCGGTACGCGCCCAGCCCGAGCGAGGTCATCAGGTCGACGTCCGCCTGGTACCGGCGGTAGTGGTCCGCGCCCGGCTCGCCGGTGTCGCCGTTCGCGACCGCGCCGGGGCGGCGGCAGAACTCGTCCCAGATGGAGTCCGTCCTCCCGTCCACAGTGGTCGCACCCTCGATCTGGAACGACGCCGTGGCGGCGCCCCAGACGAAGCCGGTGGGAAAGCGGAGCGACACCGACTCCTGCGACGAAACGGAGGATGGCACTACTGACATGGTCACCCCTTCACGGCGCCTTGCATGATCCCGGCCACGATCTGGCGGCCGAGCACTATGAAAACGATCAGGATCGGAATGGTCGCGAGCGTCGTTCCGGCGAGCACCAGCGAGTAGTCGATGTAGAACCCGCTCTGCAGCCGCTCGAGCGCGATCTGCACGGTCGGGTTCTCCGCGTTCAGCACCACCAGCGGCCACAGGAAGTCGTTCCACGACGTCATGAACGTGAACATGCCGAGAAACGCGGCCGCGGGCCGCACGGCCGGGAGCACCACGTGCCAGTACACCCGCAGCATCGAACAACCGTCCACTCTGGCCGCTTCGATGAGCTCGTAGGGCACCACCTGCATCGTGTACTGGCGCATCCAGAACACGCCGATCGCGGTGACCAGGTTCGGCACGATCACGGCCTGCAGCTCGCCGGCCCAGCCGAACTCCGACATCGCCATGTACAGCGGGATGATGCCGAGTTGCGTGGGCACGGCGAGCGTCGCCACCACGAACAGGAACAGCGCGTTGCGCCCGCGGAAGCGCAGCTTGGCGAAGGCGAACCCGGCGAGCGTCGAGAACAGCACCGTCGTCAGCGTGACGGTGCCGGACACGACCACGCTGTTGCCGAGTGCCTTCCAGAACGACACCGAGTCGAACACCCGCGCCGCGTTGGCGAAGAAGTTGCCGCCGGGCACCAGCGGCGGCACCTGCTCGGTGAGCATCGAGCTGTCCCGGCTCGCCACGAGGAACTGCCAGTAGAACGGGAAGATCGAGCCCACGATGAATGCGATCAGCAGGCCGTACACCCAGAACCGGGCCCGCTTCGCGCCAGTGGCGTCGACCGTGTTCCGCCGGACCGCGACCGTCAGGGCCGTCATCGCGCGTCCTCCTCGACACCTGCCGACGCGATCCGCCGGGTGAGCAGGAAGTTGATCACCGCGATCACGATGATGAGCAGGAACAGCACCCACGCGATGGCCGACGCGTAGCCGAGGTGCTGGGTCTCGAAGGCGGTCTGGTACATGTACAGCGTGATCGTCTGGAACTGGTTGGACGATCCGCCGTTGTTGGAGCCCGGCATCGCGTCGAACAGCTTGGGCTCGGTGAAGATCTGCAGCCCGCCGATGGTCGAGGTGACCACCACGAAGATCAGCGTCGGGCGCAGCAGCGGCAGCGTGACCGAGAAGAACCGCCGCACCGCACCCGCGCCGTCGATCAGCGCGGCCTCGGTGATGTCGCGCGGGATCGCCTTCATGGCGGCCAGCACGATCAGCGCGTTGTAGCCCGTCCACCGCCAGTTGACCATCGTCGCGATCGCCACGTGCGAGGCGAACCTGTTGCCCTGCCAGTCGATCCGGTCGAACCCGAGCCCCTCGAGGATGCCGTTGACGAGCCCGTAGTTCGGCCCGAACAGGTTGGCGAAGATGATGCCGACCGCCACGAGGCTCACCACGTACGGCAGGAGCACGCCGACCCGCCATGCGGTCGGCAGCCGCAGCCGGGAGTTGAGCAACGCCGCGAGCAGCACCGCGATGACGATCTGCGGGACGGTCGAGAGCAGGAAGATGCTGATCGTGTTGACCAGCGAGTTCCAGAACTGCGCGTCGGCGAACAGCGTGCCGTAGTTCGCGAGCCCCACCCACGTGCTGTCCACGTCGAGCAGGTCCCGGTCGAACAGCGACAGGTAACCGGTGTACAGCAGCGGGAACAGGCCCACCACGCCGAAGAGGACGAAGAACGGCGCGATGTAGAGGTACGGCGACCACTTCACGTCCGCCACGCTCAACCGCTGCCGCCAGGTCAGCCGCGGTCGACGAGGCGGGGGCGGAGCGGGCGCCGCCCTGCTCGGCGCCCGCTCCGTGTCCGCGATCACCGGACCAGTCATCAGCCGGCGATCCGCTCGGCCGCGTCGACCGCCTGCTGCCAGCCTTCGTCGGCCGACTTGCCCTGCTCGACGGCCTGCAGCGCCGGGCTCGTCGCGTTCTCCTGGATCTGGCCGTCACCCGGGCCCTTGTACTGGGCCTGGCCGACCTTCTGCGCCTGCGCGGCGAAGAGCACGCCGGTCTTGACGTTGCCGAAGTACTCGTTCGTCGTGGCGGCCAGCTCCGGCGAGGACAGCGCCTCGACCTGGCTCGGGAAGTTGCCGGTCTTCTGGAATGCCTTGATCTGCTGCTCCGGCGCGGTCAGCCACGCCGCGAGCGCCGCCGCCTCCTTGGGGTGCTGGCTCTGCTTGGGCACGGCCAGGTACGAGCCGCCCCAGTTGCCGCCGCCACCCGGGAACGCGTCGGTAACCGCCCACTTGCCGGCGTTCGCCGGGCCCGCCTGCTCGGTGACCACGCCGAGCATCCACGACGGGCAGGTCTTCGTGGCGAACGCGCCGACCTTGAACCCGTTGTTCCACTCCGGACTGAACGCCACCAGCTTCGCGGTCTGGCCGCGCTTGCCGGCCGCCGTCACCTGGTCCCAGTTCTTCTTGATGTCCGGGTTGGACTCGATGACGAGCTCGTCGTCCTTGTTCAGGTAGCCGGTCTCGAGCTGGTTCTGCATCGAGTTGAAGATCTGCGAGTCGGAGTCGAACCAGGCCTTGCCGGTGGCCTTCACGTACTTGTCGCCGGCCGCGAAGTAGGAGTCCCAGGACTCGAACAGCGGCTTGACCGCCTCGGGGTCGGAGGGCAGGCCGGCCTTCGCGAACAGGTCCTTGCGGTAGCACATCGCGAGCGGGCCGATGTCGGTGCCGTAGCCGATCCACGTGCCGTCCTTGGCCGTGCCGGCCTGGTACTTCCAGTCCAGCCAGCGGTCCGGCTTCACGTCCTTCGGGCCGATGTCGGCCAGGTTGTTGAACAGCTGCGGCTTGTCGATGACGTCGGGGAGGTGCCCCTCCTCGATCGCGACGACGTCCTCCAGGCCGGAGCCCGCCGCGAGCTTGGTGAGCAGCTGCTGGTGGTACGGGCCGCCCTGGCCCGTCTTGTGGTGCGTGATCTTGATGTTGGGATGGAGCCGCTCGTACTCGGGGAGCAGGTCCTCGTACCCGAACTCGGTGAACGTCCCGATCGTGAGCTCGATCTGGCCCCCGCCGCCACCCGAGCCACCACTGTTTCCGTCCTCGCCGCAGGCGGTCAGCCCGGCCACCGCGGCAAGGGCGATCGCGCCGGCTAACACCCGTGTTTGCTGTCGTCGCACGTCAGTTGTCCCTTGCTGACGAAGTCGTCTGGGAGCGCTCCCAGAATGGGAGTTCTGAGTGTGTCCCCGTCTACGTTTGCTGTCAAGGAGAACCAGGCGGACGTTGACCTGTTCGTTAGGGAGCGCTCCCAGAATGCCCCGCTACACTCTGCGGGTGCCCCCTCGTTGCTCCCAGGACGAGCGCCCGACGCTCGAGGACGTCGCCGCCTACGCCGGCGTCTCCCGGTCGACCGCGTCCCGCGCGCTCAACGACGACGCCTATGTCAGCCCACGCTCGCGGGCGAAGGTGCTCGACGCGGCCCGCGACCTCGGCTACTCCCCCAACCAGGCCGCGCGGTCGCTCGTCACCAGACGGACCGACGCGGTCGCCGTCGTGCTGTCCGAGCCGGAGGCGAAGGTCCTGGACGACCCGTACTTCGCGACGGTCATGCACGCGGCGTACCGGGAGCTGGCGGCGACCGGCGTGCAGATGCTGTTGATGTTCGTCGACAGCCGCGACGACGTGCCGCGCACCATCCGCTTCCTCGAGGGCGGCCACGTCGACGGCGCGCTGGTGTTCGCGCCGCACCAGGGCGACCCGCTGCCGACGGCGCTGCGGCTGCTGCGCGTGCCGGTCGTGTTCGGCGGCCGGCCGGGCACGAAGTCGCGCGGCACGCACGCGGTCGACTTCGACAACCGGGCCGGCGCGCGGCTCGCCGTGCGGCACCTGCTGCAGACCGGCCGGCGGCGGATCGCCACGGTCACCGGCATGCTCGACCACCCGGCCGCCGCGGACCGCCTGGCGGGGTGGCGGGAGGCGCTCGAGGAGGCGGGGATCGACCACACCGGACTGTCCGAGGCGGGCGACTTCACGATGGCGAGCGGCGAGCGGGCGATCACCGCGCTGCTCGAGCGCGCGCCGGACCTGGACGGCGTTTTCGCGGCGAGCGACCTGATGGCGGCCGGCGCGCTGCAGGCCCTGCGCCGCGCGGGCCGCACGGTACCCGACGACGTGGGCGTGGTCGGCTTCGACGACAACCCGTCGGTGGCGCCGGCGATGAGCCCGCCGCTGACATCCGTGCACCAGGACCCACGCGAGCAGATCCACCAGATGGTCAAGCGGCTGATGGCCCTGCTGGCCGGCGAGCCGGTCCGCCCGGACACGATCATGCTCCCGGTGACGCTGGCGGTCCGCGACTCGGCCTGATGCTCGTCCGGGTCGGCCGACCCGGTGCTCATTCGGCCTGGTCGCCGACCTCGCCGAGCAGCTCGGTACGCAGCTGCGAGGCGGTCGAGACGACGAGCATGAGCAGCGTGCCGAGCGGGGCCGGCTCGATGCCGTCGGCCGGGAACGCGTACCGAAGCGTGACGTCCATGCCCTTGTCGGTGTGCACGACGCCGAGCGTGCCGAAGAGCCCCTGCCCGGCGCGCTCGGCAGCGGACGCGGCGAGCGCGGGCTCGTCGGGCAGATCCCAGGCGACGACGCAGGTCAGGCTGAGCACGGTGAGTCCCTCGGCGAGCTGCATCGCCTGCACGGCGCACGGCACGTCGACGTGGCGGAAGCTGAGCGCGCCGTCGTCGTCGACGCGGACGTCGTGGAACTGCTCCAGCGCCGCACGCGCCTTGATCAGCAGGTCGCCGGTGGTCAACGCCTCCTGCACCGTGCCACCTCCCCGGAATTCGAAGTGTTGGTTACGTGGGTCCGCAAAGTCCTCGGGTGCGGTCGGGTGCCTCGCGGGTCTGGTGCGGGGATCATGCCTCTTCTTCTCGGTTCTCCGCGGCGGCGTCCACGGCGCCGCCGAACCGCCGGTCGCGGTGCGCGTACTGCTCGCAGGCGCGCCAGAGGTCGCGGCGGTCGAAGTCGGGCCACAGGATGTCCTGGAAGACGAGCTCAGCGTAGGCGGACTGCCAGAGCATGAAATTCGAGGTCCGCTGCTCGCCGGACGGGCGGATGAACAGGTCCACGTCGGGCATCTCGGGCTGGTAGAGGAACCGCTGGACGGTCCGCTGGTCTACCTTGTCCGGATTGATCTTGCCCTGCCGGGCGAGCCGGGCGATCTCGCGGGCGGCGTCGCCGATCTCGGCGCGACCGCCGTAGTTGATGCACATCGCGAGGTTGAGCACGGTGTTGTGCCTGGTCCGCTCGGCGGCGGACTCGAGCTCGCTGATGACGCTGCGCCACAGCCGCGGCCGGCGGCCGGCCCAGCGGACGCGCACGCCCATCGCGTCGAGCTCGTCGGTGCGCTCGCGGATGACGTCGCGGGAGAAGCCCATGAGGAAGCGGACCTCCTCGGGGCTGCGCCGCCAGTTCTCGGTGGAGAACGCGTAGAGCGACAGCCACTTGACCCCGAGCTCGATACACCCGCGCGCCACCTCGACGACGACGGCCTCGCCGCGCTTGTGCCCCTCGATGCGGGTGAGACCGCGCTGGTTGGCCCACCGCCCGTTGCCGTCCATCACGATGGCGACGTGCTGGGGCACGAGGTCGTCGGGGATCGCGGGCGGGCGGGCGCCGGACGGATGCGGCGCGGGCGGCTCGGGCTCGCGGGGTTCGGTGCTTGCGGCGCGTCGCCGGAGCAAGGCTCTTCCTCCAGGGGTCGGTTGCCCCTCGACCCTACTGATCGGCCCCAGCCCTCGCCCCTGGCCACCGGTCCACTGCCTCGGTCGTCGCGACCCCGTGATCCGCTGCCCCCACCACGCCAGTGGCGAGGGCCAGTGGATGCGGGCTGCTCAGCCCTCGCTCGGAGCCGGGGTCGCTGGGGACGGGGTGGCCGCCTTGCGTTCCACCAGGGGAAGCGACCGGAGCTGGCGTTCCAGGTGCCACTGGAGCAGCGCCGCTATCAGCCCGCTTCCCTCGCGCCGCGCGGAGGGGGACGCCGCCTCCGCGACCTCCCACGTGCCCGCCGCCAGCGCGTCCATCAGCTTCAGGGTGTCCTGGGCGGGCACGGCCGAGCCCGCTGGCCGGCAGCGGGGGCAGACCGAACCACCGGCGGGAACCGAGAACGACTTGTGCGGGCCCGGCTCGTTGCACCGCGCGCACTCGCGCACGGCCGGGGCCCAGCCCGCGAAGGCCATCGCGCGGAGGAGGAACGCGTCCAGCACCAGGGACGGGTCCCTGCTGCTCGTGGAGAGGGCCCGCAGGGCGCCGGTGACCAGCAGGTACAGCCGCAGGACCGGCTCGCCCTCCTCCGGGCACAGGCGGTCGGCCGTCTCGAGCACCGCGCAGCCCGCGGTGTAGCGCTGGTAGTCGGACATGATGCCGGCGCCGAACGCGTCCAGGGTCTGCACCTGCGTGATGATGTCCAGCGTGCGACCGGTGTAGAGCTGCACGTCGACATGGGCGAACGGCTCCACCCGCGCACCGAAGCGCGACGTGGTGCGCCGGACGCCCTTGGCCACCGCGCGGACCTTGCCGTTCTTGCGGGTGACCATCGTGATGATGCGGTCGGCCTCGCCGAGCTTCTGCACGCGCAGCACCACCCCGGTGTCGCGGTAGAGGCTCACGACCGTGCCTCGCCGGCTCGGCCCGGCCGCTCGCGGTCACCCCGCGTCGAATGGCTCGCTCCGCAAGCTCCACTCACCCCGCCATCGTCTCAAACCCTGCCGACAGTTTCCGCGCCGACACGGTGTGCTGGGATCGTCACGTGACGCAAGTTTCGGGGCCGGCGCTCGGCAAGCTCATCGTGACGCCGCGGCCGCTGTTCGATTACCGCAACATGTTCCTGCTCACCGACGACGAGCTGCGCGCGGGCCCGATCCTCGACTGCCCCGCCGGCGCCTCGCCGTTCGCGGCGCAGGTGCGGGCGCGTGGCGGGCAGGCGGTCAGCGTCGACCCGATCTACGGGCCGCGCGCCGACGTCGAGGCGCGCGTCGCCGCCGACCTCGCGCACGTGCACGACTGGCTCACCGCCGGCCCGGTCGGGCTCGACTGGGCCTACCTCGGCTCGGCGGACGCGCTGCTGCGGGCGTTCGAGGTGTCGGCGGACTTCTTCCTCGCCGACTACGCGGAGCAAAGCCCGCACTACGTCGCCGCCTGCCTGCCGGAGCTGCCGTTCGCGGACGGCGAGTTCCGGCTGACGTTGAGCAGCCACCTGCTGTTCACGTATCCGGAGTACGTGTCCTACGACGAGCACGTCGAGTTCCTGCTCGAGATGGTGCGCGTGACCTCCGGCGAGGTCCGCGTGTGCCCGATCGCCGACCCGGCCGGCGTGCCGTACCCGCGCCTCGAGGACGTCCGCACCGAGCTCGCCAAGCGTGGCATCACCACCGGGCTGCGCCCGGCGAAGTCCGCCTACAGCAAGGGCGGCGACGACATCCTGGTCTGCTACCGGGAGTCAGAAACCCAGGCGCCGTAGCTGTTTCGGGTCGCGCTGCCAGTCCTTCGCGACCTTCACGTGCAGGTGCAGGTAGATCTTGCTGCCGAGCAGCGCCGCGATGTGCCGGCGCGCCGTCGCGCCCACCGATTTCAGCCGCTCTCCCTTGTGCCCCAGCACGATCCCCTTCTGGCTGTCGCGCTCGACGTACAGGTTCGCGTACACGTCGAGGAGGTCGTCGCGGTCCTCGCGCGGGAGGATCTCCTCGACGGTCACCGCGATCGAGTGCGGCAGCTCGTCGCGCACGCCCTCCAGGGCGGCCTCGCGGATGAGCTCCGCGATCAGCACCTGCTCGGGCTCGTCGGTCAGCTCGCCGTCCGGGTAGAGCTGCGGGCCCTCGGGCAGCCGCGCGACGAGCAGGTCCGCGAGCGTCGACATCTGGTAGTCGTCCACTGCGGACACCGGGACTATGTCCGCGAAGTCCATGACGTCCTGCAACGCGACGAGCTGGTCCGCGATCTGCTGGCGCGACGCGAGATCCGTCTTCGTCACGACGCCGATGACCGGCGTGTGCCGGGACAGCTTGCGCAGCTCCGCGGCGATGAACCGGTCGCCGGGGCCGATCTTCTCGTCGGCCGGCACGCAAAAACCCACGACGTCCACTTCGGACCACGTGGCGCGCACGACATCGTTCAGCCGCTGCCCCAGCAGGGTGCGCGGGCGGTGCAGGCCCGGCGTGTCGACGATGATCAGCTGGGCGTCGTCGCGCTGGACGATGCCGCGGATGGCGTGCCGGGTGGTCTGCGGCTTGCTCGAGGTGATCGCGACCTTCGACCCGACGAGCGCGTTCGTCAGCGTCGACTTGCCCGTGTTGGGGCGGCCGACGAAGCAGGCGAACCCCGAGCGGTGCACGCCGCCCGACGCGCTGTCCGGTGTGGTCATCGGACCATTGTCGCGCCCGCTCAGCGCAGCGTGCCCGACGGGTCGGCGAGCAGGACCGGCGCGTCCGCGCTCAGGTCGGCTACCGCGGCGCGCGAGCCGGCGTCGACCGATTCCGACTCCGAGACCACGACCGCCGCCTCCAGGCCCTCGGCGCCCGACGACACGGCCGCCACGACGGCCGCCTGCAGCGCGGTCAGCTTCAGCGACGGCAGCGCCACGCTGCCCGCGAGGTACGTCCGCCCGTCGAGGTCTCGGACGGCCGCGCCCTCGGGTGCACCGGTCCGGGCCCGGGCCGACCGCGCCAGGGTTATCAGCTTCGCGTCCTCGGGGTCGACCTCAGGCACGCTCGACGCTCCTCTCGTCCTCGTTCTGCACGGCGGCCGGCGGCGCCAGCAGCCGGGCCACGACCGACGTGATGCGTACCCGGCCGCGGCTGTCCTTGCCGCCCTCCGCGAGCAGCGCCAGCCCCGCGATCTCCGCCTCGGTGCCCGGCAGCGGCACCCGGCCGAGCTGCTGGGCGAGCAGGCCGCCGACGGTCTCCACGTCCGAGTCGTCCAGCTCGATGCCGAACAGCTCGCCCAGGTCCTCGACCGGCAGCCGCGAGCTGACCCGCACGGCGCCGCCCTCCTCGAGATGCTCGATCGGCGGCCGGTCGTCGGTGTCGGACTCGTCGGTGATCTCGCCGACGATCTCCTCCAGGATGTCCTCGATCGTCAGCAACCCGGCGGTGCCGCCGTACTCGTCGACGGCGATCGCCATGTGGTTGCGGGACACCTGCATCTCGCGCAGCAGGTCGTCGAGCCGCTTGGTGTCCGGCACGAACGTGGCCTCGCCCATCAGGTCGGCCACCGTGCGCGGCCGCTCGCCGTTGCCGCCGGCCTCCATCGCGGACTTGACCAGGTCCTTCAGGTTAACCACGCCGACGACCTCGTCGACGCTCTCGCCGATCACCGGCAGCCGCGTGTAGCCGGTGCGTAACGACAGCGCGAGCGCCTGGCGGACGGACTTCGTGTTCTCGATCCACACCATCTCGGTGCGTGGCACCATGACCTCGCGCGCGATCGTGCCGCGCAGCTCGAACACGGAGTGGATCATCTCGCGCTCGTCCGCGTCCACGACACCGCTCTCCTGGGCCATGTCGACGAGCTCGCGCAGCTCGACCTCGGAGGAGAACGGGCCCTCGCGGAAGCCGCGGCCCGGCGTGATCGCGTTACCGACGACGATCAGGAAGCGGGACAGCGGGCCGAGCACGGAGCCGAGCGCGCGCACCGGCCCGGCGGCGATGAGCCCGACCGCGTACGGGTGCTGGCGGCCGAGCGTGCGCGGCCCGACGCCGACCAGCACGTAGGACACGACGATCATGCTGACCGCCGCGATGAGGCCGGCGAGCCAGTCGGAGTCGGTCAGCCGCAGGCAGGCGATCGTGACCAGGACGGTGGCGACGAGCTCGCAGCCCAGCCGCAGGAGCAGCAGCAGGTTGATGTGCCGCGGCCGGTCGGACACGACCGCGAGCAGCTGGCGCGAGCCGGCCCGGCCGCCGCGGACCAGGCCCTCGACGCGCGCCCGGGAGACCGCGGACAGCGCCGCGTCGGCGCAGGCGAAGAAGCCGGCGGCGATCACGAGGATCACCGAGATCACCAGCAAGCCGGCTGTGTCAGGCACCGCTCCCCCCGGGGGCCTAGTCGGCCGGTTCGTCCGGCCTGGTTTCGGTGAGGCCGACAGCCCCGAGCAGCTTGTCGTCCTCGCGCCGTTGCTCCGCGCGGCGCTGCGCGGCGGCCCGTTCCGCCGTGAAGTCGGCGAGGATGCGCTTCTGCAGCGTGAACATCTCGCGCTCCTCCGCCGGCTCGGCGTGGTCGTAGCCGAGCAGGTGGAGTACCCCGTGGACGGTCAGCAGATGCAGCTCGTCCATCAGCTCGTGTCCGGCCTTCTTCGCCTGCTCGCCGGCGAACTTCGGGCACAGGACGAGGTCGCCGAGCAGCGCCGGCCCGAGGTCTGGCGCGTCCGGCCGGCGGGCCGAGTCGAGCTCGTCCATGGGGAAGGCCATGACGTCGGTCGGGCCGGGCAGGTCGAGGTAGCGCTCGTGCAGCTCGGCCATCACGTCGAGGCCGACGAGCGCGACCGACAGCTCGGCGAGCCGGCTGACCTGCATGCGGTCGAGCGCGAACCGCGCCGCGGCGACGATCGACGGTTCGTCGACCGCCACCCCCGACTCGTTGGCGATCTCGATACTCATGATCAGCGGCCCCGCCTCGGCCCGGAGTGGCGGACCTCCGGCTCGGAGTCGTGGGTCGCCTGCCACCGGTCGTACGCGTCGACGATGTCGCCGACCAGCTTGTGGCGCACGACGTCGTGGCTGGTGAGGTTCGAGAAGTGCACGTCGTCGACACCCTGCAGGATGCCCTGCACGACGCGCAGGCCGCTCTGCTGCCCACCGGGCAGGTCGACCTGCGTGATGTCCCCGGTGACGACGATCTTCGAGCCGAAGCCCAGGCGGGTGAGGAACATCTTCATCTGTTCCGGCGAGGTGTTCTGCGCCTCGTCGAGAATGATGAACGCGTCGTTCAACGTGTTGTGCGTCAGCAGGTAGTCCTCCGTGACGTACAACGAGTCGGCCGCCGCGACCTGAATGCAGACCGCCTCCTCGGTGCCCGCCGGCTCGATCCGGTCGACGAACCGCGCCGGACGACCGCAGCCGCAGGCCCGGTACTCCTCGACCTTGGTACTCAGCCGGAACGGCTCGACGCCGGCCGGAAGCCGGATGTCCAGAACGAACGCGTCCTGTCGGCGTCGAGAGGTGACCACCCCGCCCAGCGAACGGACGATGCCGGTCACGTCGTCCCGGAGCCGCTGCGACCTGGTCGCGTACCGGATGGAACCGGTGGAGCCGGTGCGGTCGCGCACCGCGACCGGCTCGCCTGCGGAGTCGAGCAGGCCCTGCAACACCCCGAGCCGGACATCGGCGGAGTTGTTCAGGTACAGCTCGGGGACGAACGAAGCGTGCGGCCCGACCGGACCGGGGCGGCGAAGAGCGTCGGTGGCCGGATCGGCGGCGGTGAGCGAAGTACGTTCCGCGCCCATGGCCACCAGGGTCGGCGTGGCCGAGCCGGTCAGGCGGCCGTCGCCGAGCAGCAGGCCGAGCGCGTAGGGCTCGATGGGTACGGCGCGCTCCGGCAGGGCCACCGGGCTCGTGAGCAGGGGCAGCTCGTACTTCCGGGCGCGAGCGGCGCGGAACCTGCCCACCATCTCCTTGGTCTCGACGACCCGCCACGACGCGCCCCGACGACGGTCCTCGGGCGTCTTCACCGCCCACAGATGATCTTCCGAGCAGAGCGTGGCGGCGCCGTCCCGGGAGACGAGGCGGTAGATCCTCTTCGGCCCCTGCGGATAGACGCCGAGCACCGGGGTCGGCTCGCCGTTCGAGCCGACCACCAGGTCGCCGACCGCCAGGTCGCCGATCGGACGGAATCCGGACGGGGTCAGCACCTTCGTGTGCACCGGCTGCGCGCGACCACGCATGTAGGCGAGCGGGGCGACCTCGATCGTGCCGGCCTGCATCAGGCGCGGGATCGACTCGGGGTCGACCATGTCGTGCAGCGCGTCGTACAGCGGGCGCAGGTACGGGTCGATCTTCTCGTAGAGCGTGCCGGGCAGGAAGCCGAGCCGCTCGCCCGCCTCGACGGCCGGGCGGGTCAGGATGATGCGGTTGACCTGCTTCGCCTGCAGGGCCTGCACGGCCTTGGCCATGGCGAGGTAGGTCTTGCCGGTGCCGGCCGGGCCGATGCAGAACACCACGGTGTGCTGGTCGATCGCGTCGACGTAGCGCTTCTGGTTCAGCGTCTTCGGCCGGATCGTGCGGCCGCGGCGGGAGATGATGTCGAGGCTCAGCACCTCGGCAGGCGACTCGGCGGCCCCGGCGGAGAGCATCGCGACCGTCCGGCGGACCGCGTCGGGCCCGAGCTGCTGCCCGCGCCCGGCCAGCGTCACGAGCTCGGCGAACACCCGCTCGGCGAAGGCAACCTCGCCCGGCTCGCCGGAGAGCGTGACCTCGTTGCCGCGCACGTGAACGTCGGCGTCGAGCAGCTCCTCGGCGACGCGGAGGTTCTCGTCCCGGGAGCCGAGCAGCGCGAGCACCGCCTCGTCGGGGACGACGAAGCGAGACTGGGCGGTGGAGTCCGTCGGCTGGCTCATGGGTGGTGCAGAAGTCTGGGGCTCGTCGCCCCGTGCGGTACCGGTCACGTGCTCTCGGTCCTGCCTTCTGCGCTCATGCGCCAACTCGTCGCTGCTTGACGCCCCAATGTTAGTCGCCCCCACCGACAGCGCGCATCGACGTTGCGCTTGTGGGTGAGGTGTGACAGGTCGCGTCGTGGCCGGTGAGCGGGGCCGTCAGGACCCGGGGCGGCCGAAGAGACCCAGCTGCTCGCCACCCAGCACGTGCAGATGCGCGTGGAACACCGTTCGCCCGGCGTGCTCGCCCGTGTTGAACACGAGGCGGTAGCCGGACTCGTCGATGCCCTCCTGCTTGGCCACCGCCGCGCCCGCCGTGATCACGTCCGCCAGCAGCCGGGGGTCGGCCGCGGCCAGGGCGGCGGCGTCCTCGTGGTGCGCCTTCGGCACGACCAGCACGTGGACGTTCGACTGCGGGTTGATGTCCCGGAACGCGAACGTGGTCGAGGTCTCGTGGACCTTCTCCGACGGGATCTCCCCCGCGATGATCTTGCAGAACAGGCAGTCCGACATGCGAGCAGGCTAGTCGTCCTCGTCGGGCGGTGCCTCGCCTTCCCGCTCGTCGCGCGCGGCCCACTCCAGGAGCTGGTCGAGCGAGTAGACCGCGTCGTCGATGCCGGCGTGCAGGTCGCCCAGCTCGGCGTAGCGGGCCGGGACCGTGGCGATCGTGAACTCGCGCGGGTCGACCGACCGGAGCTCGTCCCAGCGGATCGGCGTGGAGACCCGCGCCTCGGGGACGCCGATCACGGAGTACGCGCTGCGGATGGTGTGGTCGCGCGTGTTCTGGTTGTAGTCCACGAAGATCGACTCCGGGTCGCGCTCCTTGCGCCACCACGTCAGGTCGACGAGTCCCTCGGCGCGCCGCTCGACCTCGCGGGCGAACGCGTGCGCCGCGCGCCGCACGTCCTTGAAGCCCCACCGCGGCTCGATGCGCACGTAGATGTGGAGGCCCTTGCCGCCGGATGTCTTGGGCCAGCCGACCGCGCCGAGCTCGTCGAGAACCTCCTGGGCGAGGAGAGCAACCTGGCGCACTTTCTCGAAAGTGGCGCCGGGCATCGGGTCCAGATCGATACGCCACTCGTCGGGTTTCTCGGTGTCGGCCCGCCGCGAGTTCCACGGGTGAAACTCCACACAGGACATCTGCACGGCCCAGACGACGCTCGCCAGCTCGGTGACGCACAGCTCGTACGCGTGGCGCCCGTAGCGCGGAAAGTCGACGCGCACGGTCTCGACCCACGGCGGCGCCCCGCGCGGCAGGCGTTTCTGATGGACCTTCTCGCCGGAAACGCCGTCGGGAAAGCGATGCATCATGCACGGGCGTTCGCGTAGCGCACGCACGATCCCCTCGCCGACGGACAGGTAGTACCTGGCCAGGTCGAGCTTCGTCTCGCCGCGCGCCGGGAAATACACGCGCTGCGGATTGCTGACCCGCACCACCCGATGCCCAACCTCGAGCTCCTCGAAGGGAGCAGCCTTACCCGCCACGGGAAAACGGTAACGCCGAAAGATCGAGAGACCCACCACGACACGGCCGCACCAGGAACGCGCGCGGGAAACCGATTACCGAAACCAAACGACAGAAGCGAACCAACAAGCGGTAAGGGCAGCCAAACGGCCGCACGCTGGTTGATGCGAAGCGAAACCAGGCCGGGTCGGGAGGAGCTCGCACCGTGGGGTCTGGGGGTCGCCCCCAGAAACGCCGAAGCGGGAAGGCGCAGCGAAGCGCGCCGAACAGGCTCGGGGATGCCGCGTCGCGGTGAAGCCTGGGGGTCGCTCCACCGCGACGCGGCGCCGCCGGACCGAGGGGGGAGGTGTCCGGCGGTAGTCGAAACGCACGGCGCCCACCAGTCGCCTGCAATGCAAAGCGTAGACCGTCCGACACGCTCAGCGCCAGCGTGTCGTCATTACTCCCAAGGCGGAAATTGCCGCAGCGGCCGCCGTTGACGCTCTCAGCACGGTCGGTCCGAGCCTTGCGACCTGCGCACCTGCGTCTTCGAGCACCGCTAGCTCGCTTTCGGAAATACCTCCTTCGGGGCCTACAACCAGTACTACGTCTCCATCACCCGGAAGGGTCAAATCCGTGAGTCCACTTGGGGCAGCCGCGTCGAGAACGATGCCGAGGGACGCGGACTGTATCAACGATGCCAAATGGGCCGTCGACACCGGCTCCGCCACCGGTGGCACCCACGTCCGGCGCGCCTGCTTCGCCGCCTCGCGGGCCGTGCTTCGCCAGCGTGCCAACGCTTTCGCACCGCGTGGCCCGTCGTCCCAGCGGGCCACGCAACGCGCGGCGCGCCACGGGACCACGGAATCCACACCGGTCTCGGTCGCCAGTTCGACGGCCAGCTCGCCGCGGTCGCCTTTCACCAGCGCTTGTGCGAGAACTATTCGGATTGCGGGCGCCGGGTCGTGCCAGCGGCGCGAAATCCGCAACCACAAGGAATCCTTGCCCGCCACGGACTCGACGACGCACGCGGCCGCCGAGCCGGAACCGTCCGACACGACCAATGCGGATCCCGCACCGAGCCGGCGCACGGCCGCCGCGTGATGCCCTTCGGGTCCGTCGAGTACAAACGTTTCAGAGTCCGGCAGGGCGTCGACGAGGAAGACCGGCGCGGTGTCGCTCAACGGTGCCGGGCGCGCAGCCGCGAGAACAGCCCGCCGGCGCGGCCGTTGGTCGACGCGACGACGGTCTCCTCCTCGCCACGCAGGCTCGCGAGCTCACGCAGCAGCTCCGTCTGCCGAGCGTCCAACTTCGACGGTATGTCGACCTCCACGTGCACGTGCAGATCGCCACGCCCGTCGACCCGGCCGGACGAGCGCAGGCGCGGCAACCCGTGCCCGCTGAGCAACAGCTCGGTGTTGGGTTGCGTGCCCGGTTCGAGCTCGAGCTCGACCGTGTCCTCAAGCGTTTCAAGCGGGACGACCGAGCCGAGCGCGGCCGTCGTCATCGGGATCCGGACCGTGCAGTGGAGGTCCGCACCGTTTCGCTCGAAGGTCTGATGCGGTAGCTCGATGACCTCCACGTAGAGATCGCCGGCCGGACCGCCGCCGGGGCCGACCTCGCCCTGCCCGGACAGCCGCACCCGCATGCCGTCCGCCACGCCCGGCGGGACCTTCGCGGTGATCGTCCGCCGCGCGCGCACCCGGCCGTCGCCGCCGCACTGCCGGCACGGGTCGGGGATGACCTCGCCGACGCCGCGGCACACCGGGCATGGCCGGGCGGTGACGACCTGGCCGAGGAACGACCGCTGGACGGACTGGATCTCGCCGCGGCCGGCGCACGTGTCGCACACCTTCGGCGACGTGCCCTCCGCGCACCCGGAACCGCGGCACGAGTCGCACAGCACCGCCGTGTCGACGGTCAGCTCGCGGTTCACGCCGGCGTTGCACTCCTCCAGCGTCAGCTCGATGCGGATCAGCGCGTCCGAGCCCGGCTGCACGCGGCTGCGCGGGCCCCGCCCGGTGCCCGCACCGCCGCCGAAGAACGCGTCCATGATGTCGCCGAGCCCGAAGCCCGCGAACGGGTCGCGGCCGCCCCCGCCACCGTTGCCCAGCGGGTCGCCGCCCATGTCGACGATCTTGCGCTTCTGCGGGTCGGACAGGACCTCGTAGGCCGCAGTCACCTCGCGGAAGCGTTGCTGCGCCGACTCATCCGGGTTGACGTCCGGATGCAGCTCGCGCGCGAGCTTGCGGTAGGCACGCTTGATCTCCTCGGAGGTCGCGTCCTGCCGCACCCCCAGGGTGCCGTAGTAGTCCCTCGCCACCGTGTCCCGTCCTCCTGCCCCGGTGCCGCCTTGGCACCTCGGGGTTCGCTTTCGTTCGTACCCGGCGCGGTTCAGCGCCCGGCCAGGATGTCTCCCACGTAGTTGGCAACCGCACGCACGGCCGCGATAGTTCCCGGATAGTCCATGCGCGTCGGGCCGACGACGCCCAGGCCGCCCAGCAGCGCGTGCTGCGAGCCGTAGCCGATCGACACGACCGACGTGCTGCGCATCTCCTCGACCTCGTTCTCCTCGCCGATCCGGACGGTGATCGTGCCCGGCGAGCTCGCGGCCGCGAAGAGCTTCAGCACCACCACCTGCTCCTCCAGCGCCTCGAGCACCTGGCGGAGCGACCCTGGGAAGTCCGCCGCGTTGCGCGTCAGGTTCGCGGTGCCGCCGAGCACCAGCCGGTCCTCGGGGTGCTCGACGAGCGACTCGACCAGCACGGTCGCTATCCGGGTCATCGGGTCGCGCAGCTCGGCCGGCGCCTCCTCGATCAGCTCGCTGACCTTCGCCGCGGCGTCGGTGAGGTGGTGCTCCACCAGCGCCGAGTTGAGCATCGTGCGCAGCCGGGCGACCGCGTCCTCGGTGATCACGTCCCCGAGGTCGATCATCCGCTGGTCGACCCGGCCGTTGTCGGTGATCAGGACCAGCATGACCCGCGCCGGCGTCAGCGCGACCAGCTCGATGTGCCGGACCAGCGAGTGGGTCAGCGTCGGGTACTGGATCACCGCGACCTGCCGGGTGAGCTGCGCGAGCATCCGGACGCTGCGGCGCAGCACGTCGTCGAGGTCGATCGCGCCGTCCAGGAAGCTGCGGATGGCCCGCCGCTCGGCCCCGGACAGCGGCTTGACGTCGGACAGCCGGTCGACGAACAGCCGGTAGCCCTTGTCGGTGGGGATGCGGCCCGCGCTCGTGTGCGGCTGGGCGATGTAGCCCTCCTCCTCGAGCGTCGCCATGTCGTTGCGCACCGTCGCGCTGGAGACGCCCAGGTTGTGGCGCTCGACGATCGCCTTGGACGCGACCGGCTCCTGGTTGGAGACGTAGTCGGCGACGATCGCCCGCAGCACCGCGAACCGGCGCTCGTCGGAGCTCGCCACCCCGCACCTCCCATCGGCCACGCGGGTTCTTTCACCACAAGTTTACGGAGCGGTTGGCACTCGCGGTCGACGCGTGCTGATTTCACCGCCCGCGGCAGCCGGATGTGCCAGGTGGCGCGGTGCAACGCGCGCGGAGGGTGACGATCCGGTGGGCGACCGCGAAGGCAACGCTGACGCTGGTCGGCGCGGCGGTCGTGGTGTTCTTCGTGGTGGCCGGCCGCCGCCGGCGGCGGCCGGCCCGGACGCGTGCTCGTCCGGTTCCGGGACGGCGCAGGTCCTGGCCCACTTCGACGGCGACGCCGACCTGCGCGTGGCGGCGGAGAAGCTGAGCGGTGACGACCGGATCGCCGCGTTGGACACCGAGACCAAGGCGGAGGCCGTGACGCGGTTCAAGAAGATCTTCGCCGACCAGCCCGAGCCGGCGGACCTCGCCGGCCCCGCGACGCTGCCCGCGAGCCTGTGGGCGGCACCGGTGGACGGAGTCTCGTCGGCGGCGCTGACCAGGCGGCTGATCGACGAGCTGCCGGCCGCCGGCCAGGTGATGGTGCCGCCCTGCCCGATGCCTACGACCGCGCAGCCCGCGCCACCAACCGAGCCCAGCTAGCTCGCGGCACGACCAGCACCGGCCCGCCGTTCTTGGAGTCCCGGATGGCGGCGGTCTCGGGCGGCAGGGCGACCTCGACACAGTTGGTGCCCTCGCCACTGCTGCGGCTGCTTTTCCGCCAGACCAGTTCCGCCATCTCTCCTCCGGTTCACAGCTCGGCGTGGCGCCGAAACAGCTCGATCGAGTCCTCCTGGCTGAGCGCCTCCGACCACAGCTCCCGGAACAGCTGGTGGAACCTGCTGACCTGCTCCGGGCTGTCGAGGAACTGCTCATTGAAAGGGTACTGGTGGTAGACGATGTCGGGCTCCTCCATATCGCGCGGGAAGCGCATGATGCTGAACGCGCCCTGCAGGCCCGGGTGGGCCTGGGCCAGCGGCAGCACCCGGATCTCGATGTTCGACCGGTCGGCGGTCTCGGCCAGGTGCGCGAGCTGCCCGGCCTGCACGTCCTGGCCGCCCATCGGGCGGATCAGCACCGCCTCGTCCAGCACGACCCGCAGCCGCAGCGGACGCTCGGCGTCCAGCCGCTCCTGCCGCGCTGTGCCGAGTGCGATGGTGCGCTCCACCTGCTCGTCGATGTCGCGGCGGCCCCGGTAGAAGCGCCGCAGCAGGACCCGGGTGTAGTCGGCGGTCTGCAGCAGGCCAGGCACGGTGGCCAGGCCGAAGTCGATGATCTCCTCGGTCTCGGTCTCGAAGTCGACATAGGCGCCCGCGACTCCCGGGCCGAACTCGTGCCACCAGCCCTTCTCTCGCGCGTGCAGGGCCATCTCGATGAGGGCGGGCCAGCGGTCGCCGCCGATCTCGTAGAGGTCGAGCATGCTCTTGAGCACGTGGACGTTGACCTTGGTCTCGCCGGTCTCCAGGCGGTTCAGGCCCGAGCGGCTGAGGTAGAGCAGCTGCGCGGCGTCGTCGAGGGTGAGGCCGGCGGCCTTGCGGAAGCGGGTCAGCAGCCGGCCGAGCCGCCGCTTGTTGAGACCGGGGCTGTAGCGCTCGATCACGGGATCTTCCTTTCGCGGCACGAAGGTCGTTCCACCATCTCCGTGCGACGCGGGAAGTGGGATCCCGCCACTCGATCGGTTGATGAGGCCCGCGGTACACCGCCACGCCGACGATTTCGGCGCGCCTGGCGGGCCTGTGGACAACCGGCCCGGTTGAACGGTCCGTTCAATCGCCGTCCCGGGGGCCCCCCGATTCCACGCTACCGGCGCGCACCGACGATCCCGGCTCGCGCTCGCGAAGCTGTGGACAGCCGCGCGGGTTGTGGACAGGTGCCCTTCTTCACGAACGCCGTTCTCATCGCGAACGGTGTTCGTACCAGGTGCCGTGTTCGGCCATGACCTGGCCACGTTCGTCGCGCCCCGTCCGGCGGCCGCTGCGCGAGGACCTGATCGTCGACACGGCGCTGGACCTGCTCGGCAAGGGCGACCTGGAGTCGGTGAGCATGCGGCGCGACCAGGTGCTGGGCACGGCGTCGCTGTACGCGCACGCGGCGAACAAGGCCGAGCCGCACGAGCCGGTGCTCGACCGGCCGCTTGCCACGATTCCCCACCCGCGCCCGATCCCGGCCGCTGGCAGGAGCAGCTGCGCGAGGTGGCGCGGGCACAGCTGCCGGACCGGCCCGCGCCGCTGGCCTTCGACACACTCGGGCTGTGGTGCGCGGCGCTCGCGGTCGAGGTGAGCTCGGCGTCGACCTGGCCCGGTCGGGCGAGGTCGACGCCGAGGAGCCGGCGCGGCGCGCGGATCGGGGCCTATATGGCGGAGAGGTCCGCGGAGTTCGCGAACCTCATCACGCTGGGCCCGACGCCGGCGTCCACACCGGCCGAGGAGCGGTTCGAGTTCGGTCTCGACGTGTCCTCGCGGGTTTGGCGGCGATCGGGCGGTAACTCCTGCACTGTTGGAGCGACCCCCTCAGTAGAGGGGTCGAAGCGGGAGGTGCGGGCGTGCGCAGAGCGCGGAAAGCACTGTGGTTCCTCGGTGCGTTGATCTTCGTTGCGACCGTCGGTCTCGGCGCGTGGCAGATCGTTCGCGGTGAGGTACCGATCGTGGCGCTGCTGGGCCTGATCGCGCTGCTGCTGGGTGTCCTCGTGACGTGGCAGGCGCGCTCCCGGGAGCGTGGCCGCCTCGAGCTGGACGCCGCGATGCAGGCCGGCACGCTGCTCGCGTCACCGAACCGGCCGGCAGCCACCACCGCCGCGTTGCTGGCCCTGACCCGGGCCGGCCGCGCGGACCTGGCGGTGATCCTGCTCGTCGACCTGTGGCCGGGCCAGCAGGTGTCGACCGAGACCGCCATCCTCGTCGTCGACGAGGCGTTGCGGTCCTCGTCGCCGTCCGCGCAGCTGGTGGCGGCGGAGCTGCTGAGCCGCAACGCCCGCACGCTCGACCCGTGCCAGCCGCTGGACTGGCCGCGCTCGCTCGACGGCGAGTGGTTGCCCGAGCTGGCGCCCTCGACGAAGTTCCTGCTGCTGGAGGCGCTGCTGTTGTCGGCGTGTGCCGCTCCGGTCAACCGGAACTCGTTGCGGTTGCTGGCGATCCGGCTGTACGGGATCTGGGCGCACGACCCGTCGCTGCAGGCCAGCGCCGGCACGGCCATCGAGGTGCTGGTACCCGCGCTGGAACGGCACGGCTACCGGGACCTGACGCGCGTGAGCCTCGCGCAGCTGCGGCGGGCGGGCGCGTCCGCCCAGCCCCACCCGGACCGGTACGTCGCCGAGGTCGTGGCGGCACACCGCGCGCGGCTGGTGGCGTGGGTGTCCGCGGTGTCCGACGTGCCGCTCGGCAACCCGGTGGAGGCAGTCGCCCGCTGAACGTTTGTGGTTGCATACCAACATGATCCGTGCCCTGCTGCTCGTGACCGTGTCCCTCGCGCTCGCCACACCCGCCGCCGCCTCGCCGGCTCCGCCGGTGACCGTCCTCTCGTTCAACATCCACCACGCGGCCGGCGTCGACGGCGTGTTCGACCTCGACCGCCTGGCCACCGAGATCCGCGACTCCGGCGCGGACGTGGTGGGGCTGCAGGAGGTCGACCGGCACTACGGCGACCGCAGCTCGTGGACCGACGAACCGGCGGAGCTGTCCCGTCGGCTGGGCATGCACGTGGTCTTCGGGGCGAACCTGGACCTCGAGCCGCCCGCGCCGGGCGAACCGCGGCGCCAGTACGGCACGGCGATCCTGTCCCGGTACCCGATCGTCTCGTGGCGGAACACCTTGCTGCCCAAGGGAGATCCGGCGGAGGAGCAGCGCGGGCTGCTGTCGGCCGTGCTGGTCGTGCACGGCCATCGGCTGCGCTTCATGACGACCCACTTCCAGCACGACAGCGCGGTGGCCCGCGAGTTGCAGGCCACCGAGGTGGCGTCGCACGTGCGGGCGTCGCGGGAGCCGGTGGTGCTGACCGGCGATCTGAACGCGCCGCCGGACAAGCCGGAAGTCACCACGCTGACGGCCATCCTGACCGACACGTTCGCCTCGGCGGGCCAGGGGGACGGCTTCACCCACCCCGCCGATGCGCCGACCGCGCGGATCGACTACGTCCTGGCCGCCCTGCGTCCGGTTCGCAGCACGGTGCTGGCGACCGAGTCGTCCGACCACCGGCCGGTCCGGACGACGCTTCGGCGCTGACGAGCAGCTGCGCGCCCTGCCCGAGTCCCACGTCAAGCACCCGGCGGGACGGCGTGCCGAAGCGGGGCGTGCCACCTATGCCGCGAGCCGGCGGAGCTCACACGCTGATCGGCACCGAGCTGGCGCCGCGGAGGTTGAGGCGGCCGTTCCAGGTGACCTCGCCGTCCAGGGCCAGGTTCGGGAAGCGCGTCACGAGGTTGCTGAACGCGACCTTGCCCTCCAGCCTGGCCAGCGCCGCGCCGAGGCAGTGGTGCGGGCCGGCGCCGAACGACACGTGCCGGTGCGCGTCCGGGCGGTCGATGCGCAGCTCGTCGGCGTCCGGGCCCCAGAAGTCCGGATCGCGGTTGGCCGCGCCCAGGCACGCGATGACGAACTGGCCGGCCGGGATCTCCTTGCCGCGCAACGGGTACGGCGCGGTGGTGATCCGGCGGGTCTGCTGCACCGGGCTGTCATAGCGCAGGAACTCCTCGACCGCTCCCCCGGCGAGCTCCGGGTCGGCCCGCAGCGCGGCGAGCTGGCCGGGGTGGCGCAGCAGCGCGACGACGCCGTTCGCGATCAGGTTGACCGTCGTCTCGTGGCCGGCGACGTACAGCAGCAGCACCTGGGCCACCAGCTCGTCGTCGGTCAGCTTGTCGCCGTCCTCCTCGGCCTGGATCAGCGCGGTCAGCAGGTCGTCGGCGGGGTTCGCGCGCTTCCAGGCGATGATCTCCTCGGTCATGCCGGCCAGCTGAACCTCGGCGTCGGCGATCGCCTTGAGGACCTCCGGATCGGTCACGACCTCGAGCGAGCGCACCAGCGTGCCGGTCAGCTCGCGCAGCCGCACGTGATCGGTAGGCGGGGTGCCGAGCATCCTCGAGATCACCGCGAACGGCAGCGGGAAGGCGAGCTCGTCGACGAGGTCCACGTGCTTGCCGTCGGCGATCCGGTTCAGTGCCTCGTCGACCAGCCCCGCGACCATCGGCTCCAGCGCGGCGACCGACCGCGGCGTGAACACCTTCGCGACGAGCGAGCGCAGCCGCGTGTGGTCGGGCGGGTCCCGGTCCAACATGGACAGCGTGATCGCGTTCCGCTCGCCGGCGAACGCCCGGTACTGGTCGGCGATCGGCCCGTCGGCGAGGCTGCGATCCTCGACCGACAGGCCGGAGCGCAGCAGCTGGGCCACGTCGTCGTAGCGGGTCAGGAACCAGAACCCCAGCGGGTGTTCGTGGACCGGGTCGAGCTCGCGCATCTCGCGGTAGTGCGGGTACGGATCCGCGTCGAACCCCGGCAGCAACGGGTTGAAGATCATCGCTTCCGTCATGGAATTCCCCTCCTCAGGCGATGTCGCGCCGCGAACCCCGACCTTCACCTACTCCGCGTTCGTGACATACGCAGCGTATGTCTTATACTCAGCGCATGTCAACGGCGAAAAGCAGGCGCGAGGAGTTCTCCGAAGCCACCCGCGCGGCGCTCCTCGACGCGGCCACCAAGCGCTTCGCGGAGCTGGGCTTCTCGGGCACGTCGCTGGAGGACGTCGCCGCGGACATCCGGGCCAGCCGGGGCGCGGTGTACCACCACTTCTCGAGCAAGCGCGCGCTGTTCGAGGCGGTGTTCGCCCGCCTGGAGACGAACGCGGTGGACGCGGCCGCGAAGGCCGGCGCCCTGGGGGCGAACGCGTGGGAGAGCGCGCTGCTCGCGCTGGACGAGTTCCTGGAGCAGTGCTGCGACCCCGTGTACGGGCGGATCGTGTGGCTGGAGGGCCCGCTGGCGCTCGGCTGGGCATGCTGGATCGAGGAGGAGCAGAAGTACGCGTACGGGATGGTGGAGTCGTTCGTCCGCGCGCTGCTCGAGAGTGGCGCGCTGGCGCCGGTTCCGCTGGAGACCACGACGCAGCTCGCCTTCGGGATGCTGGGCGCGGCGGGACAGGCGCTGGCGGGCGCGGCGGCGGACGATCAGCCGCGGATCAAGGCGGAGTACCGGGACGTGATGAGCCGGATGCTGGCCGGCCTGCGCGCCTGAAACCGCCACCCGCTCGCCACAGTCACTCCAACGCTGGACGGCGACGTGCTTGCCGTGCTCGCGAGAAGTACAGCGGGCTTCACAACTGGCCAACTACATCGGGTGTTGAATAGTCCCTCCGAAGAGGGCATCCGGAGAGTGCTCCGGCGCCTGACCAAGCAAGGCATTGTCTTGTCCACAAAGGTAGGCAATGCTCATAGCTATCAGCTGAATCGCTCTCATCTTGCCGCGGAGTATATTGTAAGCCTCGCCGGACTTCAGAATGAATTGCTTGAGCACCTCGCCGATAGAATCTCCGCATGGAAAGTCAGGCCAAAGTACGCGGCGGTATTGGGATATGGCCTCCACGCGAAGGTTCTGCGGGAGGTACTTGTTGAGGGGCTGACGCTGGCTGGCTCGGCGACATGGTTGAAGAAACAAATGAACAGGAACACCTAACTAACATGCGGACCCGCCGCTGCGACAATGGCGGAGATACATATGTAGCTTTGTGTGTCCTCGCCGGCATAGCCGCGTCTGACGTGATCTGCTGCGCCAGTCTCGGCGAGTACCCGAAAGGCGATAACCACGCCGAGGCCGTCCGCATGCTGAGAACGGTAGACAACGAGGCTGCGAAGCACCCAAGCGTGCTGCTCGGCATGAAGACGCGAAGCGAGTACAGCCATTCCCGCATGACGGCCGACGAGGTCAGGAAGTCCGGCCGCGCGGCGGAAGCGCTCGTCAAGCTGGCACGGCGGGCGCACGCGGCCGCCGGTGGCTAGGTGAGGCGGCGGACCACCGCGTCCGCGAGCAGGCGGCCCCGCAGTGTCAGCACGCAGCGGCCGAAGCGGCCGTGCACGCCCTTCAGGGCCGCCGCGTCGAGCAGGCCTTCCTCCGCCAGCAGGCCGGCCTCGGCCCGCGCCGCCGGGGACAGGGCGTCCACGATCAGGCCGTCCACCAGGCGGAGCTCCAGCATGACCCGCTCCAGCCGGCGGTCCGAAGTAGACAGGACCTCGCGCGCGGCGGCGGGTGACGAGCCGGCCGCCAGCAGGGACGCGTACCTGGCCGGGTGCTTCACGTTCCACCAGCGCACGCCGCCCACGTGGCTGTGGGCCCCGGGGCCGGCACCCCACCAGTCCGCGCCGTGCCAGTAGCCCATGTTGTGGCGGCACCACGCCGCGGGAGCCGGCGCCCAGTTCGACACCTCGTACCAGTGCAGGCCGGCGGCCGACAGCACGGCGTCGACCTGTTCGTAGCGGTCGGCGAGGACGTCGTCATCCGGCGCGGGCAGCTCGCCGCGGGCGATGCGGCGGGCCAGGGCGGTCCCCGCCTCGACGATCAGCGCGTACGCCGACACATGGTCCACGCCCGCCGCAAGGACGGCGTCCAGGGACGCGGACAGATCCGCGGCGGACTCCCCCGGCGTGCCGTAGATCAGGTCCAGGTTCACGTGCTCGAAGCCCGCCGACCGGGCCTCCAGCGCGGCCGCCGCGGCCCGGCCCGGCGTGTGGGTGCGGTCCAGCACGGCGAGCACGTGCGGCGCGGCGGACTGCATGCCCAGCGACACCCGCGTGTAGCCGGCCTCGCGAATGCCTTCGAAGAAGTCCGGCGACGTGGACTCGGGGTTCGACTCCGTCGTCACCTCGGCGTCGGCCGCGAGCCCGAACGAGGACCGCACCGCGTCGAGGACCGACGCGAGACCGCCGGCGCCGAGCATCGAAGGCGTCCCGCCGCCCACGAACACGGTGTCGGCCGCGGGCGGCGAGCCCAGGACCGACGCGGCAAGCGAGAGCTCCCGCCGCAGACCGTCCAACCAGGACGCCGGGGACGCGGGCGAGGACGAGAGCTCCGCCGCCGTGTAGGTGTTGAAGTCGCAGTAACCACAGCGCGTCGCGCAGAACGGCACGTGCACGTAGACGCCGAACGGCCGGCGCCCGAGCCCCTGGAGGGCGGAGTCGGGCAGCCGGCCGTCGGTTGGCGCGGTGTCGCCGTCGGGAAGCGCGGATGGCACGTGTCCATCCTGCGCCCAGCCGTCAGCGGAAGACGAGCAGGGTCACCGCGGTTGCGCCACCCGCGATGATCAGGCCCACGAAACCGAAGGCAGGCGCCCTGCGGAACCAGGGCGTGTTCCGGTCCAGCGAAATCCGGCCGGGGCCGGTGAAAAGCAGGGCGAACGACGCGCCCGCGAACATCATCTCGAGCTCGACGTTGCCGAGGAACCGGCTCCAGTCACCCTTCACGACGATGACGTTCGCCATGATCGCGAGGATGGCCGCCGCGGCGGCGGGGGTGAACAGGCCGAGGACGAGCAGCGCGCCGGCCGCGGTCTCGCTGATCGAGAGGACCCAGGTGAGGATCCCCACGTCGTGGAAGCCGTAGCCGGTGAGCAGGTCCTGCGTGCCGCCGCGACCGAGGCCGTCGAACCAGCCGAACAACATGTCCAGGCCGTGCGCGACGAACATCCCGCCCAGCACCAGACGCAGCACGAGCAGGCCGAAGTCCAGCCCACCGTGCCAGGACGCGGTCCGCCGGACCGGCTCCTCGCCGAAATCGGAGTCGAAATCGCTGTCGAAACCGCCGCCGGAGCCGGACAGCACCGTGGTCTGCTGACTGGAGTAACCAGCCTCGTCGAACTCCGCGTCCGATCTACGACCGAAGTCGCCGTCCTTCTCGCGATCGAACAGGCCGCTATCTGAGTAACCGCCCGCAGCCCGAGAGCGGTTGTCGTCAGTCGTCACCCAGCGCAGAGTAGGCCATCTGCGGACCGTATACACAGCTACACGGAATCAATACGCTCCGTGTACCAAGTTCTCGGGATCCTTGCCCGCGGCGTACCGCGCGATCTCGGCCGCCACGACGGCGTACGCGCGCCGCGCGTAGCCGTGCACGCTGCCGGCGACGTGCGGGGTGAGCAGCAGGCCCGGCGCCGTCCACAGTGGATGGTCGGGTGGCAGCGGCTCGGGATCGGTGACGTCCAGCGCGGCCCGCAGCCGGCCGCGCTGCAGCTCCGCGAGCAGCGCGTCGGTGACGACGACCTTGCCGCGCGCAGCGTTCACCAGTACCGCGCCGTCCGGCATGCGGGCCAGGAACTCCGCGTCGACGAGTCCGGTGGTCGCGTCGGTGAGCGGCACCATCAGCACGACGACGTCGTGCTGACCGAGCAGCGCCGGCAGCTCGTCGATCCCGTGCACGCCCTCGCGGGCCGTGGTGCCGACGAGCGTGACCGTGGCGTCGCTCGCCTCCAGCCGCGTGCGCATCCGCCGGCCCAGGTCGCCCGCGCCGAGCACGAGGACCCGCTTGTCCTGCAACGTGTCGGTCGCGTGCCGGTCCCAGGTGCGGGACTCGCGCAGCCGGTCGAACGGGATCAGCTCGCGGTAGACGGCGATCAGCGCGCCGAGGGCCCACTCCGCGGTGCTGCCGCCGTGCGCACCGCGCGCGATCGACAGCATGACCTGCGACGGGATGCGGCCGATCCAGTTCTCCGCGCCGGCGGTCGTCAGCTGGATGAGGCGCAGGTTGGGCAGCCGGTCGACGAACGCGGCGGGATCGGTCTCGACGAGGAAGCCCGGCACGAGCACCTCGGCCTCCGCGGCGCCGGGTGGGAGAGGTTTGTCCGGATCGGTGGCGTCGTAGACGAGCGCCCGGACGCCGTCGATGCCGGACAGCGCCTCGGCACCCAGCTCGTCGGGCACGAGCACGGTGATCGACTCGGTCGCACTCACGCGGCCCACCCTCTCACGTGTTGTTCACGGACCGGGACCTAGCTTGGAGCACATGGGAGCGCGGTGGCGGACGCTGGTGGCCGGCGTCACGGTCGGCGGCACCGTGCTGGCCGCCGGGCTGACCGCGGGCTGCGCGACGTTCACCGACCAGCCCGAGGAATGGCACCCGCAGAGCGAGCTGACCCCCCAGGCCGCGCCCAACCCGCAGGTGCCCGGCGAGGGTGGCGGCGCCGGTAGCTCGAGCCCCACCGAGCAGCCGAAACCGCAGGACGTGCCACCGCCCAACGGCTGCAAGGACTACAACCCGGCCGTGATCGGCACCTGCATGTCCACGGTCGTCGCCGTGGCGGCGGTGCCGGGTGACGGCCAGGAGCCGTCCGCGCTGGTCGGCGAGCGGGACACCGGGCGGATCCTGCGCGTCAAGCGCGGGGTGCCACCGCAGGTCGTCGCGAAGCTCCCGGTGGACGCGCGCACGGACGGCGGGCTCACCGGCCTGGCCCTGTCCCCCAGCTACGCCGAGGACCAGCTGCTGTTCGCATACATCACGACGGCGACCGACAACCGCCTGGTGCGCATCGCGCCCGGCGACACCCCCAAGCCCGTCCTGACCGGCATCCCGCGCGGGCGCAGCGGCAACGCGGGCGCGCTGGCGCTCGACCACCGCGGCGCGCTGCTGCTCGCCACCGGCAACGCCGGCAACCCCGCGCAGGCGAAGAACCCGGCCTCGCTGGCCGGCAAGGTCCTGCGCATCGACGAGTCCGGGCAGCCCGCGCCGGACAACCCCACGCCGACCCGCGTCGTGGCGAGCGGGCTGAACTCGCCCGGCGGGCTGTGCGCGTCGATGGACGGCTCGCGCATGTGGGTCACCGACCGCGGTCCGACCGCGGACCTGCTGTACCACCTGCAGCCGGGCAAGCCGCTCGGCTCGCCGGCGTGGACCTGGCCGGACCGGCCCGGCGTGGCGGGCTGCGCGTCGACCCCGGACGCGCTGTGGGTCGTGACCGCCAAGGCCGGGAACCTGCAGAACCTGCCGATCGCCCAGGACGGCTCGTTCAGCGGCAAGCCCGAGGTCATGATGGCGGCCGAAGAGGGCTTCGGCCGGCTGTCGGGGTTCGACCTCATCAACGAGCGGCTGGCGGTGGCCGGGACGGTCAACAAGGACGGCGGCAAGCCCGTGTCCAGCGACGACCGGGCCGTGCTGGTGACCGTGCTGCAGGGCGGCGGGGGCGGCGGCCCGGACTGATCCGGCCGGCACACACTTCGCGCGCGTTCTGTGTGCTTTCCGTGTGGACGGCTCTCCTACTGTTCCGCGCTGGGTGGCCACGCGGCCCGAGGGTGCCGCGATCCGAGGGTCATCTCCACACCGGAAAGCCAGTCAAGGAGAAGTACGCACGTGTCCGCATACCCCGTGACACCCGAGCGGTCAGCGGCGCGCCGCCCCGGCACGCTCACCACAGCCATCGTCATCACCGTGCTGACCGCGATCGCGTCGATCGTGAACGGCCTCATCATCGCCACCGGCGGCAGTGACCTGATCAAGGACATCCTCGCCGACTCGGGCCTGCCGCCCGAGGCGCTGACCGACGCCAACCTCGAGTCCGCCGTGCAGATCGCCGGCTACTCGTCGCTGGACGACTTCGAGTCGACCTTCGCCATGCGCGGCTACATGGCGCTCGTGGCCGGCGTCCTGCTCGTCGTGTTCGCGCTGCTGATGCGCAAGGCCGCCACGTGGGCCCGCGCCCTGGTGACCGTCTCGGCGCTGGCGGCGTTCGCGTTCGCCGGCATCATCGTCGCCGACGAGACCACCACCACGATGGCCATGCTGTCGCTGGTGACGATCCTCGGCGCGGTGCTGTCGATCATCTTCACGTGGCTGCCGGCGAACGGCCGCTACGCGAAGGCGGCCGCGTAGGGGACCGGCCGCTACAGCAGGGGAAGGCCGGGTGCCGGACGCACGGGAGGGACGCGTCCGGCACCCGTTCTGCTGAGCGGGCTAGGGACGGGTGAGCGTGAGGAGCAGGCGGGTGAGCGTGGTGGTGCTCGCGTCGCGCGGGTCGGTGAGCCGGCCGGCCTCGTCGCGGGCCGACGCGGCGGCCGGGTGGTCGCCGAGCGCCTCGTACGCGGCGGCCAGCAGCCGCAGCGTCACCGTGACCGACGCCTGGCTGCCCATCTCGCGGTACGCGGCGAGGCACCGGTGCAGCTCCGGGACCGCCTCGGCGGCCCGGCCGGTGCCCACCCAGCTCGCCGCGAGCGCCCGCGAGCACGACAGCTCGCGCGGCCGCTCGTTGATCTCCACCGCGATGCGCCTGCCCTCGCCGAACGCCTCGACCGCGTCCGCGCGCCTGCCCTGGCCGGCGAGGATCGCGCCGAGCGTGCGCAGCGAGCGGGCCAGCGACGCGCGCGCGGTCGTGCCGCGCAGCAACGAGACCGAGTCCCGGGCGGCAACCGCCGCCCGGTCCAGGTCGCCGGTCAGCGCGAGGCTCCACGACAGGCTCTGCAGCGCGAGCGCGACCGTCCGCCGCTCCTCGCCGCGGCGCGCGACCTCCAGCGCCGCCATGTCGAGGCGCACCGCCTCCGCGGGCCGGCCGAGCCGGTTCAGCGCCGCCGCGCGGGCACGCAGCACGCAGAGCGCGGCGAAGTCGTCGTCCGGGTCCGCCACCTTGGCCGCCCGGCCGGCCATGAGCAGCGCCTCCTCCGGCTCGCCGAGCCCGGTGAGGCAGTCCGCCAGGTTGGTCAGCACCCAGGCCCCCGTGCGGCCGTCGCCGAGCCGGGCGAGCCGCTCGGCGCATCTTCGGTACCGGGTGACCGCGTGGGCGTAGCCACCGCGCAGGTGCAGCAGCCGGACGAGCACGGCCTCGGCGCGGACCTCGACGAGCTCGTCGCCGGCCTCGCGCGCCGCGGCGGCCAGGGCCTCGGCGCAGAAGCGCAGGTCGGCGTAGTAGCCGTGCAGCCACAGGTACGCGGCGAGCCGGTCGAACATCTCGGCGGCGAGGACGTACTCGCCGTCGCAGAAGTCGTCGACCCGGCACAGCCGGCCGATGCCGGCCACCAGCGTCGGCCGCTCGTGGGCGAACCACGCCTCGGGGTCGGCGAGCATGCGGCGCATGGTCTCGCGCGAGATGGGCGGCGTAGGCAGGTCCGGCACGCGCGGCGGCAGTGGCGAGACCCGCGGCAGGCGGCGGGCCAGCAGGTCGGTGAGGGCGTAGCCGGCGAGGACGAGCCGCGTGCCGGCCTCCTCGGGCCGGCCGAGGTGTTCGTGGGCCCGCTCGGTGGCGTACGCGCGGACGATGTCGTGCATGACGAACCGCGGCTCGCCGCAGGCGTCCACCCCGGCGGGCTGCAGCAGGCTCGACTCGACCAGCTCCTCGACCGCGGCCTCGCCCTCCGGGCCGTCGAGCAGCAGGGCGAGGCCCCAGGCCGGGTGGTCGGCGACGTCGACCTGGCCGATGAGGCGGAACAGGTAACGGGCGGGCTCGGTCAGCGCGTCGTAGCTCAGCGCGAGGCCGGCGCGGATCTGCAGGTCGCTGACGGTCAGCTCGTCGAGCCGGCGGCGCTCGTCGGCGAGCCGGTCGGCCAGCTCGGTCAGCCGCAGCTGCGGGCGCAGCGACAGCCGCGTCGCGGCGATCCGCAGGGCCAGCGGCAGGTTCCCGCACGCGGCGGCGATCCGCTCGGCGCCGGCCGGGTCCCCGCCGACCCGCACGCCGGCGACGCGCTCGAGCAGCTCGGCGGCCTCGGCGTCGGTGAACGGCGGCACCGTGACCCGGTGCGCGCCGGCGAGGCCGGAAAGGCGCAGGCGGCTCGTGACGAGCACGGCGCTGGTGGCCGTGCCCGGGGCGAGCGCGCGGATCTGGGCCGGGCTCGCGGCGTCGTCGAGGACGAGGAGGACCTTGCGGTCGGCGAGGCGGCTGCGCAGGACGGCGGCCTTGGCGTGCAGGTCGTCGGGGATGGCCGGGCCGGTGACGCCGAGCGTGCGGAGCAGGTCGGCGAGGACGTCGCCGACCTCGCGCGGGTCGGTGGCGCCGGCGAGGTGGGCGAAGAGCTGGCCGTCGGGAAAGGCGTCGCGGACGCGGTGGGCCACCCGGACCGCGAGCATGCTCTTGCCGACGCCGGGCTCCCCGCTGAGCACGACGACGGGCGCGCGCCGCTCGGCGAGGGTGGCGGTCAGCTCGTCGACCAGCTCGCCGCGGCCGGTGAAGTCGAGGACCTCGGCGGGCAGCTGGCAGATCGGCCAGGTGTGCTTGCCGTCCTGGTTCGCGTCGTCGCCGCGGAGGATCGCGGCGTGCACCTCGCGCAGCTCGGCGCCGGGCTCCAGGCCGGTCTCGTCGATCAGCGTGGCGCGGGTCCTGCGGTAGGCGTCGAGCGCCTCGACCTGCCGGCCGGAGCGCCAGAGCGCGGTCATCAGCAGCCCGACGAGCCGCTCCCGCAACGGATGCTCGGCGACGGCCACCTGCAGCTCGCCGACGAGATCCGCGTGCCGGCCGGCGGCGAGCTCGGCCTCGACGCAGTCCTCGAAGACGGCCCAGCGCTCGGCCTCGAGCCGGGCCACCTCGGCGTCGAGCTGCGGCACGGTCAGGTCGGCGAGGGGCCGGTCGCGCCACTGCGCGAGCGCGCGGCGCAGGTGGGCGGCGGCCAGGCGCGGATCGCGGGTGGCGCGGCCCATGGCGGCCTCCCGCCGGAAGACGAGCAGGTCCAGGTCGTCGTCCTCGACGCGGAGCCGGTAGCCGCGTCCGGTGTTGTCGATGGGCCCGAGCCGCTCGCGGAGGCGGGAGACGTAGGTGTGCAGGTTGGAGGCGTACGACTTGGGCGGCACGTCGGGCCAGAGCGCGTCGACTAGCCGGTCGGTCGTCACCTGCTTGTTGGCGTGGAACAGGAGCATGGCGAGCAGCGAGCGCTGCCGGTCACCGCGCAGGCGCAACCCCTGCCCGTCGTGACCGGTGATCTGCAAGGGCCCGAGAACCCCGTACTTCGCACTCATCGCGCGGGCATGGTAACCACGCCACTTCGTCCACCCGCCGACCAATCCCCGCGAGTCCAACGCTCAGCACGGGCGAGTCCAACGCTCGCGCCGGGCGAGTCCAACGTCCGGGCCGGGCTGGGCGTTGGACACGCGGGGACTGGGGGTTGGACTCGCGAGGGCTGGGGGTTGGACACGCGGGGGCTGGAGGTTGGACACGCGGGCGAGTCCGACGCTCAACACGGGCGAGTCCAACGCTCGCGCCGGGCGAGTCCAACGTCCGGGCCGGGGCTGGGGGTTGGACTCGCGAGGGCTGGGCGTTGGACTCGCGAGGGCTGGGGGTTGGACTCGCGAGGCGGAACGGGGGACTCGCGAGCCGGAACGGGGGCTCGCGGGCTGGGACGGGGGGCTCGCGGGGTTAGGTGCAGCGTTCGAGGATCAGCTCGCGGACTCGCTTGGCGTCCGCCTTGCCCTTCGTCGCCTTCATGACCGCGCCCACGATGGCACCCGCCGCCTGGACCTTGCCGCCGCGGATCTTGTCCGCCACGTCCGGTTGGGCGGCCAGTGCCTCGTCGATCGCGGCGTGCAGGGCCGAGTCGTCCGACACCACCGCGAGGCCCCGGGCCGCCACGACCTCGTCCGGCTCGCCCTCGCCCGCCAGCACGCCGTCCACGACCTCGCGCGCCAGCTTGTTCGTCAGCGAACCCCCGGAAACCAGCGCCGCCACGCGCGCGACCTGCGCCGGCGTGATCGGCAGCTCGCCCAGCTCCACGCCGCGCGAGTTGGCCTCCTGGGCCAGGTAGTTGACCCACCACGCCCGCGCCTCGGCCGGCGCCGCGCCCGCGTCCACAGTGGACGCGACGAGCTCGACCGCGCCCGCGTTCACCAGGTCGCGCAGCTCCAGGTCCGACAGCTGCCACTCCTCCTGGATCCGCTTGCGCCGCTGCCACGGCATCTCCGGCAGCGTCGCGCGCAGCTTGTCCACCCACTCCCCCGACGGCGCGATCGGCACCAGGTCGGGCTCCGGGAAGTACCGGTAGTCCTCCGAGGTCTCCTTGCGCCGGCCGGCCGAGGTCGTGCCGGTGCCCTCGTCGAAGTGGCGGGTCTCTTGCAGCACCGTGCCGCCATCGGTCAGCAGCGCGGCCTGCCGGGTCATCTCGTAGCGCACCGCGCGCTCGACGCTGCGCAGCGAGTTGACGTTCTTCGTCTCCGTGCGGGTGCCGAACTCCGTGGTACCACGCGGCATCAGCGACACGTTCGCGTCGCAGCGCAGCGACCCCTGGTCCATCCGGACGTCCGACACGTCCAGCGCCCGCAGCAGGTCCCGCAGCGCCGTCACGTACGCGCGCGCCACCTCCGGCGCGCGGGCACCGGTGCCGGTGATCGGCTTCGTGACGATCTCGATCAGCGGGACGCCGGCCCGGTTGTAGTCGAGCAGCGAGTGCGCGGCGCCGTGGATGCGCCCGGTCGCGCCGCCGACGTGCAGCGACTTGCCGGTGTCCTCCTCCATGTGCGCGCGCTCGATGCCGACCTCGACGACAGAGCCGTCGGCGAGCTCCAGGTTCAGCACGCCGTTGTACGCGATCGGCTCGTCGTACTGGGAGGTCTGGAAGTTCTTCGGCATGTCCGGGTAGAAGTAGTTCTTCCGCGCGAACCGGCACCACTCCGCGATGTCGCAGCCGAGCGCGAGCCCGATGCGGATCGCCGACTCGACGCCCTTGCCGTTGAGCACCGGCAGCGAGCCGGGCAGGCCGAGGCACACCGGGCACACCTGGGTGTTCGGCTCCGCGCCGAACGCCGTCGGGCAGCCGCAGAACATCTTGGTGTTCGTGTTCAGCTCGACGTGCACCTCGAGGCCGAGCACCGGGTCGAAGCGCTCGATCACCTCGTCGTAGTCGAGGACGGGGGCGGTCATCGGGCGACCTCCAGCTGCGGGACTCGGTTGATCAGTGGACCGCCCTGGGCGGCGTCGCGGGCGACCTCGAACGCGGCCGCCACCCGGTACATGCGCTGCTCCTGGAGCGCCGGCGCCATCACCTGCAGGCCGACCGGCAGCCCGTCCTGTTCGGACAGTCCGGCCGGGACGCTCAGGGCCGGCGTGCCGGCCAGGTTCGCGGGGATCGTGCACAGGTCCGCGCGGTACATGGCCACCGGGTCGTCCACCCGCTCGCCGATGCGGAACGCGGTGGTCGGCGTGGTCGGCGACACGAGCACGTCGACGTCCGCGAACGCCTTGGTGAAGTCGTTCGTGATCAGCGTGCGGACCTTCTGCGCCTGCCCGTAGTAGGCGTCGTAGTAGCCGGACGACAACGCGTAGGTGCCGATCATGATGCGGCGCTTGACCTCCTCGCCGAAGCCGGCCTCGCGGGTGAGCGCCATGACCTGCTCGGCGCTCGCGTTCCCGTCGTCGCCGACGCGCAGCCCGTAGCGCATCGCGTCGAACCGGGCGAGGTTCGAGGAGCACTCGCTCGGCGCGATCAGGTAGTACGCCGGCAGCGCGTAGTCGAAGTGCGGGCAGGAGACCTCGACGATCTCCGCGCCGAGACCGCGCAGCGTCTCGACCGCCTGCCGGAACGCGCCGAGCACGCCGTCCTGGTACCACTCGCCGGTGAACTCGCGCACCACGCCGATCCGCACGCCGGTCAGGTCGCCGCTCGCGCCCTGCCGGGCGGCCTCGACGACCGGCGGCACCGGCCCGTCGATGGACGTGGAGTCCATCGGGTCGTACCCGCCGATGACCTCGTGCAGCAGCGCCGCGTCGAGCACGGTCCGCGCGCACGGCCCGCCCTGGTCGAGCGAGGAGGAGAACGCGACGAGCCCGTAGCGGGACACGCCGCCGTAGGTTGGCTTGACGCCGACCGTGCCGGTGACCGCCGCGGGCTGGCGGATCGAGCCGCCGGTGTCGGTGCCGATCGCTAGCGGCGCCTCGAAGGCGGCGAGCGACGCGGACGAGCCGCCGCCCGACCCGCCCGGGATCCGGTCGAGGTCCCACGGGTTGTGGGTTACCCCGTACGCGGAGTTCTCGGTGGACGAGCCCATCGCGAACTCGTCCATGTTCGTCTTGCCGAGGATGACGACGCCGGCCTCGCGCAGCTTGCGCGTGACGGTCGCGTCGTACGGCGGCACCCAGCCCTCGAGGATCTTGGAGCCGACCGTGGTCGGGATCCCCCGCGTGGCGAAGACGTCCTTGAGCGCGAGCGGGACGCCGGCGAGCGGCGAGGCGACCGGGCGGCCGGCGGCGACGTCCTCGTCGACCTCGCGGGCCGCGGCGAGCGCGCCCTCGGCGTCCACGTGCAGGAACGCGTGCACGGTGGCGTCGATGGCGTCGATGCGGTCCAGGTGCGCCTGGGTGACCTCGACGGACGAGACCTCGCCCGCGTGGATCCGCGCGGCCAGCTCGGCCGCGGTGCCGCGGTTCAACTCGCTCCCGCTCACGCTCGTGCCTCCGGTTCGCTCCGCTCGGTCGCTAGCACGCCGTCTTCCCTCGTCGCGTGCTCGGCGCTCGTTCCTCGCGCCTGCGCGCGCTCCTCAGTCCAGACGGCGCGCGCTCCCTCGCTCCCGCTCACGCTTCCTCCCCAAGGATGCGCGGGACGCGGAAGCGGCCCTGCTCGACGGCGGGCGCGCCGGACAGCGCCTGCTCCTGGGTGAGTCCCGGCCGCGGCTCGTCGGCGCGGAATACGTTGCGCAGCGGCACCGCGTGCGACGTCGGCGGGATGTCGTCGGCCGCGACCTCGCCGACCCGGGCCACCGACTGCAGGATCACGTCCAGCTGGCCGGCGAACTTGTCTAGTTCCGCGTCGGTGACGGCTAGCCTGGCCAGTCGCGCGAGGTGGGCCACCTCGTCGCGGGAGATGTTGGGCACTGGACGAACTCCCTGGTCTTGCGATCATGTCGACTACCTGACGAAGTCTATTTCCAGGCACATCCAGGCTCCGAACGGGTTATCGAGGTGGCAAGCTGGTCACAGGCTCACCGGTCCCATGGTGTGGATGCCCGCAATAGCGGCATGCTGGCGTCTGCGACAATCGTCGGCCGGCACGAGATCGACACCGGCCGTGACGCGGGGTCACCACCGAACAGCAGGAGGCGTGCGCCTTGTCCTTCCTGATCCGAGTGCAGCTACCGGACCGCCCGGGTGCGCTCGGCGCGGTAGCGACCGCTCTCGGGCACATCGGCGCCGACATCCTCAGCGTCGACGTGGTGGAACGGACCTCCGGCACGGCGATCGACGACCTGGTGGTGGAGCTGCCGAAGGGCCGGCTGCCCGACGTGCTGATCACCGCGGCCGAGTCGGTCAACGACGTCGAGGTCGACGCGGTGCGGCCGTACGCCGGCGTGCTGGACACCCATCGCGAGCTGGAGCTGGTCGAGGACGTGGCGGCACAGCCCGACGACGGCCTGGCCATCTTCACCGAGGGCGTGCCGCGCATCATCCGCGCGGGGTGGGCACTGGTCGTCGGCCCTGCCGAGGGCGGCGCGGAGACGCTGACCGCGAGCACGGCCGCGCCGCAGCTTCGCACGCTGGACCTGCCGTGGCTGCCGCTCGCGCGGGCGACCGTGCTCGACGGCGAGGAGCCGTGGGTGCCGGAGACCTGGCAGGAGCTGGGCACGGAGCTCGCCGCCACTCCCCTGGGCAAGCCGGACCGCGTGCTGCTCGTCGGGCGGCCCGGCGGGCCGATGTTCCGCGCGGCCGAGGTGGCGCGGCTGGCACACCTGGCCGGGATCATCGCGGTGGTGCTGTCGGGCTAGCGGGTCGCCGTCCCCTTGAAGAAGGCGTAGTGGAAGGTGCCGCCCTCGTCGGCGGTGCGGTTCAGCGCGTCGATGCCTTGCCGCCACTCGCTTTGGGTGGCGAGACCCGCGGCCAGGGCCTCCTCGCGGACGCCGGCGACCATCGCCGTGAACGTGTCGCGGGTGAAGCCCGCCACGAGGTCCGGTCGGGTGCGATCGGCGTAGACCGTGCGGGGGCGGGTGCGGACCTCGCGGAAGCCGGCGGCCGTGAGCAGGGGTTCGACGCGGCGGCCGATGAGGGCGTCACCGCCGGCGCGACGCTGCAGGGTCACCAGGCAGTCGATCACCTTGTGCGCGGCCGGATGGTCGGGGTGGAAGAACGCCGAGCCGTGGTCGCCCTCGATGACCGTGATCGTGCCGCCGGGGCGGAGCAGGCCGCGCAGGTAGGTGAGCGCGGCGTGCGGGTCGCGGAGGTGCTCGAGCACGAAGCAGACGAAGACGTGGTCGAACTCCTCGGTGATGTCGAACAGGTTCGCGTGGCGGAACTCGACGGTCTCCGGGACGCGGGCGCGGGCCAGCGCGAGGGAGCTCTCGTCGACGTCGATGCTGGTGAGGTGCGCGCCGGGGCTCCCGCGGACGAGGTGCACGGTCTGCGCGCCGACCCCGCAGCCGACCTCGAGGACGCGGCTGCCGGGCGGGTAGGCGGTCCCGGCGTGCAGCAGGCTCGCGAGGGTCTCAGCCTGGTCGCTCAGGCGGCGGATCTCGGCGGGGCCGTAGCCGTGGACGTAGTCGGTGGCGGTCACGATGTTGACTCTCCCGCCAGAATGGTCCGGTGACCAGGTCCAAACCGGCCGCTACCGAGAGGTCCATAACCGGGGCGGACTTCCTGCAGCTGTCGATGGCGGACGCGCCCGCCGGCCGCCGGTCCGCCTGGCTCGCCGGACGCCTCCGCGCGGCGATCGCGGACGGGCGCCTGCCGGTCGGCAGCCGGCTGCCGGCGACGCGCGTGCTCGCGCTGGAGTTGCAGGTGTCGCGAGGTGTCGTGACGGAGGCGTACCAGCGGCTGGTCGAGGACGGGCACGTCGCGGGCCGCGGGCGCGCCGGGACGGTGGTGGTCGCGGCGCCGGTGACGTCGCTGGCGACGCCCCAGCCGGAGGTGGGCTCGCCGTTCGCGGGGACGCCGGACGTCGATGTGTTCGACACGCTGCGCGCGACGCCCGCGCGGCTCGACCTCACGCCGGGCGTGCCGGACCTGGCGGCGTTCCCGCGGACGGCATGGCTGCGGGCGGAGCGGGCGGTGCTGGGCTCGCTGTCCGCGGCGGACCTCGGCTACGGCGACCCGCGCGGGACGTCCGCGCTGCGGCAGGCGGTGGCCGACTGGCTGGCACGCAACCGCGGCGTGCGGGCGTCGCCGGACGAGGTCGTGATCACCGCGGGCGTGTCGCAGGCGCTCGGGTTGCTGACGCAGGTGCTGGGCGTGCCGGAGATCGCGGTCGAGGACCCGGGGTCGCTCGGCACGCGGCAGCACCTGCGGAACTGGGGCGTCGCCACGCCACCGGTGCCGGTCGACGCCGACGGGCTGGTCGTGCCGGCCCTTCGCGCGCCGGCCGTGCTCGTGACGCCCGCGCACCAGTTCCCCACCGGTGTGGTGCTGTCCGGTGAGCGCCGGCGCGCCTTGCTGGCGTGGGCGGCCGGCGGCGGCGTGGTCATCGAGGACGACTACGACGCGGAGCACCGCTACGACCGGGCACCCGTGCCGGCGTTGCGGTCGATGCTGCCTGCCGTGTGCTACGCGGGGAGCGTGTCGAAGCTGCTCGCTCCGGCGTTGCGGCTCGGCTGGCTCGTGGTGCCGCCGGGGCTGCTGCCCGCGGTCGTCGCGGCGAAGCGGAACGCCGACCTCGGGAACGGGGTGCTGGCGCAGTACGTGCTGGCTCGGTTGATGTCGTCCGGGGTGCTGGAGCAGCAGCTGCGGTTTCTCCGCGCGCGGCACCGTCGGCGGCGCGACGCGATGATGGCTTCGGTCCGTTCGTTCCTGCCGCGGGCTGCCGTGCACGGGGCCGCGGCCGGGTTGCACCTCATGGTCACCTTCGAGGGGTCCTTTTCGGACGTTGCGGTGGCCGAGGCGGTCCTGGGGCGTGGGGTGAAGGTGCAGCCCCTGTCCTGGCATCGGCAGGGTCCCGGGGTGCCTGGGTTGGTGATGGGGTACGCGGCCCGCACCGTCTCGGAGATCTCCGAAGCGGTTTCCGTCGTGGGGTCCGTGCTGCGGGAGTTCTGAGGCCGGCGCGCGCGGTCGAGAGGCTGCCGCGTGGGCCGTGGAATTCGGGATTCGTTGTCTCTACCGCAGGTCTAATCGGTAGGTGAGCAGGCTCGTCCGGGGTGTCGGTTGCCAGTCCTTGTCCGGGGTCCGGTGGAAGCCGAGGCGTTCATAGATTCTGTGTGCCGTGGTCATCTCCGTGGAGCTGCTCAGCACCACCCCGGTCAGGCCCAGCTCCGCCGCGCGATCGACGACCGCCCTGGTCAGGGCCTCGCCCACGCCCCTGCCCCGTGCCGCCTCGCCGACCGCCAGCATGCGGAACTCCAGGTCGGCCTTTCCCGCGACCTCGGCCCACGGCGACGTGGGCGGCGCCATGGTCACCGTGCCCAGGACCGTGTCCGCGCCGTCCACCGCGACCCACAGCTCCGCCTCGCGGGCCCGCGTCGCGCCGTCGGCGAGCTTCACGGCGTACGGGCTGTCCGCCTCCGGGTAGCCGCTCGCCCGGTAGGCCTCGACCGTCAGGCGGCCCGCCACCTCGTACTCCTCCGGGCGCGCCAGGCGGATCGTGATCTCACTCATCGTCCGCGCCGATCGTCGCCCGTTCCGTCGCCGCCTCCGGGCCCTGCTCGAGCAGCACCCGGAAGCCGTCCTCGTCCAGGACGGGCACCTTCAGCTGCACGGCCTTGTCGTGCTTCGAACCCGGGGAGTCACCGACGACCACGAACGCCGTCTTCTTCGACACCGAGCCCGCCGCCTTGCCGCCGCGCGCCAGGATCGCCTCCTTGGCCTCGTCCCGGGAGTACGTCCGCAGGCTGCCGGTGACCACAATGGACAGACCGTCCAGGTTGCGCGGGATCGAGGCGTCGCGCTCCTCCACCATGCGCACGCCGGCGCGCTCCCACTTCCCGACGATCTCGCGCCGCCAGTCCGTCGCGAACCACTCGCGGATCGCCGTGACGATCGTCGGGCCGACGCCCTCGGCGGCCGCCAGCTCCTCGTCCGAGGCGTCCATGATCTTCGGGATCGAGCCGAACTCCTGCGCCAGGGCACGCGCGGCCGTGGGACCGACGTGGCGGATCGACAGGGCGACCAGGACCTTCCACAGTGGACGCGTCTTGACCGTCTCCAGGTTGGCGAGCAGCTTCTGCCCGTTCGCCGACAGCGAGCCCGCCTTGGTGCGGAAGAGCTCCACCTCCAGCAACCGCGCCTCGTCGAGGTCGAACAGGTCACCCTCGTCGTGCAGCACGCCGGAGTCGATCAGGGCTGCCGCGGCCTCGTAGCCCAGCACCTCGATGTCGAGCGCCGAGCGGCCCGCGATGTAGCTCAACCGCTCCTTGCGCTGCCCCGGGCAGTCGCGCGCGTTGGGGCACCGGATGTCGGCGTCGCCCTCCTTCTCGTGCGCCAGCTTCGTGCCGCACGACGGGCAGACGGTCGGCATGGCGAACTCGCGCTCCGAGCCGTCGCGGGCGTCCGCCACCGGGCCGAGGACCTCAGGGATGACGTCGCCGGCCTTGCGGATGACCACCCGGTCGCCGATCAGCACGCCCTTGCGCTTGACCTCGCTCGCGTTGTGCAGCGTCGCCATCGCGACCGTCGAGCCCGCCACCTTCACCGGCTCCATCACCGCGAACGGCGTGACCCGGCCCGTGCGCCCCACGTTGACCTGGATGTCGAGCAGCGTGGTGGTGGCCTCCTCCGGCGCGTACTTGTACGCGATCGCCCAGCGCGGGGCCCGCGACGTGGTGCCCAGCCTGCGCTGCTTGGCCACCTCGTCGACCTTGATCACGATGCCGTCGATCTCGTGCTCGACGTCGTGGCGGTGCGCACCCCAGTAGTCGATGTGCTCGAACAGGGCGTCGCGCGACTCGATCACCTTGGTGTGCTCGGACACCGGCAGCCCCCACGCCGCGAGTGCCCGGTACGCCTCCGACTGCCGCGCCGGCTCGAAGCCGTCGCGCTTGCCCAGCCCGTGGCAGATCAGCCGCAGCTTGCGGCTCGCGGTGACCTTCGGGTCCTTCTGCCGCAGCGAACCCGCCGCGGTGTTGCGCGGGTTCGCGAACGCGGGCTTGCCGGCCTCGACGAGCCTCGCGTTGAGCTCCTCGAAGTCCTCGAGCCGGAAGTAGACCTCGCCGCGCACCTCGACGAGCTTCGGCACCGGGAACTCCTTGGTGCCCGTCAGCTTGATCGGCACGTCGTCGAGCGTGCGGACGTTCAGCGTGACGTCCTCGCCGGTACGGCCGTCGCCCCGGGTCAGGCCGCGGACGAGCTTGCCGTTCTCGTACAGCAGGTTGATCGCGAGCCCGTCGATCTTGAGCTCCGCCAGGTACGTCGTCGGGCCGAGCTCCTTCTCCACCCGGTCGACCCAGGCGCCGAGCTCGTCGGGGTCGAACGTGTTGTCCAGGCTGAGCATCCGCTCGAGGTGGTCGACAGCCTTGAACTCCGTGGAGAACGTGCCGCCGACCTGCTGGGTCGGCGAGTCGGGCGTGACCAGCCCGGGATGGCGCTCCTCGATGTCGAGCAGCTCGTGCCACAGCGCGTCGAACTCGCCGTCGGAGATCGTCGGCGAGTCGAGCACGAAGTAGCGGAAGCGGTGCCCGGTGATCTCCTCGGCGAGCACCCGGTGCCGATCCCGGACCTCCGCCGGCACGTCCTCCACACCTTCGGCTTGCACTGCCATACCGTCGTCTGCACTGGTCACGGTCGCAGACTAGTGCGCCGCACCGACAGTTTCAGCCCGCCAGCCCGCGAACGAGCGTGCGCAGTTCGAGCAACCCGATCGTGTCGGCCGGCTCCGCCTCCGCCGTCTCCACGCGACGCAGCCGCTCCGCCGCGAGGCGCTCCCCCAGCGCCGCGTCCAGCGGCAGGTAGGTCATCGCGGCGCGGGCCGCCGGCTCCAGCTCCGCCAGCGCCGGGTGATGCACGGCGACGTCGACCACGCCGTCCGCCTCGTCGACCTGCGCGACGACCCGGACGTCGGCGAGCCGGATGCGGTGCTCGCCGAGGTTCACGGTGACCTGCGTCGGGTCGGGCACCGGCGGGACCGAGTCGTGGTACTCCCAGATCGCGTCCTCCGGCGGGGCGGCCGCGCGCCACGCGTCGGTGTACGGGCGCAGCCGCGGGTCCTCCTGGCCGGTGACGACGAAGGCGTAGATCGCGCGGTGGCCACGCTCGAGCGAGAAGTGCAGCTCCGGGTGCAGGCCGGCGACGAGCTCGCAGAGCTGGTTCTCCACCCGGTTCGGCTCGCGGTCACCCAGCGCCGCGGCGATCTCCGGCAGCATCTCCTGCCAGCGGCACCAGAAGCGCTCGGCGAGCACGCGCGGGTCGGTTCGCCGCCCGGTGGGCCGCGGCGGGCGGCGGCGGAACCACCTCACGAGGCCGTCCCCGCCCGCATTCCGTCGATCACCACGGTCAGCAGCCGCTCGACGCCGTCCGCGTCCGTGTACCGGGCGGCCGCACCGACGCCGTGGCCGAGCCGCAGCAGGTCGCTCGGCTCCAGGTCCGTGCGCACGACGCCGGCCGCCCGCGCGGGTTCGAGCACCGAGCTGGCCGCGTCCCGCATCTGCTTCTTGCAGAAGGCGAACGTCTCGGAGTCGTCGTCGATGGCCGACCTCAGCGCGGAGGCGAGGCCGTAGCTCTCCGCGATCCAGTGGACCTGCTCGCGCATCCAGGCGAACAGTCCCTCGCCCGGCGGCAGCTCGTCGCGCAGCCGGTAGGCGACGTCGGCGAGCTTGGTGATCTCCTCGCGGTAGACCGCCTCGACCAGGGCGTCCCGGCTCGGGAAGTGCCGGTACAGCGTGCCGGGACCGACCGCCGCGCGCTTGGCGATGTCGTCCAGCGGCACGTCGACACCCTGGTCACGGAACGCTTCCCGGGCCGTGGCCAGGATCCGCTCGTAGTTGCGCCGCGCGTCGGCCCGCACCCCGCACCCCTTTAAACGGAGAGATTCTCCGAATAGTGTTGCGCTTCCGGAGATGGTCTCCATATGCTAGCCCAGTCAAATGGAGGATGTCTCCGCTTAGGGGTCTTCGTTGTCTCAACACACGTTGGTTCGGCCTGCCCAGGCCGCGCGACCCGGGCTCGCCCTCGCGATCATCGTCACCTGTCAGCTGATGCTCATGCTGGACGCCACCGTCATGAACGTGGCGCTCCCCCGCATCCGCGCCGACCTGGGGTTCTCCACCACGGGGCTGGCGTGGGTGCTCAACGCCTACACGCTCGTCTTCGGCGGGCTGCTGCTGCTGGGCGGCCGGGCCGGCGACCTGTTCGGCCGCCGCAAGCTCTTCCTCGGCGGCGTCGCCCTGTTCACCGCGGCCTCGCTGTTCGGCGCGCTCGCGGACAGCGCGGGCTGGCTCGTCCTCGCCCGGGTCCTGCAGGGCCTGGGCGCGGCCGCCGCCGGGCCGAACACGCTCGCGCTGATCACCAGCACGTTCACCGAGGCGCGCGACCGGGTGAAGGCGCTGTCGGTGTTCTCGGGCGTCGCCAGCGCCGGGTTCGCGATCGGCCTGATCGTCGGCGGGCTGCTCACCGAGTCGCTCTCGTGGCGGGCGGTGCTCTTCATCAACCTCCCGTTCGGCGTCGCGATCCTCGCGCTCGCGCCGCGGTTCATCCGCGAGCCCGCGCGGCACCCGGCCCGCCTCGACCTGCCCGGCGCGCTGACGGCGACGGCCGGCGTGGCATCGCTGGTGTACGGGTTCATCCGCGCGGCCTCGGCGGGGTGGTCGGACACGCGTGCGCTGCTCGCGCTCGCGCTGGGCGTGGCCCTGCTGGTCGTGTTCGTCCTCGTCGAGGTGCGCACGCGCGAGCCGTTGATGCCGCTGCGCCTGTTCGCGGACCGCAACCGCGCGGCCGGCTACGTCAACTTCTTCCTCGGCCCGATGGCGATGATGTCGGCGTTCTTCTTCCTGACGCAGTTCCTGCAGGAGGTGAGCGGGTACGGCTCGCTGGTCACCGGGTTCGCGTTCCTGCCGCTGGCGGCCGCGCTGTTCACCGTGTCCCGGCTGATCCCGCGGTGGCTGCCGGCCCACGGGCCCAAGCCGTTCGCGATCGCGGGGACCGTGCTGATGGCGCTCGGCATCGTGTGGCTGACGCTCCTGACGCCGTCGACCGGCTACGTGCCAGGGCTCCTCGGCCCGATGATCGTGCTGGGCGTGGGCGGCGGGCTGGCGTTCTCGCCGCAGAACGTGGTGATCATGTCGACGGTCCGGCCGGCCGACGCGGGCGCGGCGGGCGGCGTGCTGCAGACGATGCAGCAGGTCGGCTCGACGCTGGGGCTGGCGGTACTCGTGACCGTCGCGGGGTCGGCGTCCCGGTCGACGGCCGCTGCCGGTGGGTCGCCGACCGACGCCTTGGTGGACGGGATGACGGCGGCGTTCGCCGTGGCGGCGGTGATCCTCGCGCTCACGGTCGCGGTGGCCGCGTCCTTGCGCCGCCTCCCCTCACGAAGCACCGCCCGGTGACGATCACCTCAGCGGTGCGGCGTGTTCGCCGGCCGTCGGTCAGCCACCGGCCACGGACGGGATGATCTGGACTTCGGCGGCGCCGCGCAGGGGGGTCGCGGCGCCGCCGAGCCGACGGCATTCCTCGCCGTCCACGAAGAAGTTCACGTAGCGGCGCAGGCGGCGTTGCTCGTCGCGCAGGCGTCGCTCCAGGGCCGGGTACCGGTCGGCCAGCGCGTCGAGCAGGTCGGCCAGCGTGGCGGTCTCCGGAACCCGCACGTCCACTGTGGAGCAGTCCTCGGCGCGGGAGCGCAGGGCGCTCGGCAGCCGCACGGTGACCTCCACCGGCTACACCACCACGGCCCGCACGCACAGGACGTCCGGCAGCTGCTCGCCGACCAGCTGCCAGTGCTCGCCCTCGTCGCGGCTCGCGTACACCGAGCCCGACCGCGTGCCGAAGTACACGCCCGCCGGGTCGTCGTCGTCCGCGCACATCGCGTCGCGCAGCACGCCGCTCCAGAAGTCGTCCGGCAGGCCGTCCGTCAGCGCGTCCCACGACTTGCCGGCGTCCTCGCTGCGGTACACCGCGCACCGGCCGCCCGGTGCGAAGCGCATCACGTCGGCCTGCAGCGGGAAGTTGTAGATCACGTCCGGCCGGTGCGGGTGGGCCACCATCGGGAAGCCGAAGTCGGCCGGCAGACCGTCCGCGATGGACTGCCAGCTCTCGGCCGCGTCGTCGCTGCGGTACACGCCGTGGTGGTTCTGCAGGAAGAACCGGTCCGGCCGGTCCGGATGCTGCGCGACCTTGTGCACGCACTGCCCGAACTCCGGGTACGGGTCGGGGTTGCGGTAGGCCTGGATCCCGACGTTGCGGGCCCGCCAGCTGTCGCCACCGTCCGCGGTGACGTACACGCCGCCGGTCGACATCGCGACCGTCATCCGCGCCTCGTCGGCCGGGTGCGGCAGGATCGTGTGCACCGCCTGCCCGCCGAACCCCGCTCCCCAGTCCGGCCGGTGCGGGTGGTCCCACAGGCCGCGCACCAGCTCGTAGGTCTCGCCGCCGTCCACGGACCGGAAGACCGCCGACGGCTCGACGCCCGCGTACACGACCTCGGGCGTGCTCGCCGGCCCCGGCGCGAACTGCCACACGCGGGCGAGCGCGGCCCCGGTGCCGGCGGGGAACGCGATCGGCGCGTGGTCCGGCTCCTGCCACGTCGCCCCGAGGTCGTCGCTGAACGCCACGCTGGGGCCGTAGTGCTCGCTGGTGATCCCGGCGAGCAGCCGCGGCTCCCCGCGCCTGGTGTCGAACGCGACCGCGTACACGTCGTTCATCGCGTGGTGCGGACCCGTGACCGACCAGGTGGCCCGGCCCTCGTCGCTCCGCGCGAGGAACAGGCCCTTCTTCGTACCGATGGCGAGCACTGTGGTCATGGCCCGGGACGCTACTCGCGCCCCCCGACAGTCACCAGGATTCCGGCGGCTCCACGAACCCCTTGCCGAGATCGCGGACCAGCGACAGCGCGCGGCGCGCCCACTCGATGCTCGCACCGGACAAGCCGCACGTCGGGGTCGGCACCGCGCGTTCGGCGAGCAGCGAGCGCGGGAAGCCGAGGCGGTCGACGAGGTCGAGGGCCGGCCGGGCCAGCCGCTCGAGCGTCGGGGGCGCCGAAGGGCCGACCGACGGGACGAGCCCGAGGAACAGCACGCAGCCGTCGTCGAAGGCCTCGCCGAGCTGGTCGGCGAGCACCGCCGGGGTGCCGTCCAGCAGCGTCGCGTCCAGGGCGATCGCGTCGGCGCCGGCCCCGCGGATGAGCGCCACGGGCGGGCGCGGTGCGCAGCAGTGGACGATCACCGGCCGGCCGGTGGCCTCGCGCGCGGCGGTGACGAGCGCGGCGAGCGTGTCGCGCGCGTCCGGCTCGGCGACCGCGGGCACGGTGCCGAGCTTCGACGGCGTCGGCAGCACGCCCGCGAGGACCGCCGGCAGCGAGGGCTCGTCGAGCTGCACCACGACCTCCGCGCCCGTCCTCTTGCGCACCTCGGCCACGTGCCCGCGCAGCCCCTCGGCAAGCGACTCGGTGACGTCGCGCAGCGCGCCCGGGTCGGTCAGCACCCGGTGGCCGCGCGGCAGCTCGACCTCCGAAGTCAGCGTCCACGGGCCGGCCACCTGCACCTTCATCAGGCCCGGCCGGACACCCGCCTTCTCAACGGCCTCCTCGAGGGCGTCGAGGTCGCGGCGGAGCTGGTCGACCGCGCGGCGGTGGTCGGCGCCGGGCCGCGCGGTGATCCGGTAGGCCGTCGGCACGACCTCGACCGAGATGTCGACGAGCAGCGCGGCGGCGCGGCCGATGAGGTCGGTGCCGAGGCCGCGGCCGGGCAGCTCAGGCAGGTGCGGCAGGTCGGGCAGCTCGCCGACGACGACCGTGGCCGCCTCGAGCGGGTCCGTACCGGGCATGGAGCCGATGGCTGTCGCCGCGCCGGGCGGCCAGGGTGCGCTGGACACGGGTCAAGTGTGCGCCATCGAAAGAGGTCTAGACCTGTTGGCCCTGTGGTCTGAACCACCCGCGGTGGTAACTCCCTGCACACTGCCGGTTTCGGACACCACCGCCACCCCGGCGGTCGCCGCGCCCACCGCCGTGCCCTGAGCCGGCCAGCCCGAGATGTTGGCAGGATGGTGGGCATGACCCCGTCCACCGGCCTGTCCACCACCCTGCCGACCCGTGCCGACGTCGACCGCGCCGCCGCGCGCATCGCGCCCTACGCGCGGCGCACGCCGGTCATGCGCGCGGTCGTCGACGGCCGCCCGCTGGTGCTGAAGCTGGAACAGCTGCAGCTGACGGGCGCGTTCAAGCTGCGTGGTGCGCTGAACGCGCTGCTCGGCGGGCCGCGGCCGGCGCGCGTGGTCACGGCGTCGGGTGGCAACCACGGGCTGGCCGTGGCGGCGGCGAGCGCGCTGCTCGACCTGCCGGCGACGGTGTACGTGCCGGAGTCGGTCCCGCCCGCGAAAGCCCGCCGCATCGAGGCGACGGGCGCGTCGCTGATCCGCCACGGGTCGACCTACGCCGAGGCCGCGGCGGCCGCGATGGCGTTCGCGGACGCACCTGGCTCGCGGTACGTGCCGGCGTACAACGACCCCCTGGTGATCGCCGGGCAGGGCACGTGCGCGGCGGAGGTCGTCGCGCAGTGCCCCGACGTGGACTCGCTCGTGGTCGCGGTGGGTGGCGGGGGGCTCGCGGCGGGCACGGTGCTGGGTGCGGCGGGGCGGCCCGTGGTCGCGGTGGAGCCCGCCGGGTGCCAGGCCCTGCACGACGCGCTCGCGGCCGGGCGGCCGGTCGACTCGGCGGTCCAGTCGATCGCCTCGTCGGCGCTCGGCGCCACCCGCGTGGGCGACCTGCCGTTCGAGCTGCTGCGGTCGGTGCGGTCGGTGCTGGTGCCGGACGCGGAGATCATCGCGGCTCGGGACCGGCTGTGGGAGGAGTTCCGGCTGGCCGTGGAGCCGGCGGGGGCGGTCCCGTTCGCCGCGTGGCTCGCGGGCTCGGTGCCCGGGGAGCTGGCGTGCCTCGTCGTCTGCGGGGCGAACACGGATTGGCAGCCGGTCTAAGGTCGTCGCATGACGTGCACTTTCTGCGGCGAGCCTCGGGATGCGGTGTCAGCGCTGGTGGCCGGGCCCGGGGTGTACATCTGTGACAGCTGCGTGACCTTCGCGCGGTCGGCGCTCGAGGAGGCCGACTCGGTGGCACCGTCACGCGGGACGCCGACGGTCGAGCTGCGGTGCTCGTTCTGCTCGCGGCCGGCGCGCGAGGTGCGGCGGCTGATCGCGGGACCGGACGTCCGTATCTGCGACGGATGTGTCCGGCTGGCGAGTGACGCGGTGGCCGGGCGGACGGACTGAGGTCTGCGTCCGGTCGGAGTGGACCGCCGCCGCGTGCGCAACGGGAGTCCGCCGAACGCGTCTGCCGCGGGCTTGTCCATGGGACGTGGCAGGCTTTCGTCCCATGGTTGATCAGGAACCGCTGTCGCAGCTCCAGGACCACCTCGGCGCGGACCGGGTGTCGGTGAGCGCCATGTTCGGCAAGCCGGCGCTCACCGACCACAACGGCAAGGCCTTCGCCTGCCTGCTGGACGGCGAGGTCGCCTTCCGGCTGGGGCGCGACAGTGCGGCCCACGCGGAGGCGCTCGGGCTCGACGGCTCGCACCTCTTCGATCCCTCCGGCAAGGACCGGCCCATGAAGGACTGGGTCAGCGTGCCACCCACCCACGCGAATCGCTGGGCCGACTTCGCCCGCTTCGCCCTCGCCGTCGAACGCTGACGCAAGGCCCACTACGCACGCACCTCATCCGCACCTACCCGGCGTCGACCGTGGTCCCGTTCTCGGCGCTGGTCCCGGTGCCCGGCATGGCCGCGTCCGCGCTGCTGCTCGACGAGCGGCTGAACGCGCTGAAGCTCCTCGCCGCCGTGCTGATCATCGCGGGCGTGCTCGCCGGCGTGCCGCGGCGCGAACCGGCTAGGGCCGCACCAGCCCCGACCGGACCGCGTGCAGCGCCGCCTGCGTCCGGTCCTGCACGCCAAGCTTCCCCAAGATCGCGCTGACGTGCGTCTTCACCGTCTTCTCCGACAGCGACAGCGCGCGGGCGATCTCCCGGTTCGACCGGCCGCGGGCGACCTCCAGCAGGACGTCCCGCTCGCGCGCGGTCAGCTCGGCGCCACCCGGGCGCGCCTCGCCCGCGGCCAGCAGCCGGGCGACGTCGGGATGCAGGAGCACGTGGCCGGCGTGCACCGAACGGATCGCGGCCGCGAGCGCGGGCGGGTCGATGTCCTTGTAGACGTAGCCGCTCGCGCCCGCGCGCACGGCCGGCAGCACCGCGGACGGCTCGGTGAAGCTCGTGATCACCAGGACCTTCGCCGGGTTCCCGGCCTCGCGCAGCCCGTGCAGCGCGCTCACCCCGTCCGCGCCGGGCATGCGCAGGTCGAGCAGGATCACGTCCGGACCGAGCCGCTCCGCGTCGTCCACACAGGACGTGCCGTCGGCGGACTCGCCGACCACCTCGAGGTCGTCCTGCACGTCGAGGAACGTGCGCAACCCCTGGCGCACCACGGGATGGTCGTCGACGACTAGCACGCGGATCCGGTCAGCCACCGGTCGGCACCGCCAACCGCACGGTCGTCCCCCGACCCGGCCCGGAGGCGACGTCGAGCCGGCCGCCCGCCGACCTCGCCCGCTCGCGCATCGACGTGAGGCCGAGCCGGCGGCCGGCACCCTCGGCCGACCGCGGCTCGAAGCCGGCGCCGTCGTCGCGCACCTCGAGCACCACGGTTCCCTTGTCCGTCACCATCTTCACGTCGATGCGCGACGCCCCGGCGTGGCGCAGCGCGTTGTGCAAGGCCTCCTGCGCGATCCGGTACACGGCCTGCTGACGCGCCTCGGTCAGCGTCGGCACGCAGTGGCAGCTGGTGTACCGGATCGTGGGTTCGTGCACCCGGTCGAGTAGTTCCGCCTGCTTGCGCAGCGCGATGTCCAGCCCGTCGCCGCCCAGGTCGGCCGGGCGCGCCTCGACGACGATCGCGCGCAGCTCGTCGGTCGCCTCGGCCGCGAGCTTGCGCACGTTGGCGAGCTCCGCGGCGGCGCGGGCGGGGTCGCGCTCGAGCAGCGCGGACGCGGCGTCGGCGGTGAGCCGGAGGCTGAACAGCTTCTGCGTCACCGCGTCGTGCAGCTCGCGCGCGATCCGGTTGCGTTCCTCCACGATGGACAGCTCGCGCCCGCGCTCGTAGAGCCGCGCGTTGACGATCGCGATCGCCGCGTGCGCGGCCAGCAGGCGCATCAGCTCCTCGTCCGCGGCGGTGAACCCGCCCGGATTGCAGCTGTTGGCCAGGAACAACTCGCCGACGAACTCGTCGCCGTCCACGATCGGCATGCCGAGGAAGTCGGTCAGCTCCGGGTGCGCGGCGGGCCACCAGCCGAACCGCGGGTGGTCGCGGATGTTGGCGAGCCGCACCGGGTTCGGGTCGCGGAGCATCACCGCGAGCACGCCGTGGGTGCGCGGCAGCGGGCCGATCGCCGCCCACTGCTCGTCGGTGACGCCGTCGGCGATGAACTCGCCGAACCCGCCGTCGCCGTCCGGGATGCCCAGCGCGGCGTAGCGGGCGCCGACGAGCCGGCGGGCCGAGGTCAGGATCGTGCGCAGCACGTCGCGCACGGACAGGTGCGCGGTCACCGCGAGCACCGCCGCACTCACCTCGCGCAGCTCGTCCCGATCGAAGCCGGTCACGTCGCCACGGTACCCAGACCCGCGGGTTCGCGGATCGGGCCGAGGACCTAGGTCCATCGACCGAGGACCGTCCGGTCCCGGGCCCGATGCCCGGCCGTCGCCGCGCTCCTAGCGTCGGCGGTGATCGAAAGGAGACACGCGATGCCTGTCGCGATCATCACCGGGGCGTCCCGCGGGCTGGGCCTCGCGCTCGCCACCGGACTCGCCGAAGCCGGCTGGCGGCTGGTCGTCGACGCCCGCGACGCGGCGGCGCTCGAGGCCGCGGTCGCGTGGATCGGCGACGCGCGCGCGGTGCCCGGCGACGTGACCGACGCGGGCCACCGGACGGCGCTGGTCGCCGCCGCGGACGAGCTCGGCGGCGCGGACCTGCTGGTGAACAACGCCGGCATCCTCGGCCCGAGCCCGCAGCCGCGGCTGGGCGAGTACCCGCTCGACGTGCTGCGGTCGGTGTACGAGGTCAACGTCGTCGCGCCGCTCGGTCTCGTCCAGCTCGCGCTGCCGGGCCTGCGGGAACGGGGCGGCGCGATCGTGAACGTCACGTCGGACGCCGCGGTCGAGGGCTACGAGGGCTGGGGCGGCTACGGCTCCGCGAAGGCGGCCGTCGAGCAGGCGTCGAACGTGCTCGCCGCGGAGGAACCGGCCGTGCGGGTGTGGTGGGTCGACCCGGGCGACCTGCGGACGCGTATGCACCAGGAGGCGTTCCCGGACGAGGACATCAGCGACCGGCCGCTGCCGGAGACCGTGGTGCCGGCGTTCACGCGGCTGGTCACGACGCGCCCGCCGTCGGGCCGGATCCGGCTCGCCGAGATCACGGCATCGGCATGAGCTCGCCGGTCGCGATGGACTTCATCCTGCCCACCGAGCTCGAGGCGCACGAACCCCCGGAAGCGCGGGGGGTCGCGCGGGACGGGGTGCGCCTGCTGGTGAGCGAGCCCGGGCGGATCTCGCATCACCGGTTCACCGACCTGCCGGTGCTGCTGCGGGCCGGTGACCTGCTGGTGGTCAACACGTCGGCGACGATGCCGGCGGCGGTGTCGGTGGCCGGAGCCGGGCTCGCCGTGCACTTCTCGACGGAGCTGCCCTCCGGGCGCTGGCTGGTCGAGCTGCGGCGGGTGGCCGGGCGGGCGACGGAGCCGTACCCGGCGGGTTCGGCCGGCGAGCGGTACGCGTTGCTGGGCGGGGGTTCGGTGACGTTGCGCCGGTCGTTCTCGGCCGGCCGGCTGTGGGAGTCCGATGTGGACACGCTGGGCCGGGGGGTCCCCGCGTACCTGTCGGCCTTCGGCGCGCCGATCCGGTACTCCTACGTGGCCGCGCGGTGGCCGCTGTCGTACTACCAGACGGTGTTCGGCACGACGCCGGGCAGCGCGGAGATGCCGAGCGCGTCGCGGCCGTTCACCGACCGGCTGGTCACGGAGCTGGTGTCGGCGGGCGTGCAGTTCGCACCGGTCCTGCTGCACACGGGGGTGGCCTCGCCGGAGGCGCACGAGCGGCCGTACCCGGAGCGGTTCGCGGTGCCGGCGGCGAGCGCGCGGCAGGTCAACGCGGCGCGCGCGGAGGGCCGCCGGGTGCTCGCGATCGGCACGACGGCCGTGCGGGCGATCGAGTCGGCGGCGTCGCCGTCCGGGGTCGTGTCGGCGGCGTCGGGCTGGACGGACCTGATCGTGACGCCGGCGCGTGGGGTGCGCGTGGTGGACGGCCTGCTGACCGGCTTCCACGAGCCGCGGGCGTCGCACCTGGACATGCTGGCCGCGATCGCGGGCCGGGACCTGCTGGACCGCACCTACGCGGAGGCCGTCAACGCGGACTACCTGTGGCACGAGTTCGGCGACGTGAACCTGATCCTGCCCTAGTACGCCTGCCACTCCTCGGTGGTGAGGCGCAGCACCCGTGGGTCGTCCAGTGTGGACGGAGGCTCGGTGCCCGTGGGGTGGCGGTCGGCCGGGAAGGCCTCGGCCGCGTCCAAAGTCGGCCGGTTCAGGAACCGGAGCGGCGAGGGCGGGTCGAGGCGCAGCCGCGGCGGTGGGCCGTCCTGGGCGAGCGCGAAACCCCAGTCGCCGAAGGTGGGGACGTTCACGTGGTACGGGGTGACGCCCAGGCCGGCCGCGCGCATCGTGTTCAGGATGCAGTCGTACGTGCGGGGCGCGAAGTACGGCGACCCGGCCTGCACGACCAGCCGCCCGCCCGGGGCGAGCGCGCGCCGCGCCAGCAGGTAGAACTCCTGCGAGTACAGCTTCGCGGTGGCCGTCGCGTCCGGGTCGGGCATGTCGATGATCACGGCGTCGAACCGGTCGGACGTGTCGCGCAGCCACGCGAACGCGTCCGCGACGACGACCTTCACCCGCGGGTCCTCGAGCGAGCGGCGGTTCAGCGTGGTGAGCCGCGGGTCCTGCTCGGCCAGGCGCAGCACGGCCGGGTCGAGCTCCACCTCGACGGCCTCGCGGACGTCCGGGTACTTGAGCACCTCGCGCATCGCGAGCCCGTCGCCGCCACCCAGCACGAGCACCCGGCCGCGCGGGCCGGCGAGCAGCGGGTGCACCAGCGACTCGTGGTAGCGGTACTCGTCGATCGAGGAGAACTGCAGGTCGCCGTTGAGGAACAGCCGCGTGTCGGTGGGCCCGTCGGCGATCGGCGAAGACTGCGTCAGCACGATGTCCTGGTAGCCGGACGTCTCCGAGTACACGACCGGGTCCTCGTACAGCACGCTGCGCGAGTACCGCAGGAACGCGTCGCTGCCGGCGAACGCCACGCCCAGCACGGCCAGCACCGCGAGCGTGCCCGCGGCGACCGCGGCCCGCCGGCGCCGCGACACCGTGCGGGCGAACAGCAGCAGCACCACGAACGCGCCGGCCACCGCGTTGACCATGCCGACGAGCAACGCGCCCCTGGTCTGGCCGAGCAGCGGCAGCAGGAGGAACGGGAAGGCGAGGCCGCCGACGAGCGCGCCCACGTAGTCCGCGGCGAACAGGTCCGCGGTGGCCGAGCCGGCGTCCTGGCGCCGGATCCGCTGCAGCAGCGTCATCAGCAGCGGGATCTCCGCGCCGATCAGCGCGCCGACGACGAGCGCGATCGCGACCAGCGCGGGCCAGTACAGGTCGAGCCAGGTGAACGCCGCGTGCAGGCCCAGCACCGACAGCCCACCGGTGAGGGCGAGCGCGGCCTCGATCGCCGCGAAGCCCGCCAGCGCCCGGCGCTGCAGGGGTTTCGCGGCGAGCGAGCCGATGCCCATCGCGAACACCATCGTCGCCAGCACGACCGACGCCTGCGTGATGGAGTCGCCGAGCAGGTACGAGCCCTGCGCGACCAGCGCGAGCTCGTAGACCAGCCCGCACGCGGCACAGGCGAACGTGGCGAACAGCAGCCCGGCCCGCAGCGCCCGGGTGCGCCGGGCCTGTGGTCGTGCTCGGGTCTCGACCGCGGTCATGTCTCGGACGATCGCTCGGACGATCGCTCAGACGATCGCGACGGCCACGATCGCCGCGACCGCGATGTGCGAGGCGCCGTTGACGTACACGGCCGGGTGCGGCTCCTCGGAGACCATGAGCGCGCCGAGCCTGCCCGGGGTGACCGCGTCGATGACCACGAAGGACAGTCCCATGAGGACGAGACCGAGGATCCCGTAGGCCAGCGTGGAAACGATGCCGACGGCCCAGTCGTTCTCGCTGGCGGCGATCGCGGTGGCGACGATGATGCCGACGCCGAGGAGGTTGCTCGCGAGCAGGACGGCCGCGTTGCGGTTGCGCTGCACCCAGACCTGCTCGCGCAGGTTGCCCGGGGTGAGCACGTCGACCAGCGCGAAGCCGACCGCCATCAGCACGAGCCCGACCAGGCCGTACGTGGCGGCGATGCCGACTTCGGTGAAGACATCGGACAGCATGGGTGGGTGGCTCCTATTCGTCTGGCCTGGTCCGGGAATCGGGCTCGGGACCTGGTTCGGGCTTCACGGTGGACTCCGGCCGCGGCCGCGCACGCGGCTCCGGCGCGGACTCCGGGGCGGACTCCGGCGCGGGCTCCGGCGCGGGCTCCGGCGCGGGCTCCTGGTCCTGCCGGGGCTCCGGCCGCCGCGCGGGCGGCGACCAGGCCCGCGCCGGCGGGCCCGGTGGCGGTCGCGGGGCCGGCGGCTGGTGGAACGGCTCGCTGGGTCGGTCCGGGATCTGCTCCGCGGCCGGGCCGATCGGCCGCGGCGGACGTCGCGAGGACCTGACGACGTACCAGCCGAACACCACCGCCGCCGCCAGGATGAGCGCGCCCCACAGGATCTGCATGCCGGACTGGCGCCAGAAGTCCCCGCCCGGCGAGTTCGTCGGCTGCTCGTTCGCCGAGTCCGCCTCCGGCGCGGGCGAGGCCTCCATCGGCTTCGCGAGACCGGTGTCGGCGGCCAGCAACGGCAGCGCGGCCACCGCCTTGTAGACGTCCACGTCGACGTCGTCGCCTTCCAGGCCGCCCTCGCTGATGATCTCCAGGTCGTCCAGGTCGTCGACGGTCGGGCCGCCCGGCGAGCTGGACACCCCGTACGACGCCGAGTCCTCCGACTCCGACGACTCCGGCGTCCACACGATGCTCGCGGTGAACTCGACGGTCTTGGCACACCCGGCACCCGCGTCCTGCAGCGACTGCCCGGCGCCGAAGTTCGAGCCGACGCTGGTCTGCGGCACGCCCTCGTTGTCCACGGCGACCGACCAGCCGTAGCAGACGCCCTGGGCCTCGTACGCGTCGGCGAGCGTCGCGGCGAGCTCGTCCGCGTCGGCCTGGTCGAAGATGACGTCGGCGGCCGCGGCACCCGGCGCGGCCAGCAACGCGAGCGCGCAGGCCGGGATGACGAGCAGACGACTCATTTGCCGGCCCCCGGCCCACCGCCGCGCACACCCTCGCCCAGTCCGCCGCCGGTCCCCCACACGCCGGCCACGAACGGGAACCAGTGCGCGTACCCGTGCCGCTCGTCGTCGAGGTAGATCCGCGAACCGGCGCCGGCCGCCGTGATCCCGACGATGTCGTCGGAGTAGCGCAGGAAGTAGCCCTCCGGGTCGGTCTGGACGTCCGCAGGGTCCACCGCCGAGCGGATGTCCGCGTAGACGTCCTTCGGCTTCTGGTCCGATGTGTACACGATGGAGCTGCCGTTCGACGACACGCGCTTGTAGTTGTCGTCGAGGTAGCCGCGCACGCTGTGGTTGCCCACGAACGCGAACACGAGCACGAGCAGGCCGACGACGCCGAGCCCGCCGGCGATGAGCAGCTTCGGGCTGATCCGCCTCATGCCTTCCTCACCACGGTCCGCGTCTCCACCAGCTCACCGGCCTGCGGGTAGGCGTGCCAGGTCCGCCATGCCGTGCCGTCCTTCTCCTCCCACGCCCGCATCGCCGTGACCGCGAGCGGCGAGCCGGGGAACTGGCCCACGAGCGCCGACTCGTCGGTCGCGCAGTCGCCGACGATGCCGGCGACCCGATCGGCCAGCGCGATCTCCGCCAGCCGCAGGGTCTGTGAGGCGAACTGCACGCGCAGCCCGTCGACCACCTGCTCGTCGCGGCCGGGCAGCGAGTCCTCACGGTTCGGCAGGCAGGCCACGGTCTCCGACCACGTGCCGACCACGACCTGGTGTGACTTGCCCAGCAGCCGCAGCTCGACCTGCTGCCCGTGCAGCACGACGACGTGCGTGCCGAGCGCGGGCAGCCGGGGCAGACCGAAGGCGAGGCTGAGATCGGCGGCTCGCAGGTCGACGAACCCCGTGTCGATGCGGGCTCTCACGTCCGGTCGCTGCCCGCCGGGTACACGCGCAGCGCCGGCAGCGGGACGGACTCGCCGAGCCCGGCCTCCCACTTGCCACCGTCGAACCGCTCGAAGCTGAGCGCCTTGCCGGCCGGGCCCTCGTAGTCGACGTACTCGACGCTGCCCTTCTCCGCGACCGTCGTGGTGCCCTCGGAGGTGTAGCGCGCGGTGCCGTCCTCGTCCTTCGTGTACGTGACGCCGCCGACCTCCATCGTCTTGCCGCTCGGCTCGGCGACGAGGTCGGTCTCGCGCCAGAAGTACACCTCGAGGTCCGGGTCCTCCTCGACCGACAGCCAGAGGCGGTCGCCGCGGGTGTCGTCGAGGAAGTGCTCGGACCAGCTGTAGCCGCCTTCGGTGAGCCGCAGGGACCCGCGCACGAAGTACAGCTGGTCGCCGTAGTCGACCATGTCGCCGGCGCGCACGGTGCGGACGTCGGTGACGCCCTCGTGTTCGCGCAGCGGGTCCTCCGGCTTGGCGGGCGCCTGCTGCGCAGGCTTCGTGTTGGACCGCCCGCGCAGCACCAGCACGGCGATCAGCGCCACGACGAGCACGATCAGCACGATGACGAGCACGACCACGGGTGGTTCCTCCTAGTCGGACGGGGTGATGCGGGCGAGCATAGCCATTCCTCGGGCGTCGGGCGTACGTGATCGGCTACCTCAGCTGGCGCCGAGGCAGATGAACGGGCGGCGGAACGGGTCGGCGGCCACCGCGGCGGCGAGCGCGACCGCCGGCCGGTCGCCGGCGGAGATGCGGTGGTGGTACTCGACCATCGCCGACGCCGCCGCCATGTCGCCCACCCGGCTCGCCGCGGCCACCACCGTGCGCACGCCGCCCGCCAGCAGCCCGCCCGCGAAGCCGAGTGCCTCGTCGCCCGGGCGGATGTGGTTCATCGCCAGCTCGCACGCGGCCAGCACGACGTGCCGGGGCGGGCGGCGCAGGCGGGCGAGCTCGTGCGCGAACAGCGGGCCGTCCGCGAGCTCCAGGCGGGAGAACATCGCGTTGGTCGGCTCGTGCTCGCCGTGCGCGGCCAGGTGCGCGATCGCCGCACCGTCCAAAGCCGACAGCACGGCCGCGACCGTGCTGCCCGGGCTCGCCAGGTAGATCGCGTCCGGGTACGTCGAGCGCAGCGCGGACTCCTCGGCGATCGCCTCGGTCAGCCGCGGGCCGCGGGCCAACAGCACCCGGCCGCCGTCCGTGCCCGACCGCTCCGCGGACAGCCAGGCCGTGGCCGACGGGGCGACCACGACCGGCCGGCCGCGCAGCGACGGCAGGCTGCCCCACGGCACCGCGTACAGCGCCCCGGTCGGCACGATCACCAGCTCGCGGCGGCCGGCGAACCGCTCGAGCGGCGTGATCAGCCGGGTGTCGAGGACGTCGGCGCTGCGCCGTGCCGACCCGGTGACCACCGCGGCGACCGCGGGTGCGAGCCCGTCCGGGGCGAGCGCGTCGAGGTCCGCGTACAGCCGGTGCGCCCACTCCGCGGTCTCGGCCGCCGACGCGAGCCGCGCGAGCCGGGTCCGCCCGCCCGCGACGACGACCGCCAACAGCTCGTCGCCCGACACCGCGAACGAGACCAGCGCCCGCTCCCCGAGCTGTGCCGAGACGTCGGCGAGCGAGGCGACCGGACGCGGCCGGCCCCACGGCGTCGTGTACCAGCCCTGCCGCAGCACCTCGCGTTCCAGGGCCGCCGCCTGCCGCTCCTGCCGCCGCGCCGGCCGGCCGGCGACCCGCTCCAGCTGCACGGCCCGGCGCAGCGACCGCAACACGCTGACCTTCTCCGCGAGCACCGGGTCGTCGATCGCCGGCATCGGCTCGTACCGGTACACCTGCGCGCGGGTCCGTTCGAGCCAGCCGAACAGCTGCCGCGCGGAGCGCCGGGGCCCGTTCAGCACCAGCCGCACGGCGAGCTCGCCGAGCTGCTGGCCGTGGACGGCCGTGCCGCACACGAGCTCCAGGCCGCCCATCCGGTCGCGGGCCCGGCCGAGCTCGACGAGGCCGCGGCGCGCCTCGGCCAGCGCGCGCCGCCGGTCGCCGCGGGCCACCGCGAGCTCGGCGCGGCACAGCCGCAGCAGCATCCGGTGGTCCAGGGGTGTCGTCGCGCGCTGCGGCGGCAGCTGGTCGAGCAGGATCTCCGCGGACGCCGGGTCGCTGCGGCGCACCTCCAGGCGCACGGCGAGCATCAGCGCGAGCCCGGTCTCGTCCTCGAGCAGCAAGGCACGCAACGACTCCGCGAGCTTGACCGCGCGCACCGGCAGCCGCGGCGGCACCCGGCCCGACTCGATCGACACGGTCGCGTCCGCGCGCATCGCCACGAGCGCGGACACCGCCGCCCACCGCGCGTTGCCGCGGCGGGTGAAGCTGCGCTCGGCCGCGCGGGCGCGCCGCTTCGCGTCGTTCGTGGCCCCGTCCAGCAGCGCGGCGGCGGCGCGGGCGAGCTCGGCCTCCGCGAGGTCCTGGCCGGCCCGCTGCTCGCGGAGCATCGGGATCGCGTCGTCGAGCTGGCGTGCGGCGTCGGCGGCGAGGCCGGCCGCGAGCAGCGCCCGCGCGCGGTCGAGCTGGAGCGTGGGCAGCATTCCCGTGCTGTGCTCGCGGTAGCTGCGCTCGGTCTCGTCGTAGTGGCGCAGCGCCGTGGGCAGGTCGCCCGTCATGTAGGCGACGTAGCCGAGGTTGTGCCGGGCCTTGGCGGCGAGCAGCACCAGGCCGTGGTCGTCGCAGACCTCGATGCAGCGGGCGAAGTCCGCGGCCGCGCCCGCGACCTGGGCCAGGAAGATGTACGACGTGCCGCGGTTGAGGTACGCGCCCGCGAGCACGGACGCGTCCCCGGTGCCGCCGCGCATGCCGCGCTCGAGCCGCGGAATCGCGTCGTCGAGCACCTCGAGGCCCTCGGGCACGCGGCCGGCGCGCAGCAGCAGCAGCCCGCGGTGGGCCAGCACCAGACCGTCCAGTTCGGACCGCTCGACGCCGTCGGGCAGCCGCCGCGCGTGCCGCTCCGCGTCGTCGAGCCCGTCGAGCCCGGCCGTGAGCGAGTCGGTCTCGGCCGCGACGTAGGCGAGGCTGACGAGGACCCGGACGCGCAGCGCCGTCACGCGCTCGTCCGGCACACCGGACCGGTCGAGCAGCCGCTGCGCGTCCCGCAGCAACATCCGGCCGTGCCCGAACCGGTACGCACCGACGGCCGCACGCGCGCGGGCGTGCAGGTCGTGTGCGCGCACGAGGCCGGAAGTCAGGACGCCACTCCTAGTACCGCCATCCGCGTTCCTTGAGTCTCATGTCCGTCAGCGTCATCGCGTTGCGGGCCCGCTCGATGCCGTAGTCCTTGCCGGTCTCCGGGTCGCGGGCCATCGACTCGGCGAGCATGCCCGCCACGACCGGGGTGGCGAAGGACGTGCCGGCCCACACCGCGAAGCCGGTGCGCAGGTCGTCGGGGTCCGGGGAGGTGCGCATGCGCGGACCCACTCCCCCGCCGTCGAGCTTGCCCATGCCCGGGTTGGCCGCACCCTGCCACATCGGCACCGTACTGACCAGCGCGTTGCCCGGCGCCCAGCGCCACACCCACGGGCCGTCGTTGCTGAACGCCGCGGTCGTGTGGCCGGACGCGTTGAGCGCGCCGACCGCGGCCACCATCTGGTTGCCGCTCGCACCACCGGCGTCCGCGCCGAACGCGGCGGGCAGGAACGGCCGGGTGGTGGCGTCGTTGCCGGCCGCCGCGACGACGAGCACGCCGAGGTCGGTGAGCCGCCGCACGGCGGCCTCGACCTGCACGACGTCGGCAGGCGAGGCGGTCTCCGGGTAGAAGCCGAGCGACATCGACACGACGTCGACCAGCTCCTCCGGGGTGTTGTTCGCGAGCGCGCCCTCGACCCGGCGGCGCAGCCAGTCGAGCGCGAACAGCACCGAGCCCTCCGTCGAGAGCCCGTCGCTCTCCAGCACGCGCAGCGACAGCACCCGCGCGTCCGGGCACATCTGGTGGATCAGCCCGGTCACGAACGTGCCGTGCCCGAAGTGCGAGTCGGTCAGCC
>NZ_DATBKY010000314.1:0-21011 GCF_036555685.1 Actinophytocola sp. | reverse complement strand
GGAGGCGTCATGACCGAGCGACGAGGCAGGTGGGTTCCGGACGGAAGGTGCACTCTTGTTGCCGCCGATGTCGTCGGATATGGGGAACAGCGGAGGAACCGCCAGGTACAGATCTATGTGCGGGACAGCCTATACAAATTGTTCAACACCGCACTGAAGGATTCGGACATCGCCTTCGCGCGACGCTATTCGGAGGACCGTGGCGACGGAATCGTCATGGCCGTCTCGCCGGAAATTCCAACCGATCGCCTCATATATCCGTTCATCGAATATCTGCGCGCCGGACTGCGCGTGCACAACATGGTGTCGAGCGAACTGGCACAGATGTGCCTGCGCGTGGCGGTGCACGCCGCCCACGCGTGGAAGGACAGCCACGGGCTTGTCGGCGAGAGCGTCACCTACCTCTTCCGGCTGCTGGACGCGCCGGCGTTCAAGCAATTCGTCCACCAGTCGGGCGCCTACCTCGCGCTGATCGCGTCGGCGGCGGTGTACGAGGAGGTCATCATGGACGCGCCCGGGCTCATCGATCCCGACGACTACGCCTCCATAGACGTCGAGCACAAAGAACTGTCCACGCTGGCCTGGGTGCGACAGGTCGGCCGCACGGCCTCGGTCAGCCGGTCGGCCTGAGATGGCCGACGACATCCGCTTCGGCCAGGTTCTCCGCCAGCTCCTCAACGAGCGTTTCCGAAACAGGCGCAAGGACTTCGCCCGCTCGATTCACGTCTCCGAATCCGCCTTGTCGCAGTACGTCCGCGGGAAGGCCACGCCAAGCCTGCACGTCCTCGTCGACATCGCGCGAGCCCTGGACGTAAGCCTCGACTACCTGGTCCTGGGCATCACCCCGGAGGCACCGGCACCGGACTACGGCGACCTCGCAGGCCACTTCGAGGAGGCCATCGCAAGAACGCAGGCCAAGACGGCAACGCTGCGCGATTTCGTGGGCCGGGTCGGATCCGCGCTGGCCGAAGACGTCGAGTCGACAGCCAGGCGCCTCCTTGCGGAGAACGAGGCGGCCGTGCTCGGCATCGCGCTGACCGAGACCGAGGTGCGCGATCTGGAGCGCATCAGCAAGACCATCCGCATCGCTACCGCCGACCTCGACATAGACGTCTTCACGCTGTCGGGTGAGCCAGACGACGAGGTGCACGTCGGGGAACCCGCGGATCTCCCCCGCACCGGACAGACCTCCTTTACATCCGTCATCAGTCACAACGTCGCGCACGGAAGCGAGTACACCTACGTCATCCCGGAAGGCCCCGACTGGCGCGCCCAGGCGCGGCGACTTCGGAACGCGGTCGGTGACTCGGCGACCCTGAGTCGAGCGGCTGCGGACCGGCGCATTAGGTTCTTCGAGTCAAGTCGGCCACTTGTCCCCGGATACGTCATGTACACAGTGGATACGGCGCTGGTCACCACGAGGACCGAGCGCCTGCTCGACCGCATCAAGGACTTCGTCGGTTCGGACTCGGGCCTCGTCGCGCTGGCGGAACCACCGAGTCGCCAGTCGCTCCATTATTCGTTGATCGATCCACGACATCACCAACGCATGATCGATGACCACGACGCCATGACGCGTACCTGCCCGCGACTCGTGTTCGACTGACGTCTGTTTCGCACTTCCAGAGAAATGTGAGACCACCAACCATGAACACGCTTTCCGTCGGTTCGGACGCGGCCGAAGGGAATCTCCAAGCTGCCCGGTTCGAGTGGGATTTCGAGAACGTGGCGGCTCTGTTGCCTACTGGCTGGCAGCAACGTCTGATCGACGTCGCGAAGAACCACTCGATGAAGCGAACGCTGGTGCCGCCCCATTCCACTTCCAGGGAGAGTGCCGAGGTCACCAGCCTGCCGATCCATTGCGTCGGTGGCAAGGTTGTTCAGCACGAGCTTCCCTGGCTGGTCGACCTCTACGAGGGAAAATTCCGCAAGATCGGCGAGCGGATTCGCGGCGTCCGGCTCACCACCGCGCGCGATCCGCGCTACGCCGTCGTGCTGAACGTGCAGTTTCCCGGGGAGCGGTACGAGTGCCACGTGGACACGAACCCGGTCGAGGCTCTGCTCTACGTCACCGATCTGCCGAAGGGGACCGGCGGGGAACTCGCCGTCGCGAACAACGTGCACGCTCGGAGCAAGGAAGAGATCGACGCGGACTGCCAGGCGCTCTATCCCACGCAGGGCGAGCTGGTCTTCTTCGACGGGCGGCGCCACCCCCACTACGTGCGGAAGCTCGAGGACGCCGAGATCCGCGTCGCCGTGGCGATGAACTACTACACGGACGAGGTGCCGGAAGAGACGCGGCCGGCGGATCTCAACGAGTACCTCTACGGCTCGCAGGCCTGACCGCGGTCAGAAGCGGGGCGGGCGCTTCTCCAGGAACGCCCGCACCCCCTCCGCGTAGTCGTCGCTCTTCACGGAGGCCTCGTACAGGGCGTCGACGGCTTCGTCCTCTTCGAACGAGCCGTCCGTGATCCGGGAGATGATCGTCCGGGCGCCGCGGATCGAGACCTGCGAGCGGGTCGCCATCGTTCGGGCCAGTTCCGTGGCTCGGGCCACCGGATCCGGGGACAGCTCGTTCACCAGGCCGATCCGCAGCGCCGTGGGCGCGTCGATGATGTCCGCCGTGAACAGGATCTGGCGCGCCCACGCCGGGCCCACCGCGTCGACCAGCTGCTTCGTCGACGTCGCGTTGTAGACGATGCCGAGCTTGGCCGGGGTGATGCCGAAGCGGGCGTCCTCCCCGGCGATGCGGATGTCGCACGCCAGCGCGATCTCGCAGCCACCACCCACGCAGACGCCCCGCACCGCCGCGATCGTGGGCTTCGGCAACGACGCGATCGCGCGCTCGCCCGCGTGCACGGCCGCGCTGTACCGCTGTGCGCCGGACGGATCCGCCCGCAGCGTCGTGAACTCGCTGATGTCGGCGCCCGCCGAGAAGTGGTCGGTGCCACGGATGACCAGGGCCCGCACGCCGTCGTCCGCCTCGACCGTTGCCAGCAAGCCCGGCAGTGCCGACCACATCTCGAAGCTCATCGCGTTGCGTTTGGCCGGGCGGTCGATGGTCAGCGTCGCCACCGCGCCGGAGACGTCGAGCGTCAGACTCACGCGGCCACGGTAGCCAGCTCGGTGAGCGTCGCCGCGATCGCGGGGTGGTCGCGGGCGCCGGCGCGGGTGCAGGTCAGCAGCTTCCGGCTGGGCGCGCCCCCGTCGAGCGGCAGCCGGGCCAGCGGCAGGTGGGGTGGCAGGTACGCGAGCCGCGGGACCAGTGCGACCCCGAGCCGGTGCGCGATCAGGTGCGCGATCGCGTTCCACTCCAGCGCGTTGTGCACGACGTTCGGCGTGAAGCCGGCCGCACCGCACGCGGACAGCGTGTGTTGGCGGCACGTGCACGCGACCGCGGGCAGGATCCAGTCCTCGCCCGCCACCTCGCCCAGCTGGACGGACTCCTGGCCGGCCAGCGAATGCTCCGAGTGCACCACCAGGTCGAAGACGTCGTCGACGAGCGGGCGCTGGTCGAAGCGCGGGTCGCCGGCGGTCGGGTTGTCCGGTGTGGACTCGAGGACGGCGAGGTCGACCGAGCCGTCGAAGAGCAGGTCGTACCCGGCCTGCTGCTCGACCTCCTCGATGTGCACGGACAGCCGCGGGTACTTCGCAACCAGCGGCGCGACCGCCGGCGCGAGCAGCATGGCCACCGCGGTCGGGATGCCGCACAGCCGTAGCAGCCCGGCCGGCTCGTCGCGGGCCGTGCGCAGGTCGATCTCCGCCTGCTCCCAGCGCGCCTCGATCGCGTCGGCGTGTTCGAGCAGCCGCTGCGCCGCGGGCGTCAGCCGGATCTTGCGGCCGTGCGGTTCGAGCAGCGTGATGTCGAGCTCGCGGCCGAGCTGGCGGATCTGCTGGGACGCGGCCGACGTGGTGAAGTGCAGGGCCTTCGCGGCGGCGGTGATCGTGCCGTAGTGCGACACCGCACGCAGCACGCGGAGCCGGCGCAGGTCAATCATGAAGGTGATGCTTCACGTTACTGTTCGGAAAGTCAACGTAGACGTACACGGTCTGCTTCCCCACCCTGGAGGTATGACCTACTGCCCGCACTGTGGATGGCCGGACGCCCAACCGTTCCAGGTGGTGTCCCGCCACCGCACGACCGAAGGCCAGACGGTGTGGAGCCGCTGCAGCTGCGGCTCGTTGCAGGTGCGCGTGGTCGACGGGGCGTGCACGCGCGTGGTCGCGCGCGGCCGCCCCGCCGCCATGTTCTAGGCAAGCGCCTCGCGGATCGCCTTCAGGTCCTCGTCGATCTTCGGCTCGCGCTCGGCCAGGCCGGCCCGGCACTCGACGAGCGCCGCGACCCGCGCGTCCAGCTCCTTCGTCAGGCTCTCGTGGAACGTCTTCGCCGACGTCGCGGCGTCCTCGCGCTCCCGGACGTCGATGCGCCACTGGTAGAGCGCCACGACCGGCCCGAGGAGCGCGGCGAAGAGCCAGCCCCAGCCCGCCACGACGGCCAGCACGACGAACGCCAGGCCCACGCCCAGCGCGACGCCCGCGACCACGCGACGCTGGGCGCTCACCTTGGCGCCGTCGTCGATCCGCGACCGCGCGCGGGCGACCGAACCCTGGTCCGGCCCGTCCGCGGTGATCGTCACCAGGCCCTGCCGCGTGCGGGCCTCGACCCGGTACGGCGCGTCCGCGCGGGCGGTGGCCGCGAGCCGCTCGGCCGCGGTGATCACGAGCTCGCCGCAGATCCGCACGGCCGCCGCGCGCCGGGCCGGGTGGCTCGCGTCCTTCGCGTCGGTACGCAGCAGCTCGACGGTCTCGCCGGCCGGGCCGTCCCAGGCGGGCGGCTGGCCGCCCTTCCCCTCGATCACCGCGCGCAGCTCGCGCTCCCGGACGAGCAGCGGCTGCTCGACCGGGCTGCCCTCCTCGACCAGCAGCTCCACGACCGGCCGCACGGCGGGGTCGGCCTCGGCCGGTGGCTCGCTCGGATAGCCGGCGAGGGTCTCCTCGACCCACGACCGCAGCGTGGCCAGGCTCGCCCCCGCGCCGAGTGCGATGGTGACGTCGCCGAGCCCCTCGAGCTCGCGCGGCGGTGACGTCGATGTCGCGCCCGCGGTGCCGATCGCGCGCAGCGCGTCGACGGCGCTCCCGCGCGCGTCGTCGGGCAGCGCCCGGACGAACTCGACGCCGCGGCTGCGCACCAGCTCCCAGCCGGCCGGGCCGAAGAAGCCGTCGGCGGCGAGCGTCCACACGGCACGCTGGTGGCGCGGCATCGTGGCCGCGGGCACCGGCAGCACGTCGGCGAGCAGGCCGGCGTCCACCGTGCTCCGGCCGCCGAGCAGCCCGGCGCCGAGCACGTGGAAGACGGCGGCGCGCTGTGGATCGCGGGCCTTGGCGAGGTTCAGCGAGTCGGCGTCGACGACCCCGTCGACCGCGACCCGCAGCGCGGACACCGCGGGCGCGAGCCAGTAGCCGTCCACATCGGACACCTCGCCGTCCGGCCCGGTGCCGGCGAGCAGCCGGCGTGCCTGGTGCCGAACCCGGCCCTGCTCGTCGAAGAGCACCAACGTCATGCGCAGGTCGCTGATCTCCACGAACGCGTCGAAGGCGGCGGAGAGCCGGTCCAGCCGCTGCTCCAGCGAGCCGCGGACCTTCGACAGCTCCGCGTTCAGCCGCCGCTGGCTCGAGCGGGCGGATGCCAGCGAAGCGCTCACGCTGGACAGGTCCGCCTCGAGACCGCGCAGCCGCTTGTTCTGCTGGTAGTCCGTCCACCAGTTGTCGCTCACCTGGATGCTCCCCTCGCCGGCCGGGTCCTCACACGAGTGCGACGCTGCGAGCGGCATTCTGGACCCATGACAAACCGGGCGAGTTTCCTGGTCGTCGCGCTGGCCCTGGCCACGCTCACCGCGTGCACCGACGCGCCTGCCCAACGGGATGTCGGCGAGGTGCCGCCGCAGAAGCAGACCGAGGCGTCCTCGACGCCGACGCCGCCGAGCAGCAGCGAGACGCCCGGCCTGCTCGTCGAACAGGTGGCCGGCGGGCTCGAGCACGGCTGGGACATCGGCTTCCTGCCGGACGGCAAGGTGCTGGTCACCGAGCGGCCCGCGCGCATCTCGCTGCTGTCGAGCGCGAAACCCGGCGCGAAGGTGTCGCAGGTGAAGGCCGACCTGTCCGATGTGTTCGTCTCCGGCGAGGGCGGGCTGATGGGCATGGTCGTGCACCCGGACTTCGCGCGGACGCGGCTGTTCACGACGTGCCAGACGCACACGGAGAACGGCGACCCGCAGGACATCCGCCTCGTGACGTGGCGGCTCGCGGAGGACGGCAGGACCGCCCGGCGGGAGAAGGAGCTGCTCACCGGGTTGCCGATCAGCACCGGCCGGCACTCCGGCTGCCGCCCGACGATCGGGCCGGACGGAATGCTGATCGTCGGCACCGGTGACACCGCGCAGGGCTCGATCTCGCAGGACAAGACCAGCCTGGGCGGCAAGACGCTGCGGCTGGACCTGAACACGGGCAAGCCGGCGCCGGACAACCCGTTCATCAAGGCGAAGAACGCGAAGCAGCGGTACGTGTACACGTACGGCCACCGCAACATCCAGGGCGTCGCGGTGCGGCCGGGCACGGACCAGATCTTCACCGCGGAGCACGGCCCGTCGTTCAACGACGAGGTCAACCTCATCCAGGCCGGCCGCAACTACGGCTGGGACCCGTCACAGGGCGGCAAGGTCGGCGGCTACGACGAGAGCGTCCCGATGACCGACCTGCAGCGCTTCCCGGACGCGGTGCCGGCGAAGTGGCAGTCGGGCGAGACGACCGAGGCCGTGTGCGCCGCGACCTTCCTCGACGGCGATCAGTGGGGTGCGTTGAACGGCGCCTTGGTGATCACCGCGTTGAAGGGCGCGAAGGTCTTGCTGTTGACGCTCACGGAGGCTGGGGACGTCGCCTCGGTCGCGATTCCGAAGGAGTTCAACAACCGGTTCGGACGGTTGCGGGCGGCCCGGACCGGGCCGGACGGGGCGCTGTACATCACGACGACCAACGGGTCGGACGACAAGCTCTTGCGGGTGACTCCCCGGTGAGTCGTCCCCAGGCCTCAGGCTCTCGCGCCGATCTTGTCGGTGGCCGGCACTAGAGTGGTGCTCGGGGGGCCGGCGGCCGCTCGTGATCTTGGTCCTTCGTCGTTTCCGCAGCTGGGGCGGCACGTGGCCGATGTCAAGGCCGGTTCGGGACCTAGTGCGGCTCTCTCAGCTCGGGCTTGTTCTCCAGGTGGCGTAAGCCGTTCCAGGAGAGGTTGACCAGGTGCGCGGCCACCTCCTCCTTCTTGGGGCGCCTCGAGTCCAGCCACCACTGACCCGTCAGCGCGACCATCCCCACCAAGGCCTGGCTGTACAGCGCCGCCAGCTTCGGGTCGTACCCGCGCGCGCCGAACTTCCGGCCCAGGATGTCCTCCACCTGGCGCGCGATGTCGTTCAGCAGCGACGAGAACGTGCCCGTCGACGACGCGACCGGCGAGGCCCGCACGAGGATGCGGAAGCCGTCCGCCGAGCTCTCGACGTAGTCGAGCAGTGAGACCGCCGCGCGCTCCAGGAGCAACCTCGGGTGCGCTTCCTCGGTCAACGCACTGGTCATCGACGTGAGGAGGTAGTGCATCTCCCGATCGACGACGACCGCGTACACGCCCTCCTTGCCGCCGAAGTGCTCGTACACCACCGGCTTCGAGACGTTCGCCCGGTGTGCGATCTCCTCGACCGACGCGCCGTCGAAGCCCTTCTCCGCGAACAGCGACCTCGCGACGTCCAGCAGCTGCTGGCGCCGCTCCTCACCGCTCATCCGTACGCGGGGCACCGGGGCGCCGGCCCGACCCGCCGGCGCCCGGCTTCGATCTCGCCGCCGGGCTGCCACCTCCGTCACCCTACGGGCACCCACCGACGGCCCGTGGCGGGTTACTCCACTCCGGCCGTGATCCTCGCCAGTCGCTGCTGCGTCGGCCAGCGGACGTTGTACGCCCAGCCGAGCTTCTCGAAGATCCAGATGATGCGCGCCGACGTGTCGATCTGGCCCCGCTTCACGCCGTGCCGCGCGCAGGTCGGGTCCGCGTGGTGCAGGTTGTGCCACGACTCGCCGAACGACAGGATCGCGAGCGGCCAGAAGTTCGCCGCCTTGTCGCGGCTCACGAACGGGCGCTCGCCGATCATGTGGCAGATGGAGTTCGTCGACCACGTGACGTGGTGCAGGACCGCGACCCGCACGAAGCCCGCCCAGAAGAACGCCGTGAACGCGCCCCACCACGACCACGTCGCGAGCCCGCCGATCACGGCCGGCAGCAGGAAGGTGAGCACGGTCCACAGCCCGAACAGGTTGTTCACCCGCACGATGTCCTTGTCCGCCATCAGGTCCGGCGCGAACCGCTCCTTGTTCGTCAGCGACCGGTCGAACATCCAGCCCATGTGCGCGTGCCAGAAACCCTTGGCCAGCGCCGCCGGCGACGTGCCGTACAGCCACGGCGAGTGCGGGTCGCCCTCACGATCGGAGAACGCGTGGTGCCGCCGGTGGTCGGCCACCCAGATGATCGGCGGGCCCTGCACCGCCATCGATCCCGCGATGGCGAGGAAGATCCGCAACGGCCGCTTGGCCTTGAACGAGCCGTGCGTGAAGTGCCGGTGGAAACCGATGGTGACGCCGAGACCGGTGAAATAGAAGAAGAAGATCGCGAGCCCCACGTCGAGCCAGGTCAGGCCCCATCCCCACGCCAGCGGCACGGCCGCGATGAGCGCCGCGAACGGCACCAGGATGAATACGTAGACCGCGAACTGCGTCATTCCCTTGCGCCGGCCCACGGTGATCGGCTTCGGTCCCTTGTTCGGGGTCCCACTCGAAGTCTCATCGAGGGTCGTCGTCATCTGTACCTCAAATACTGTCTCGTCGGGGCATTCCGGTAAGGAGAGCCTGGCCTACGCTGCCGTAACCTACGACAGCGTAAGTACATCCCGACCCGGCGCGCCAGGTCCGATGCGCAAAGCGCCTCCGGTGATCCAGATCACACCCATTTGGCCGCACTCCTATGCCGCTCCCCGGGTACCACTGCCCCACGGCGAGCATGCATGCCACGATGTTCAATCGTGGGCGTTCACCGCGCTCATGGTCCGCCGTGGTGTAAAGGCAGCACCTCAGATTTTGGTTCTGATGGTCCAGGTTCGATCCCTGGCGGCGGAGCTGCCGGGCGGAGCAGGACACGAGAACAAGAGGTGGACAGCCAGGCGTGGGTGGCGGCAGCGAGCGAGAGGACGTCGACCTGCCTGCGTTGGACGAACGGTCCGACGCGTGGCTGGTGGGACGCGCGCGTGAGCTCCTGGCCGTCGCCCAGGTCCGCGAGCGCGGCGTCCGCGCCCGGCACACCGACGAGCTCGACCGCCTGCTCGCCGAGGCACGCCACCGCGGCGAGCCGCGGATGCTCGCCCAGCTGCTGCGCGCCGCCGCGGTGCTCCGGGTCAACGACGCCGAGCAGGCCGTCACCGAAGAGGCCGAGGCGATCGTCGACGAGTTCCTCGAGCACTCCACCACGCACGAGTTCCTCGTGCTGCAAGCCGACGCGCATGCGTTGCGCGCCAAGCGGTTGCTGCTGACGGGCGCCGAGGACCCCGCGCTCACCGAGGCCGCGGTCGGCCTCGCCATGCTCGACGAGAAGGTCGCGCCGGACATCTCGTTCGGCGCCCGGGTGTGGGACGTGCTGATGGCGTCCACGCTGATGGACATCGGCCTCGTGCTCATGGAGCTCGGCGTCTACGAGGTCGGCGACCAGGTCATGCGCCGCGCGCACCGGCACATCCGCAGCGGCGCCGGCCCGCACGACATCTCCGTGCACCTCATCACCCGCTGCCGCATGCAGCTCGGCTGGGGCCTGCGGCTGGAGCGGATCGGCGAGGACGAGCAGGCGGCCGAGCGGTTCACGCGCGCGGCGGCGATGGCGAGCGACGTGGAGGCGCCGTTCCGCGAGTCGCTGTTCCCGCGCCGCAGCGACCTGCCCGCCGCCGACCAGGTGGCCGTCGTCGGCGCCGCGCACGCGCTGGCCTCGCCCGGCCCGCAGCACACCGACCGGTTGATCGGGCTGCTGGCCGCCGCCGCGCCACGCGAGATCATCTTCGTCGCGGTCGCGCTCGCCCGCTGCCTCGAGCGCGACGACCGCGTCGAGGAGGCGGTCGAGGTCCTGACCACCGTGCAGGAGCGGCTGGAGCGCATGGCGCCCGAGCCCTCGCTGGTGCTGTGCCTGATCCGCGAGTACGCCCGGCTCTCCGGCAACGACACCTACACCGCGGACGGCGACCGGACGGTCAGCGCGCTGCAGTTCTACGTCGCCGAGCTCGAGTACCAGCTGTGGGACATGCGCGAGTCGCGCGCGGCGACGCTCGCCGCCCGGCGCGAGCACGAACGGCTGGCGCGCCGGCACGGCACGGTCGCCAAGCAGGCGCTCCAGGACCCGCTCACCGGGCTGCCGAACCGGCGCGCGCTCGACGAGCGGCTCGCCGAGCTGTCCGGGGACAGCAGGCCGCTGGCGATCGCGCTGGTCGACCTCGACGGGTTCAAGGCCGTCAACGACCGGCTCTCGCACGCCGAGGGCGACGACGTGCTGCGCGTCATCGCGAGCACGATCCGGGACACGCTGCGCGGCAGCGACATGGTGGCCCGCTACGGCGGTGACGAGTTCATCGTGCTGCTGCCGGGTGCGCCGCTGCTCGCCGCCGCGGCCGCGCTCCGCCGCGCGGCGGTGGCCGTGGGCGCGCTGCCGAACGACCTCTCGCACGGCGTCACGCTGTCCGTCGGGGTCGTCGCGCTGCGTCCCGAGGAGGGCACCGCCCGCGCGCTCGCCCGCGCGGACGCCGCGATGTACCAGGCGAAGCGCAAGGGCGGCAACGACGTCGTCGCGGTGGCGACCACGGAGGGTGACGGGCCTGAGGTACCACTGCAGGACGAGGCGAGCACGCCCGACCCCGCATGGGTCGTCCCAGAGGGCACGTGAGCGGGAGCGAAGCCGCGTAGGCCGTCTGGACTGACGAGCGCGCACAGGCGCGCCAGCGCCGAGCACGCGAGGAGGGAAAGGCGGCCTGTTAGCGGCTTCGCGGAGCGAACCGACCGACAACGTAGGATCGAGACCCCGGTCGCGGCCGGGCGATTTCCGAATCCACGCCAAAGGGAGAGAGCTGATGCTCGAGGGCTCCACCGGGCTCGGCGAAGTCAGCACGGTCATCCTCGCCGCGGGCGAGGGTACGAGGATGCGCTCGGCGACGCCGAAGGTGCTACACCGGCTGGCCGGCCGCTCGCTGGTCGAACACGCCGTGCGGGCCGCCGCCGGGCTGTCGCCCCAGCGCATGGCGGTCGTCGTCGGGCACGGCCGGGAGGCGGTCACCGAGCACCTCCACGAGCTCGCGAAGGCCATCGACGCCACGATCACCGTCGCCGTCCAGGAGGAGCAGCACGGCACCGGGCACGCGGTGCGCTGCGCGCTCGACGAGCTGCCCGACGGGCTGGCCGGCACGGTCGTCGTCACCTACGGCGACGTGCCGCTGCTGGACACGGTCACGCTCTCGGCCCTGCTCGCCGAGCACGGCTCCGCCGGCAACGCGGTCACCGTGCTGACCGCGTCGGTCGACGACCCCACCGGCTACGGCCGCATCGTGCGCGCGGCGGACGGTTCGGTCGAGGCGATCGTCGAGCAGAAGGACGCGACGCCGTCCCAGGCGGCCATCCAGGAGATCAACTCCGGCGTCTACGCGTTCGACGCCGCCGTGCTCACCGACGCGCTCGGCCGGCTGTCCACCGACAACGCCCAGGGCGAGCAGTACCTGACCGACGTGCTGTCGATCGCCCGCGCGGACGGGCACCGCGTCGGCACGTGGACGTGCGACGACCGGTGGCTCGTCGAGGGCGTCAACGACCGCGTGCAGCTGGCCGCGCTCGGCGCCGAGCTCAACCGCCGGCTGACCGAGCAGTGGATGCGCGCGGGCGTCACGATGACCGACCCGTCGACCGTCTGGCTCGACGCTGGGGTGGAGCTCGCTCGAGACGTGGTCCTCGAGCCGAACGTGCTGCTGCGCGGCGCGACGAGCGTCGGCGAGGGCGCGACGATCGGCCCGGACACGACGTTGACCGACGTCAGCGTGGGTGCGGGCGCGAGCGTGGTGCGCACGCACGGCCGCGAGGCGGAGATCCTCGACGGGGCGAGCGTGGGCCCGTACGCGTACCTGCGGCCGGGCGCGAGGCTGGGCATGAGCTCGAAGGTCGGTACGTTCGTCGAGGTGAAGAACTCCGAGATCGGCACGGGCACGAAGGTCCCGCACCTGTCGTACGTGGGCGACGCGACGATCGGCGAGTACAGCAACATCGGCGCGGCCAGCGTGTTCGTCAACTACGACGGCGTCGCCAAACACCGGACTGTCGTCGGGTCCCATGTTAAGACGGGATCGGACAATATGTTCGTGGCGCCGGTGAACGTCGGCGACGGGGCCTACAGCGGTGCGGGCACCGTGCTGCGCCGGGATGTGCCGCCCGGGGCGCTCGCCGTGTCGGCAGGGTCGCAGCGCAACATCGAGGAGTGGGTGCTGCGCAGGCGGGCGGGCACGCCAGCCGCCGAGGCCGCACGCAAGGCACTGGAGGCGGCGTCCGAGGAGGAGTCATGAACGCGAAGTCCGGGACGCCCAAGAAGAACCTGATGCTGTTCTCCGGGCGGGCGCATCCGGAGCTGGCGGAGGAGGTCGCGAAGCACCTCAACGTCAGCATCACGCCCCAGTCGGCGTACGACTTCGCGAACGGCGAGATCTTCGTGCGGTTCGAGGAGTCGGTCCGCGGCTGCGACGCGTTCGTGATCCAGAGCCACTGCGAGCCGATCAACCAGTGGGTGATGGAACAGCTGATCATGGTCGACGCCCTGAAGCGCGCGTCGGCCAAGCGGATCACGGTGATCATGCCGTTCTACCCGTATGCCCGCCAGGACAAGAAGCACAAGGGCCGCGAGCCGATCTCCGCGCGGCTGATCGCGGACCTCTTCAAGACCGCGGGTGCCGACCGGATCATGACGGTGGACCTGCACACGGCGCAGATCCAGGGCTTCTTCGACGGCCCGGTCGACCACCTGTTCGCGCAGACGCTGCTGTCGAGGTACGTGCGCGACACGTACGGCAGCGAGAACGTGACGGTCGTGTCCCCGGACGCCGGCCGCACGAAGCTGGCGGAGAAGTGGGCGGACGATCTGGGCGGCGTGCCGATCGCGTTCATCCACAAGACCCGCGACCCGCTGCTGCCGAACGACGTCGTGGCAAAGCGCGTGGTCGGTGAGGTGCGCGGCCGCCTGTGCATCGTGATCGACGACATGGTCGACACGGGCGGCACGATCTCGAAGGCGGTGGACCAGCTGGTGGCCGAGGGCGCGGCGGACGTCGTCGTGGCGGCCTCGCACGGTGTCCTGTCCGGCGAGGCGACGGAGCGCCTGTCGGTCTGCGGCGCGCGGGAGGTCGTGTTCACGAACACGCTGCCCATCCCGGACTACAAGCGCTTCTCGAAGCTGACCGTGCTGTCCATCGCCCCGCTGCTCGCGCGGGCGATCCAGGAGGTCTTCGAGGACGGCTCGGTGACGAGCCTGTTCGCCGGCAACGCCTGACCGCTCCTGTTCCACTGCGAGCCGCGTGCCGTGGGTTCTACCGGATATCGCTTCGCCGGCGGTGCTTCGTGGCCGCTGCCTCGCGACCGGTCGAGCCGCCGCGACGCCCGCCTGCCGGCCGACCCCCGGACCCGCGTCCGGTCGCGCCGCATGCCAAACGTGCCCAGCCACCCGCAGAAACCCCGCTGGCCCCGCTGGCCCCCGTCGAGCGCCCGAATCCGCGTCGCCCCGTGGATGACGGCCCCCACCCTCTCCGGGGGACCGCCCCGACACCAATTCTATCGGTGACCACTGACAATCCGGGGTCGGAAGATCGACTTGTGGACAAGTCGGCCCCTTGTGGACAACCGCCGCCGGCCACGAGGCCCCGCGCGTAGAGCCACGAAACGACCACGTAGACTGACCGGGTTGCCTCGGCGAGGGCAGGCGTCACGCCTGGCGTGATCGACGCGGCGGCTTGATTGCCGCGTGCATTCCGTCGCCGCTGGCCGCCGCCGCCCGAGACCCAGCTTCAAGTGTGTAGCAAGGAGAGCCCCACCGTGTCCGAGGTCCGTCTCGCCGCCGAACCCCGCACCGAGTTCGGCAAGGGCGCCGCGCGCCGCACGCGCCGCGACGGGAAGATCCCCGCGGTGCTCTACGGCCACGGCTCCGACCCGCAGCACCTGGCCCTGCCCGCGATCGAGTTCGCCCGCGTCGTCCGGGAGCACGGCCAGAACGCCGTCCTCACGCTCGAGTTCAACAGCACCAGCGAGCTCGCGCTGACCAAGACCGTCACCACCCACCCGATCAAGAACTACATCGAGCACGTCGACCTGCTGCTCGTCCAGCGCGGCGAGAAGGTCACCGTCGAGGTGCCCGTGGTGTTCACCGGCGAGGCCTCGCCCGGCACCCTGGTCACCCAGGACACCATGACGCTGCAGGTCGCGGTCGAGGCCCTGCACATCCCCGAGCAGTTCGAGGTCTCGATCGACGGCGCCACGGCGGACACCCGGATCGTCGCCTCCGACGTGCCGCTGTCCGAGGGCGCGGAGCTCGTCACCGACCCCGACACCCTGGTGATCGCGGTCAACATCGCGCCGACGGCCGAGGACATGGAAGCCGGCATCGAGGCGCCGGAGGGCGAGGAGCCCGCCGCTGCCGAGGAGGCCGCGGCCGCCGGTGCCGAGGAGGAGCAGGTGGAGAAGCCCGCCGAGGAGTCGAGCGAGGGCTGACCCGCCGTTCCGGGCGGTCCCACACGGGACCGCCCGGTTTGTTTTTTGCGAGGACCCGAGATGCCAGCCGAGCCACCCGCCGCCGACGGCCCGACGCTCGTCGTCGGTCTCGGCAACCCGGGGCCGCGCTATGTCGGCAACCGGCACAACATCGGGTTCCTGGTCGCGGACGAGCTCGCGGACCGGATGGGTGGCAAGTTCAAGTCTCACAAGGGCGGCGCGGACCTGCTCGAAGGCCGGCTGGGCGGTCGCCGGGTGCTGCTCGCGAAGCCGCGCACGTACATGAACCTCTCGGGCGGGCCGGTCGTCGGCATCGCGAAGTTCTTCAAGATCCCGCCGGCCAACCTGATAGTCGTCCACGACGAGCTCGACCTGCCGTTCGGCAGCCTCAAGCTGAAGCTCGGCGGCGGCGAGAACGGGCACAACGGGCTGAGATCGGTCACGAAGTCGCTCGGGACCAGGGAGTACCTGCGGGTACGGTTCGGTATAGGTCGCCCGCCCGGGCGGATGGATCCGGCGGACTTCGTGCTCCGGGACTTCTCCGCCATGGAACGCAAGGACCTCGCACTCGAGATCGACCGGTGTGCCGACGCGACGGAGGCTTTGGTTGCCAAGGGATTGGAAGCCGCGCAAAACCTCTTCCACGCGCGCTGACGCGGGAGGCGGTCCGAGCGTGCAGCACGAGGAGGACGTGCCGCTGACCCCGGCGGTGGTCGACTGCGTCACGTTCGACCGCGCGCCGCTCGGCCGGCGCGGCTACCACGAGGACCAGGTGGACGACTTCCTGGACCGCGTGCAGGCGACGCTGGCCGGCTCGGACTCGCTGAGCGCGCAGGAAGTGCGCGAGGTGATCTTCGACAGCGCGCCGCTCATCCGCCGCGGCTACCACGAGGAGCAGGTCGACGACTTCCTCGACCTCGTCGTCGAGGAGTTCGAACGCCGCGAGCGGGGCCGCTCCCCGGTCCGCAGGCCCGACTCTCCCCCGCGCCCGGCGCCGCGCCAGCAGTTCCCGATGCCGCCGCCGGAACGGACGCCGTTCCCGCCGCGACCGTCCGGCCCGGTGCCGTCCCAGTCCCCGGCCCCGGCCCCGTCTTCGGCGGAGGAGGCGGCGCGGTCCGCGGCCGCACTCCGCGCGACGGAGGAGCCGTCGGCGGGGACCAACGGCGCCGCGATCGCCGACACCAGCAGCCAGACCGAGGCGCTCCCGAAACGCCGGCCGGGCGCGACGTCCAAGACCGGTCCGATCACCAAGAAGCCGGCCGACACGCCGCCGTCGCAGCCCGAGCCACCGCTCGAGGACCCACCGGAGCGCACCGACGATGACGGTCTCTCGGTGCCCACGTCTGTGCGCGAGCCCGCCGGCGGCCCGTTGTTCGAGTCGCGCCTGTCCGAGCCCGAGGAGATCGACGAGCCCGACTCCACCACGGTCGTGCCGAAGTCGGAGGTCAAGCCGGCGGACGCCGAACCGTCCGAAGACGACGATGCCGACGTAGACCCGAACTGGGTGCCGGGCCCGTCGCGCCCGGACGTGGTGCCACCCGGGGAGACGCGCCCCGGCTCGCCGCCGCCGGGCGGCGTCGACGAGGCGGCGGACGCGGCCGCCCGCTTCGGCGGACCGCCGCCGGCCCGCCCGCAGAGCGGGGAGCGTTTCGCCCGCCCCGGTGGGCATCCCGGCTCGCCGCAGTTGAGCGGCCCGACCCAGGCGATGCCGAGCGGCCGCCCGGTGGCTCCCGGCAGGCGTCCGGTACCGCCGCGCCCACCGGCCCGGCCCGTTGACCACCCGCCACGCACGAGCGAACCGCCGGCCGCTCCCGCAGCGGGCCTCTCCGCCCCGACGGAGGACCAGAAGTCCGCGCCGGCCAACGGCCTGACCATGCCGAAGGGCGAACAGCCCGCGTCACCCGATGCGCTGACCACGCGCCCGCCGAAATCCGCCACCAAGCCGTCGACCGACGAGCAGCCCACCGACGACAGGTCCGCGGATAGCGCGCCCGCCGGCCAACGACCGACGACGCTGGCCGACAGGATCCGGCCCACGGGCGAGCGGGCTCCGGGCGAGCGACCGAAACCGGCCGGCGGACTTGCGACACCCGGTGGCGGGCGTCCGGTAGACGATCCGTCGACGCCGGCCGGTGAAGCCCGCGCGAGCGGACTCGCAACCCCCACCGGCGAGCAACCGGCCGGCAGCCCGGCGAGCGGCAACGAAGGCCCGGCAAGCGGACTCGCGACGCCGGTCGGCGAGCGACCGGCCGACGGTCCAACGGCACCGGGGGGCGAGCTGCCGGATGGCGGATCCGCGCCGCCCGCAGGCGACCGGCCGGACAGCGGCCCCGCGACTCCCGCCGACAAGCGGCCGGCCGGCGGAATTCTGCCCCCAGCCGGCGCTCCACCGGTGCCCGATGGTGAACGGCCGGCAGGTGGACCAGCAACCCCTGGCGGTGAGCGACCGTCCGGCGGACCGGCGAAACCGACAAGCATGCGGCCGGCGGGCGGCCCCCTGCCACACGCCGGCGAACGGCCACCCGGCGGATCGGCCACGCCTGGCAACCGGCGACCGGCAGGCGGCCTCGTGCCGCCGAGCGGAGATCGACCACTCGGCGGGCCGAGAACACCTGGCGGCGACCGACCGTCGGCCGGGCTCACACCACCCGCCGACAAGCGACCCGCCGGCACACCAGCACCCGGCAGCGACCGACCATCAGGCGGATACACACCATCCACCGGCGACCGGCCAACCGGAGCACCGACCACGCCCGGCGTTGAACGATCGTCGGGCGGGCTGGCGCCGTCCTCCCGTAACGAGGCAGGCGGCGGTCCGCCCAGCGGCGAGCGACCCGCAGGCGGGCTCGTGCCGCCTGGCGGTGAACGGCCGTTCGGCGGGCCGGCGACCCCTGGCGGGCGACCGCCGGGCGGGCTTCTGCCCCCCACCGGCGAGCGGCGGGGCGGCGGACCGGCCACCCCAGCCGGCGGCCGGCCATCGCCGGGCGACCGGCCGGCGGGCGGACCCGTGCCACCAGCCTCCGGCGAGCGTCCATTCGGCGGCCTGGCGACGCCTGGCCAGAGGCCGCCCGGTGGGCCGGCCCCGGCAAGCGGGCCGGCGGAGCCCGGCGGGCGGCCGGGACCTGGTGACAGCACGCCGGCGCCCGGGGAGAGGTCGATGCCCTCGGGTTGGGCGGCGGCCATGGCCAACGGGCGTGCGGACGCCCCCGCGGACGAGGACGAGCGCCCCTCCGGCGAAGCCATGCGGTCCACGCTCGACGCGTGGCGGGACTCCGACGTGCTCGCGCTCCCGTTGCCGCCCGCGCCGCCCGGGGAGCGGGGTTACCGGCCCGGGGACGTCGACAAGCTCGTCAACCTCCTCGCCGACGCCATCGCCGCCGCCGAGGACGGGCCGCGGCCCGACGACATCGCCGGGGTCAAGCTCTCCCGGACCTTCTTCATCGGGCAGGGCTACCACATCGGTGCCGTCGAGGCGCTTCGCTCCGCCTGGGTGAACGAGCTCAAACGGCGCGAGCTCTAGACAGGGCCCGGCCTGATCGAACCCGGCGTGGTCGGCGCGGCCGGTGGCCACCCGCGCTGGCCACCGACGCCCGCCCAGGCGCTCCGCCTGGGTGAACGGAACCGAAAGGCGCGAACAACGGACACGGGTCAAGATCCCGACGCGGCCAATGGGGCCGCTGGCCGCCTCAGCACCACCGGCGCCGGGGGAACGGGCGGGCGGTGGATCAGGCGTCCGGGGTGTTCAGGCGGTCTGCCAGCTGCTCCCCCGCCGCGGCGCGGCGGAGCTTGCCTGACGGGGTCTTCGGCAGCGTGCCCGGTGGGATGACCGCCACGGCGGACGGGCGGGCGTTGACCGCCTCGAAAACTCGGGCGCCGATCTCCTTGCGTAGCCCCCGGACCGCCGCCGGGTCGTTCGCCAGGCGGGACTCCACCACCACCGCGAAGCGTTCCCGGCGGGTGCCGGCGTCCAGGCGCACCGCCACCGCGTTGCCGGCCCGCACGCCCTGCACCGTGGTCGCCGCGCGTTCGATGTCCGTGGGGTAGATGTTGCGGCCCGCGAGGATGATCACATCCTTCGCCCGGCCGCAGATGACGATCTCACCGTCCACTATGTACCCGAGGTCGCCGGTGGCCAGCCAGCCGGACTCGTCCTGCGTGGCCAGTGGACCGTCGACGGTCAGGTAGCCCGGGGTGACGGCCGCGCCGCGGATGTGGATCTCGCCCACCTCACGCTCGCCGCGCACGGCCCCGGACGGCGAGACGATGCGCGCCTCGAAACCCGGCAACGGCTTGCCCAGCTTGGCGAACGACCGAACGGACGGCGAGTCCGACGCGGGCACGGGCACCGCGCGCTGGTCGGACTCCAACGCGACAGCGTCGATGTAGTCCAGGCGCAACCCGGTGAACACCGGCGGGAACGAGATCGCCAGCGTCCCCTCCGCCATGCCGTACGCCGGGAACACGCACTCCGGCCGCAGGCCGAACCGCGCGCCGTTGTCCGTAAAGGACCGGACGGCCTTCTCGTCGATCGGCTCCGCGCCGTTCAGGGCCAGGCGCATGGACGACAGGTCATAGGCGCCCTCTTCGTCCACACCGGACAGACGGCGGCCCAGCAGCGCGTACGCGAAGTTCGGGGCCGCGGTGATGGTGGCGTGATATTTGGAGATCAGTTCCGCCCACAGCAGGGGACCCGTGAGGAAGTCGACGGGAGTGACCTTCACGAGCTCGATGCCCAACGTCATCGGCACCGTGTAGAAGCCGACCATGCCCATGTCGTGGAACATCGGCAGCCACGAAACCATGATGTCCGACGAAGGGTCGAGCTCGGCCCCCGCCGCCATGTCCGTGATGTTCGACAGCAGGTTCCCGTGGGTGATCCGCACGGCCTTCGGGTCCGCCGTCGACCCGGAGGTGAGCTGCAGCAGCGCGGGCGCCGACTCGTCCACCGAGACCACGTCGGCCAGCGGCGTGCCCCCGGACAGGGAGCTGACGAGCTCGTAGCCGATGCCGTGCTCGTCGAGGACCGGGGCCAGCTGGTCGAACGGCGCGCCCAGCAGCACGAGCTTCGAGCCGATCATGTTCAGCACGCGGAGCGTGTCCTCCGCCCACACCGCGAGGTCCGAGCGTGGCGTCGGCTGATGCAGCATCGTTACGCTGCCGCCGGCCAACCAGACCGCCTGCACGGCCGGGCCGATCGCGGCCGGCTCCGCGGCGAGCACCGCGACCGCGTCGTGGCGCGCCATTCCGCCGGCCACCAGCGCGCCCGCGATCGACCGCGCCTGCTCGTGTACCTGCGCCCACGTGGTGCGTACGGCCTCACGGGGTTCGCCCGTGGTGACCCCCCGAAGCTGACCGCCCGCCCCGGCGGTGGCAACCAGCGTGTCGACGAAACGGCTCATGGGCTAGAGCCTACGGGGGGTCATTCCGCCAAGTCCGCGATGTCCAGCCAACGCTCCTCGACCGACGACTTCTCCGCGACCACCTCGCGCAGCTCGGCGTCCAGCTCGAGCAACCGGTCCGCATCCGTCGCCGCCTCCGCGAGCGCGGCGTGCAGCGACGCCTCACGCGCCGACAGCGCCTCCAGCCGCCGCTCCAGCCGGGCCAGCTCCTTGCGCGCCGCGCGCTGCGAAGCGGCGGCCGAGACGGCGGGCTTGGGCGGCGAGGGCGACGGCGGCGGACGCAGGACCGCGTCCCGGCGGGCGAGGTACTCCTCGATGCCGCCCGGCAGGTGCGTCACGCGCCCGTCGCCCAGCAGCGCGTACACCGCGTCACACACCCGCTCGACCAGGTACCGGTCGTGCGAGACGACCACCAGCGTGCCCGGCCAGCCGTCGAGCAGGTCCTCCAGCTGCTGCAGCGTGTCGATGTCCAGGTCGTTCGTCGGCTCGTCGAGCAGCAGCACGTTCGGCTCCGCCATCAGCAGCCGCGCGAGCTGCAACCGCCGCCGCTCGCCGCCGGACAGGTCCGCGACCGGCGTCCACTGGCGCGCCGCCGGGAAACCGAACCGTTCCGCCAGCTGCGACGCCGACAGCTCCTGCTTGCCGAGCGTCACGCGGCGGGCGACCTCCTCGACGGCCTCCAGCACCCGCTGCGACCCGGGCAGGTCGTGCAGCTCCTGGCTCAGGTACGCCAGCCGCACGGTCTGCCCCTGGATCCGCTTG
>NZ_DATBKY010000313.1:0-5828 GCF_036555685.1 Actinophytocola sp. | reverse complement strand
ACGTGGTGCGCGGTCGCGTAGTCGACCAGATGCCAGAAGTCCGGCCGCACGGTCGGCTCGCCGCCGCCGACGTTGACGTAGAAGACCTGCATCCGCTCGAGCTCGTCGATCACCGCCTCGCACTCGGCGGTGGCGAGCTCCCGCGGGTCACGGCGCCCCGAGCTGGACAGGCAGTGCACGCAGGACAGGTTGCAGGCGTAGGTCAGCTCCCAGGTGAGGCAGATCGGGGCGTCGAGTCCGTACTGGAACTGGTCGACCAACTTCATGGCGTGCGCTCCCGGATCATGTCGGATGCCGCCAGGGTCGCGAGCGCGGTGCGGTAGCTCGCGAGCTCCGCGTCCGGCACGCCGGCCCGGGTGCACGCCGCGCGGGCGGTCGGGGACTCGGCCAGGCCCGTCAGCACCTCGAGCAGGACCGGGCTCTTCAGGAACGACAGCCGGCGGGTGCCGAAGTGGTACAGCAGCGCGCCGAACCGCTCCGGCCGGACCGACACCTGCCCGGCGAGCGCCCAGGCGGTGTCGAGGTCGAACGGCCGACCGTCCTCAATAGACACGTCCTCAGTAGACACGCCCTCAGTAGACACCGCACATGCCGTCGATCGAGACCTCCTCGACGAGGATCTCGACGGCGACCTCTTCGGCGACCTCTTCGGCGGCGTCCCCGGGGGCTTGTTCGGCGGCCCGGTCCACGCTTCCGGTCTCGTCCTGCGACATCTCGACTCCCTCGTCCGATTTCGTCACACCGTGCCGAATCTCCGGTACGATAACGTCACCCTGTGACAGAAACAAGCCCCCGGCGCGGCAGGCCGCGCGGCACGAGCGCCCGCACGCTCGAGCTCATCGCGTTGCGCCTGTTCACCGAGAAGGGCTTCCACGAGACGACCGTCGACGAGATCGCCGCGACCGCCGGCGTCAGCAGGCGCACGTTCTTCCGCTACTTCGAGGCCAAGGCACAGGTGCTGTGGAGCGAGTTCGACCGCGAGGTCGACACGATCCGGGCCACGCTCGCCGAGACGCCCGACGGCCTGCCGGTGATGGACGCCGTGCGCCGCGCGGTCATCGCCGCGAACCACTACCACGCCGAGGACGTGCCCGAGCTGCGCATGCGCATGCACCTGATCAGCACGGTGCCCGAGCTCGCCGCGAGCGCCACGATCCACTACGACGCCTGGGAACGGGCAGTCGCCGAGTTCGTCGCCCGCCGCTGCGGCCAGCCCGCCGACTCCCTGCACGCGCTCGCCGCCGGCCGCGCCACGCTCGCCGCCTGCCGCGCGGCCTACGAACGCTGGTCGGCCCGCGCCGACGCCGACCTCACCGTCTACCTCGACGCGGCGCTGCGCGCGCTGGCCGCCGGCTTCGCCGACCCGGCGCTCGCCGGCGAGCCGTCCCTCACGGACCGTCGGGGACCGGCCCCAGCTCCTCGAGGGTGACGGCCGGGCCCGGCAGGCGGTCGGCACCGAGGAAGTGCACGAAGCCGTCGAGCAGCAGCTCGAGGTGGCGGTGGCTCAGCCGGTGGTTGTCCGCGGCCGGCACGCCGGGGATCGGCCGGGAGACCCGGATGATCAGCAGGGCGATGTCGCCGCTGGAGACCTCGGGCCGGATCGCGCGCTCGCGGTGCGCGCGGGCCACGAGCCGGTCGATGGCGTCCAGGCCGCGCCGGCGGGCGGCCTCGACCAGCCGGTCGTCCGGCACGTGCTCGTTGAGCAGCGGCATCACCGCACTCACCCGCAGGTCGACGGCCCGGTGCATGTAGCGGGCGAGCGCGGCGAAGGCGTCGCGCTCCTCGCGCAGCGCCGCGTCCGCCTCGTCGGCGGCCAGGCGCAGCACCTCGAGCTGGGCCTGCGAGTAGAGGGTCGCCCGGTCGGGAAAGTGCCGGTACAGCGTGGCGACGCCGACGCCGGCCTGCCGCGCGATGGCCTCCATCGGCACCGTCGGCCCATGCTCGACGACGAGCTCGACGGTCGCCCGCAGGATCTGCCCGCGGTTGCGGGCGGCGTCGGCACGCAGCGGTCGACCCCGCGCGCGCTCGTCACCCAGGTCGTCCATGATCTTCCCCATCGCGGTTCGTACCCCGATTATCCTGCGCGGGCGGCGCGGCGCGCGCCCGGCGTCGAGCCGGGCTCGAGTCAGCGGGCCAGGAAGTCGACCAGGGCGGCGCGCAGCTCGTCCGGTGCTTCCTCCGGGGTGAAGTGCCCACCCGGCAGGCGCACCGCCGCGATGTCCTCCGCCCAGCGGGTCCACACCGTCGGGGCGTCCTCCAGCTGCTTCTCCTCCTCCCCCACCGCCACCAGCAGCGGGGCGGAGATGCGGTGGCCGGCCACGCGGTCGGCCACGTCGTGCTTGCGGTCGAGGTGGAAGCTCGCCCGGTAGTCGGCGCACATGGCGGCGATCGTGTCCGTCGTCAGGGCCGCGAGGTAGGCCGCCCGCGACTCCGCCGGGATCGCGGACGGGTCGGCCGGCCACGTCTCGAAGACGTGTGTCAGGAACGCCTCCGGCGCGGCCGCGAGCAGCTCCTCCGGGAACGGCGCGGGCTGGGCCAGCAGGTACCACGGCCAGTACCCGAGCGCCGGTCCCCCGGCCATCCGCTCGAACTGCTCCAGCGTCGGCACCACGTTGACCACCGCCACCCTGCTCACCCACGACGGATGGTCCAGCGCCATGCGATAGGCGACCCGCGCGCCGCGGTCGTGGCCGACGACGGCGAACCGGTCGTGGCCCAGGCCCGCCATCAGCTCGACGAGCTCCGCCGCCATCTCCCGCTTGGTGTAGCCCTCGCCGTGCGGGCCGCCGGGCGGCGCCGTCGACGCGCCGTACCCGCGCAGGTCCGGCGCGACGACGGTGAACCTGCCTGCCAGCCGCGGCGCGATCGCCTGCCAGCAGACGTGGGTCTCGGGAAATCCGTGCAGCAACAGCACCGGCGGGCCCGAGCCGCCGTGTGCGACGTGGTAATGACCGTCGCCGACCGCGAGGCGGCTCTCCGCGAGCCCGGTCAGCGCCACGGACGGTCAGGCCAAGCGGATCTGGTCACCGTCGACCTTCACGCTGCGGTACGGCAGCGGCCTGGTCGCCGGCCCGCTGCGCACCGAACCGTCGTCGACCTCGAACTTGCTGCCGTGGCACGGGCAGTTGATCGTGCCGCCCTTGACCGCGCTCACCGTGCAGCCCTGGTGGGTGCAGATCGCGGAGAAGCCCTTGAACTCGCCCTTCACCGGCTGGGTGACGACGAGCTGCTCCTTCTCGAACACCCTGCCGCCGCCGACCGGGATCTCGTCGGTGGAGGCGAGCCCCTTCACGGGCGGCTTCTCGGCGGGCGGCTTCTCCTTCGGCGGTTCCTCGGCGGGCGGCTTCTGGTCCCCGCCCGACCCGGTCACGATCTTGCCGTCGGCGACCGAGACCTCCGTGGCCGGCAACGGCTTCTTTGCCGGGCCGCCCTTCACCGAGCCGTCGGTGATCGCGAACTTGCTGCCGTGGCAACCGCAGTCGATGGTGCCGTCGGCGACCTTGCCGACGACGCAGCCCTGGTGGGTGCAGACCGCCGAGAAGCCCTTGAACTCGCCCTTCGCGGGCTGGGTGACGACGATCTTCTTGTCGGCGAAGACCTTCCCGCCCCCGACGGGCACCTCGGAGACGGCACCCAGGACGGTGCCTTCCTCCGCGGCCGCGCCCTGCGGGGCCTGCGGCTCGGCGGCGGGCTCGGCGTACCGGGCGCAGCCGGCGGCCGCGCCGGCGATCACCACCGCGCCGGCAACCGCCGTCCGCCTCGGCACGCCGTGGGCGCGCGTCTCGTCCGCCATGGGATACCAGACCTCCAGATTCGACCGATTCGACAGATGCGGCTACAGGCCAATTCCGACGTTGGAGAAGAACCAGACCGCAGACGTCAGCCACAGGCCGGTCAGTGCCGTGAACACCAGACCGCCGATGACCGGGATCACCCAGGGCTTCTGGTCGTCGCGGGACAGCACGATCATCTTGCAGATGAAGATCCCGTAGAAGAAGCAGCCGAGCAGCGAGTGCAGCACCACGCGGGTGTCGACGCTCTGGAAGCCCAGCGCGTACAGGCAGTGCGCCGCCACCGGCAGCGAGATCAGCACGGCGAGCCGGCCGGACCACCGGTGCAGCTTGGCCGAGACCGGGCCGCCGCCGCGCACGCCCGGCAGCCGGCCCCACATCGCGAGCGCCGACAGCAGCTGCACGATCACCAGCGCGAACACCACCGTGGCGAGCCACGCCTTGGCGTGCAGACCGTCGGAGAACCCGGCCAGGTTGAGCGCCTCGCCGGTCGGCTCGTGGACCGAGCCGTACACGCCGAGGGCGACCGCGACGAGCGAGCCGATCGCCAGTGCGAGGAGAACCCGGCCGAAGTTGCCGCGGGGCGGCTCGTCCTCGTCGGCCTCCCAGCCCGGGCCGTCCCAGCCGACGCGCGGCGCGGCGACGTGCTGCTGGACGGGCTGCGTGGCGTCGGCGTCGGCGCCGTAGGGCTGCTTGTAGTGCGGCTGCGTGAAGTCGCTGTAGTCGGGCTGACCGTAGTCCGGCTCCTGCGGGTACTCGGGCTGGCCGAAAAGGTCCGGCTGGCGCCCGTGGTCGGACGTGCTCATCCCACGCATCTCATCTCTCCCCGACCTTGCTGTACTCCCGCCGACGGCTCACCAGGTGGTGTCGCCCTCGACCTGCTCGGCGTCGATCCGCATGCCGTCGACGGTCACGAACCCCTTCTCGGGATCCAGCTCGGGCGCGGGGGTCTCCCGGCCGCCCTCGTTGGAGATGCCGACCTGCTTGCCGTTCGGCAGGACGATCCAGCCGATCGTGGTCTGGCCGTTCTGGCCGCGGTAGAGGCCCGCGGGCGGCGGCGCGACGGCGATGGAGAACGGCACGGTCTTGCCGCGGAAGGTCACCTCGCCGGCGAGGCGCTTGCCCTTGAGCGCGCCGCTCAGCGCGGAGCCGCCGTTCTTCGAGCTGAGCTCCACCTTGCCGGCGTCCGCAGTGCCCTTGAGCCAGTCCTCGACGGCGGCGCCGTCGCACAGGTACGCCGAGGCCTGCTTGCCCTTGATCGCGACGGCGATCGCGAGGTCACTGGCGGTCGCGTCGCCGGAGTACATGACCTCCGCCGGGAACGTGGGCGCGGGCGGCGGCTTCGGCTTCGCCGGCTTCTCGGGCGAGGAGGGCGCCTCCGCACCACCCTTCGGCGGCTTGTTCGCCTGCTCGGGCGGGTTCTGCGGCGCCGGAACCTCGACGCCGGTCTTCTGGTCCGCGGACTTGTTCGCGACCAGGGCGCCCGCCGAGTTGGCCGTCATGAAACCCACGAGGCCACCCACTACGACTACGGCGGTGACCACCGGTCCCCGATGCGTCACGGCACTCTCCTCAGCTCGCGATGGTTAGATGAGCCGCCTCGGACTCATCCAGATACACGAGTGGGCGAGCCGGGCGGTTCACATCCGATCAAGGTTGGCGGCCGCTACAGGACGTCGAACGAGCGTATCCACTGCTCCAGCGTCAGCACCAGCCACAACTTCCCGTGAGGGGACCGATCGGTACCCGCGAACCCGGTGTTTACGATGTGCCAACCGTATCGACCGCCGGAGGTCGGCACACCCAGGACCAGGACGGGCAGACCGCCGATGGCAGCTCGCGACTTTGCGCTCACCGGGGCGCCGAGTGAGCCGAGACCTGACCCCACTCAAGTGCTGTTGATCGAGGACGACGACGGCGACGCGTTCCTCGTCGAGGAGTTGCTGCGCGAGGTCGAGGCCAACGTCGACATGCGCCGGGTCCGTTCGCTCGCCGAGGCGAAAGCCGCCCTCTCCGGAACCTCGTGTGTACTACTCG
>NZ_DATBKY010000312.1:0-29410 GCF_036555685.1 Actinophytocola sp. | reverse complement strand
GCACCGGGAACGAGCGCGGCGGACGACGAGACGGACGACGAGACGGACGACGAGACGGGCGTCGCGCGGGGAGCCGACAGCGCTCCGGCACGACGCCCGTCTTCCGGCGGAGAAAGCTCCGTCCACCCGCTGCGGGTCAGGCGGTCAGCTCGCGCAGCTCGGTCAGCTGGTCGATGCCGTAGCCGCTCGGGAAGAAGTACACCTCGTCGCAGCCGCCGGCCTCGTACGCGGCCACCTGCTGGCGCAGCTTGTCCGCCCCCACCGCCGCGTTGTTCAGCACGACGTTCGCGTACGGCGGGGCGAAGCCGTAGTACGACAGCAGGTACGACTCCGCCAGGTCCCGCGCCGACGGGCCCAGCGAGTAGTACGCCAGCACCGTCGTCCGCGGCTCGCCCTCACGGCCCAGCTCCGCCCAGGCGGCCCGGAACTCCTTGGCACCGCCCATGAACATGCCGACCCCACCGCCACCGGAGATCCAGCCGTCACCCAGGCGGGCGGCGCGCTTGATGGCCGGCGGGGTGTGGCCGCCCAGCAGGACCGGCGGGCCGTCGGGGTCGGTCGGGGCGGGCCCGACGGCACCGGCGTAGCCCATCCGCTTGCCCGCCCAGATCTCCCGCAGCCGCGCCAGCTGGTCCTCGACCCGCCGGCCGCGGCCCTTCATCGGCACGCCGCTCGCCTCGTAGTCGTCCGGCCGCGAGCCCGCCGACAGGCCCAGCACGAGCCGGCCACCCGAGATGCGGTCGATCGTGGCGAGCTGCTTGGCCAGCAGGACGTCGTTGGTGTGCAACGGCGACACGAGGATCGTCGTCACCAGCTTCACCCGTTCGGTGACCGCGGCGACCGCGGCCAGCGTCGTGAGCGACTCCAGGTTGTCGTACACGATCCGGTCGGTGATCGCCACGCTGGAGAAGCCGAGCCGATCAGCCTGTACCGCCCAGTCCAGGATGTCCGATTCGGACACACCAGGAACCTTGACCGGGAGGCCGATTCCGATGTCCATGAAGAGTCCCTCCTTCGTCGGGCAGGCATACCCTCTTCGTTTCTACCCAGGGACGCTCGACACGCGGTGCAGGCCGGCTCGGGAACCCGCGGTCACGCCGGCACGGCCTCGAGGACCGACTCGCCGTCGGGGAAGTTGGCCCACATGCCGATGCGCAGGCCGCTCTGCCCGAGCAGCTCCTCGTACTCGTCGTAGGTGCGCGTGCGGACGCCCATGAGGGCGAACATGTAGAAGCTCAGCGCCACCGGGTAGGTCGTGCGGTCGTTGGCGCTGGGCATGTTCCCGACGATGACGAGCCGGTCACCGGCGCTCATCGCCGACCGGACGTTCGCGAGGATGCGCAGGGCCTCGGCGTCGCTCCAGTCGCCGATCACGCGGGAGAGCAGGTAGACGTCGCCGGTGGCGGGGACGCCGTCGAAGAAGCTGCCCGCCGCGAGCGTGACGCGGTCGCCGACGCCGGCCCTCGCGAGCACCGGCCGCGCCCCCTCGACCACGTGCGGCAGGTCGACCAGCGTCGCCTGCAGGTGCCGGTAACGGCGCAGGATCGCGGACAGCACCGCACCGCGGCCACCGCCGACGTCCACGACGTGCCGGGTGGCGGCGAAGTCGCAGGCCGCCAGCAGGCTCTCCAGGCCGGTCGGCCCCGCCATCGCCACGTCGTAGAGTCTCGCGAAGTCCGGAGTGGACGACACGTACTCGGAGAACGGTTTCCCGTACGCCGCCGTGAACATCGGCTCGCCCGTGCGCGCCGCCCGCGTCGCCTTCGCCAGCGTGTGGTCCACCTCCTCCCGCCCGACGAGCATGCACAACGCCGCCTCGCTGTCCGGTGCGTCCGACCGCAGCAGCCGGCCGAGATCGGTGAGCTCGAACACTCGCAGCTCCACTTCGGCCAGCACCCCGCCCGCGCAACCGAGGCGCAGGAACGGAAGCAGCGTGTCCGGGTCGGCGCCGACCTCGGCCGCCAGCTCCGCACTGGTGCGCTTGGCGGTCAGCGCGTCCGGCACGCCCAGCTCGCACAGCGTCGCCGTGGCCTTCGCGAGCACCGAGCCGGTGATCAGCTCGCGGAGCCGGAGGTGGGCGGGGACCGCATGCTGGCTCGACGACGCCACGGCGCACTCCTTCGAAAAGACGACGACCCCTTCCGGCCAAATGATCCGGCAACGTCCTCGAGGCGGGCTCAGCGGCACGTTGACCCGAACCTGCTCCAATTTGCCGTGCGCGCCCGCGACAGCGACCCAGGAGGATTCCGGAAAATGAGCTCCCTTCCGCGCATCGGGCAGTGGACCACCCTCGACGAGCTGCAGGCGCTGCAGGACAAGCAGCTGCCGCACCTGCTCGGCTGGGCGGCCCGCTCGCCGTTCTACTCGAAGCGGATCGGCTCGGCGCTCACGTCCATGCGCACCCGCGCGGACCTGGAGTCGATCGAGCCCACGACCAAACAGGACCTCCGTGACCAGTACCCGTTCGGCCTGCTCGCGGTGCCGAAGGAGGAGCTCGCGACCTACCACGAGTCCAGCGGCACGGCCGGGCAGCCGACTCCGTCGTACTACACGGCGCAGGACTGGGTCGACCTCGCCGAGCGCTACGCGCGCAAGTGGGTGGGCATCAACGCGAACGACGTCTTCCTCGTCCGCACGCCGTACGCGTTGATGATCACCGGCCACCTGGCGCACGCCGCCGCGCGCCTGCACGGGGCGACGGTCGTGCCGGGCGACAACCGGTCGGTGGCCATGCCGTACTCACGCGTGGTCCGGGTGCTGCACGACCTCGGCGTCACGCTGTCCTGGTCGATGCCGACCGAGACGCTGATGTGGGCCGCGGCCGCCCGGGCGGCGGGGTACGAGCCGGGCCGGGACTTCCCGGCGCTGCGGGCGTTGTTCGTCGGCGGCGAGCCGGTCAGCCCGACCCGGCGCAAGCGGATCAGCGAGCTGTGGGGCGTGCCGGTGGTCGAGGAGTACGGCTCGACCGAGACCGGCAGCCTGGCCGGCGAGTGCTCGTGGGGCCACCTGCACCTGTGGGCGGACCGCGCGATCTTCGAGGTGTACGACCCGGTCACCGGCACGGTCGGCCCGGAGGGCAGCGGGCAGCTCGTGGTGACCCCGCTGTACCGGGAGGCCATGCCGCTGCTGCGCTACAACCTGGGCGACGACGTGGAGGTCAGCTATGCGGACTGCCCGTGCGGCTGGGCGCTGCCGACCGTTCGCGTGCTGGGCCGGGCGGGTTTCGGCTACCCGGTCGGCGGCGCGACGATCACGCAGAACCGCCTGGAGGAGCTGGTCTTCTCGCTGCCGGTCGAGCACGAGGTCCTCTTCTGGCGCGCCCGCGCCCTGCCGGAGCGGCTGACCGTGGAGGTCGAGGTGCCGGACGCCTACCGCGAGGCCGCGTGTGCCGGCCTGCGCCAGGCGATCGCCACCGAGTACGGCATCGATGCTGACGTCGCCGGGGTCACCCCGGGCACGCTCCTGCCGACAGAGGTGCTGACCGGCGTGCACGACGTCGTGAAGCCGCGCAGCCTGTTCGGCCCGGACGAGGACTGGACGAAGGGCCTCATCTACTACTAGGTCCCGCAGGCGTGTGGGCGGAAGACGTGCATGAACACCTGCGCCGGCACCTGAGCTGACACCGGGGTCGAGTCCCGACCCGGGCGCAGCCGAGTCTCGAGTGTCCGCGCGTAGAAAGAAAACCAGAGCGTGCAACCCGTTGCGAGGAGTTTCCATGTCGGAGACGAAACCGTTCCTCTGTGGACCGCAGGAGGGCCAGGCCATCTGGCACTTCGGTTCGCTCGTCGTGTTCAAGGCGACCGGCGCGGACACCGGTGGGCAGTACTGGCTCGCCGAGCTGTCGTGCAACCGCGGCTACGGCTCGCCGGTGCACGTGCACAGCCGCGAGGACGAGCTGTTCCAGATTCTCGACGGCGAGATGAGCATCGAGGTCGGCGACGAGAAGTACCACGCCAAGCCCGGTGCCTCGGTCTTCCTGCCGCGCAACGTCCCGCACTCGTACAAGGCCGAGTCCGACACGGTGAAGGCGCTCGTGCTCGGCACGCCGGCCGGCTACGAGAACTGGTTCGTCGAGACCGGGACGCCGGCCGAGCGGCTGGAGGTCCCGGCGTTCGACCCGTCGACGTTCCCCGACTTCGGCGCGGTGATCGCCTCGACGCAGAAGTACGGGGGCCAGGTCCTCGGCCCGCCGCGGGACTGAGCGGGGACGGGGTTCATGACAATCGACGTGCACGGGCATGTCACGCCGCCCGAGCTGCTCAAGAAGTTCCCGATGCCGCCGAGCCTCGGCGACATCGACGGGATGCTGGCGCGAAAGGCCGCGCTCGGCATCACCACGACGGTGGTCGGGAGCCCGGTCGGCTACGGCACGATGCTCCCGGTTCCCGGAAACGACAACTACGCGCAGCCACCCGCATCGCTCGCGCGCTTCCACGAGTGGGTGGCCGAGACCGTGCGGGCGAAGGCCGGCGCGCTGACGGGCTACGTCTACGCCAACCCGTTCTCCGCCGACGACGTGGCCCGCGCCGCGGAGTGGTTGCGGGAGAAGGAGTTCACGGGCGTCATCGCGAACTCCTCCGTGCGCGGCGAGTTCCTCGACGACTCGCGCACGGACGACTTCTTCGCGATGGCCACGGAGGCCGGCGCGCCTGTCCTGCTGCACCCGCCCGCGGTGCCGGTCGCGGCCGAGGCCATGGGCAAGGTCGGTGCGATCGAGCACGTCGTGCGTCCGTGCGACATCACGATGGGCGTGGCGGCGATCCTGCTCGCGGGGCGGCTGCAACGGTTCCCCCGGCTCAAGCTGATCGTGCCGAACGCCGGCGGGGCGCTCGCGCTGCTGCGCGAGAAGCTCGACATGGCCCAGCAACGCGACCAGCTCGAGGGCCCACCGATCAGCGAGCAGCTGCGGCAGCTCTACGTCGACACCGCGACGCCGTCCCTGCCGGCGCTGCGTGCCGCGGTCGAGGTGTTCGGCCCGGACCGGATGCTCTTCGGCACCGACTCGCCGCCGCTCGCCACGTCGCTCAAGGACGCGCTCGCCGCCGTCGACGCGCTCGGTCTGTCCGATGAGGACCGGGCGAACGTGCTGGGCGGCACCGCGGCCGAGCTGTTCGGCCTGGGTGCCGTCGAGTTGAGGAGGGCGTCGTGAGCGGAGCTTGCGGAGCGAACCAGCAAACACAGGGCGACCGCGAGCGGCGCCACCGAGCCTGCGAGGGGGCGTCGTGAGTCGCGTTCTGGTCGTCGGGGGCTATGGTGGGCTCGGCGGGGTGATCTGCGAGCAGTTCGCCGAGCGGGGCGACTCCGTCGCGGTCGCCGGCCGGTCGGCGGAGAAGGCGGGCGAGCTGGCGGAGAAGCTGACCGCGAACGGGGGCACCGCGCTCGGGCTCGCCGTCGACGTGACCGACTCGGCCACGATCGACGCCGCCGTGGCGCGGCTGGACGAGGAATGGGGCGGCATCGACGTCCTCGTCAACTCGGCGAGCAAGCTCATCACCGTGCCGGCCGAGCACTTCGACGAGCGGCAGTGGGCCGACGTCGTCAACGCCAACCTCGTCGGCGCCTTCCTGCTGTCGCAGTCGGTCGGCCGGCACATGCTGGCGCGGGACGGCGGCCGGATCATCCACCTGTCCTCGGTGCGCGGGGACGCCGGCGGGCGGATGGGCTTCTCCGCCTACGGCGCCAGCAAGGCCGGGGTCAACCTGCTGGTCAAGCAGCTGGCGACGGAGTGGGGTGGGCGCGGCATCACGGTGAACGCGGTCGCCCCTGGGTTCATGCGCACCGACTTCGTGGCGGCCGCGCAGCAGAACCCGCAGTTCGTCCAGCGGCTCCAGCAGCGCATCCCCGCCGGCCGGTTCGCCGAGCCGGAGGAGGTCGCGAGCGCGGTCACCTACCTCGCCTCGCCACTGGCCCGGTTCATCAACGGGCAGGTCATCTACGTCGACGGCGGCGTCACCGCCAGCCACTAGTTCCCGTAACGGAGGTAAGGAATGTCCACCTGGCACGCGCTGATCTACCCGATCACGGCGGGCAGCGAGGAGGCCGTCAAGGAGCTGTTCCGCACGAGCGGACGGCCGGACTTCGAGGTGAAGGACGAGAACGGCAAGGTCGTCGGCCGCCTGCTCGCCACGATGGCGTTCGTCGGCACCGAGGCCGCGATCCGCGTGATCCACGTCGACGGCCCGCTGCCGCTGGTGGCCGCGCACATGAGCCGCCAGCCCGAGGTGCGCGAGTTCGAGCGGCAGCTCGAGGAGTACCTGTCCGAGCCGCGGGACATGGTCTCGCCGGAGGGCGCCCGGGCGTTCTTCCAGAAGGCCGGCATGGAGAACGTGCTCTACCGCACCGCACCGGAGCAGAAAGCCGCCTGAGTGCCCGCCTGAGTGCCTGACGCCGGCGCCACACGACCGAGCACGTGATCCGCGGGAGTCCCGCCGATCACGTGCTCGGTTCATGTCGGGTGGCCGGCCGGCTCACGCCGCGCGGCGGGTGTCCTGCCGGGCGAGCACCTCGGCGCGCAGCGCCTTCTTGTCCACCTTGCCGACCGGGGTCAGCGGGAAGTCCGTGCAGATCTCCAGCCGCTCCGGGATCTTGAACCGGGCCACGCCCAGCTCCGCGAAGTGCGCCCGCACCCGGGCCAGCGTCAATGTGTGTCCACTGTGGAGCACGACGCACACGCACACCAGCTCGCCGTACTCCGGGTCCGGCAGCGCGATCGCGGTCGACCGGCGCACCTGCGGCAGCGTGTCCACCACCGCCTCGACCTCGGGGGCGGAGATCTTCTCGCCGCCGCGGTTGATGAGGTCCTTGACCCGGCCCTCGACGACGAGGTTTCCCGACCCGTCCCAGCGGACCAGGTCGCCGCTGCGGTACCAGCCGTCCGGCGTGAACGCCTTCGCGTTGTGCTCCGGCGCCCGGAAGTAGCCGCGCGGCGTGTACGGCCCGCGGGTCAGCAGCTCGCCGGTGCCGCCGGCGGGCACGGGCTCGCCCTGCTCGTCGACGAGCAGCACCTCGTCGTCCGGGCTGATCGGCCGGCCCTGGGTGTGGTGGACGACGTGGTCGCCGTCGTCCGGCCGGGTGTAGTTGAGCAGGCCCTCGGCCATCCCGTACACCTGCTGCAGCGTCGCGCCGAGCGCCGGGCCGATCCGCGCGGCGAACGCGGGGTCCAGAACCGAACCGCCGACCTGCACCAGCCGCAGGCTCGACAGGTCGTGCGTGGTCGACGCCGCGGCCTCGACCCAGCGCTGCGCGATCGCCGGCACGAGCGAGGTCACCGTGGCCCGCTCCCGCTCGATGACCGGGAACGCGACCTCGGGCCGGGGTGAGCGGAGCATGACGACGCGGCCACCGTGGATCAGGGTGGCGAGGATGCCCGGCGAGCCGAGCGGGAAGTTGTGGCCCATCGGCAACGTCACGAGGTACACGGTGTCCTCGGCAAACCCGCACACCGCGCCGCTCTGCCGGGCGTTGTACTCGTAGTCCTGGTGCGTCCGGGCGATGATCTTCGGGGTACCGGTGGTGCCGCCGGACAGGAGGAAGAGCGCCACGTCGTCCGCGCCGGGCGCGACGGCGTCGAGCTCCGCACGCAGCGCGGCCGGGTCCCGCCGCCGGACCAGCAGCTCCGCCAGGTCCACAGCGGACCCGCGCGCGCCGCCCAGCACGAGCACCGGGCGCTCCCCGGCGATGTCGGTCGCGAGCGCCTGGTGGTCGAAGCCCTGCCACTCGTCGGGTACGACGATCGCCCGCACCTGCGCGAGGTCGGCGAGATAGCGCAGCTCGTGCTCGCGGTGTGCCATCAGCGCAAGGACCGGGGCGACGCCGATGCGCTGGCAGGCGAGGAAGAGCGCGAGGAACTCCCACCTGTTCGGCAGCTGGACGAGGATGTTGTCGCCGTCGCGCAGGCCGAGGTCGCGCAGGCGCGCGGCGAGCGCGTCCGCGTGCTCGGCGAGCTCGCGGTAGCCGATCGTCCGCTCGCCGTCGACGACCGCGACGCGGTCGCCGTCCCGGTCGGCCCAGGTCCACATCCAGTGGCCGAGCGGCTTGCCTCGCCAGTAGCCCCTGGCCGTGTATCGCCGCACCGCGTCCTGCGGCCACGGGGTCACGCCGTCGCGCTTCACGTGTACTCCTCCGGGTCAGGCCGCGAGCGGCGGCAGGTCGAGCTGGTCGGTCTCGCCGGCCAGCAGCTCGGCGAGGAAGCCGCCGATGGCCCGCACCGTCGGGCGGTTCCACAGCAGGGTGGCCGGCAGGCTGACGCGGAACCGGCGCTCCAGGCGGGCGCGGACGAGCTGCGTCATCACCGAGTCGAAGCCCATCTCGGCCAGCGGCCGGTCGATGTCGAGCTCCTCGACGGCGAGCTTGAGCTCGCCCGCCACCTGGCCGCAGACCTCGCCGAGCAGGTGGTCGTGCAGCTCCTCGCCGTGCAGGCCGGCCCACGGTGTCGCGGCCGGCACCGCGGGCTCCTCGGCGGTCAGCTCGGACAGCAGCGGCGGGCGGCGCATGCCGGGCAGCAGCGGGACCGTCCGCAGCACGGCGACGTGCGGGACGTCGTGCCGCTCGGCGTACTCCCACGCGGCGAACGCCTCCGCCGCGGTGATGTCGGCGGTGCCGCGGGCGGACAGCTCGGCGTCGATCGCGGCCGAGGACGTCGACATGCCCAGTCCGCGCCAGGACGTCCACGCGAGGCTCCGCGTGTCCCCGCGCCGGTGGGTCGCGAGCGCGTCGAGCACGGCGTTGGCCGCGGCGTAGCCCGCCTGCCCGGGCAGGCCGAGCAGCTGGCCGGCGGAGGAGAAGAGGACGAGGAAGTCCAGGCTGCCGGGCGGGAACAGCTCGTGCAGGACCTGCGCGCCGAGCACCTTGGGCCGCAGCACGTCCGCGAGCGAGGCCTCCTCGAGGTCGGCGGCGAGCCGGTTGTCGACGACGCCGGCGGCGTGCACGACGCCGCGGATCGGCGGCAGCCCGAGCCGGGTGAGTGCCGCGACCTGCGCGCGGTCGGTGACGTCGACGGCCGCGGTGACCACGGTGACGCCGGCCGCCTCGAGCGCCCGCACGGCCTCGATGCGGTGTGCCACCTCGGGATCGGTGACGCCGTCCCACGCCTCGCGCGGCGGCAGCCCGCTGCGCCCGGCGAGCACGAGCCGGCGCGCGCCACGGTCCGCGAGCCACGCGGCCACCTCGAGGCCGAGCGCGCCGAGCCCGCCGGTGACGAGGTAGGTGCCGCCGGGCCGGCAGGCGCCGGGCGACCTGGTGGTCGCGCCGTCCAGCGGCACGAGCCGGGCGACCTCGGCCCCGCCGCGCCGCACGGCGACGACGTCCTCGCCCGGTCGGGCGGCGAGAACCCTCCGGAGGAGCTGGGTGCAGCCGGCGGGGTCGTCGCCGGGCACGTCGACGATGCCGCCCCAGAGGTCGGGGTACTCGCCGGCCAGTACCCGTCCGGCGCCCCACAGGGCGGCCTGCCCGATCGCTTCGGGCCGCCCGGCCTCCCGCACCCCGCGCGTGACGCACCACAGCCGCGGCGGCGAGTCCCATGTGGACAGCAGCTGCGCGGTCCGGGTCAGCAGCCAGGTGGCGTCGGCCGCCCCCGGCCACGGCCCGCCCGACATCGGGGGCAGGACCACGACCGTCGTGCCGGGGGTGATCCGGTCGCGGATCCCCGCCAGCTCGCCGGGATCGGCCAGCACGACGCTGTCCACTCCGGACTCCGCCAGCCCGGCGCCGAGCCCGGCGGCCATCTCGCGGTCGCCGAGGAAGATCATTCGTGGCGGGACGGCGCGCGGGCGGTCGGGGAGGTCGAGCGGGCGCCACGCGACCCGGTGCGCCAGGCGGCGCGGGCTCGCCGGGGCACCGACGTCCCCGTCCAGCACGCCGTACCGCAGGCCGTCCAGGCGGGCCACGACCGTGCCGGACGGGTCCGCGATGGTCACGTCGACCGTGTCCGCCGAGCCGTCCCGCACCCGCACGCTGAGCACCGCGTCCTCCGGCGGGCGGCCGCCGATCGTCACCTGGCGGATGTGCGCCGGCATGCGCAGCACGGCCGGGCCGCCGAACACGACCGAGGCCGCGGACAGCGCCGCGTCCAGAAGCGACGCCCAGGTGCCGTTCAGGTCCGGGGCCACCCGGACGAACAGCTCGTCCGGGCCGCGGCGGATCCGGTCGATCCGCCACGGGAAGCCCATGGCCGCGACGCCGACCGACGCCAGCCGGTCGGTCACGTAGTCGGAGTCCAGCCGCTCGGTGCACCGGTTCCGCAGCTCGGCCAGGGGAATCGCCGACGACCCGGCGGGCTCGGCCACCGTGGGCACCGACGCGGTCGTGTGCGTCAGCCAGCCCTCGCCTGCGGTCGAGTCCGGCAGCCGCGAGCACAACCGCAGCGTGCCGTCCATCTGCACGACCTGCAGCTCCCGCGCGGCCGACACCGACACGGGCACGCGCAGCGCCACGTCGGTGAGCACGTGCCCGGCCGCGGCCGTGAGGAACGTGTTCAGCAGCACCGCGGCCGGCACGATCTCCGTGCCCTGCACCGGATGGTCACCCGGATACGGCCGGCTCGCGTGGTCCAGCCACGTCTGCCACACCCGGACGGTCGACGTGCCGTGCACGGTCAGCGGCGAGCCGAGCAGCGTGTGGCCGTCCACCTCGTGCAACCGCGGCCGCGCCGGCGCCGGGGTGTCCACCGTGTACTCGCGGTGCTGCCACGCGATCGTCGGCAGCGAAACCAGCCGGCCGGCGTCCGGCCAGTCCACCGGCACGCCGTGGCAGTGCAGGCTCGCGAGGTTCGCGAGCAGTGTCGACTGCTCCGGGCGGTTGCGCCGCAGCGTGTGCGCGACCACGGCGTCCTCGACCCGCTCCGCGGCCAGCACCTCGTTGATCGAGTACGCCACCACGGGGTGCGGGGACACCTCCACGAACGCCCGGTGCCCGTCGGCGAGTGCGGCGGACACGGCCGCCGCGAAGCGCACCGGGTTGCGCAGGTTCGCCGCCCAGTACGCGCCGTCGCGCGGCACGTCCGTGCGCGGGTCCACATGGGACGTCGAGTACACCGGCACCGCGGCCGGCGCGGGCTCGAAGTCGGCCGCGGCGGCCAGGTCGTCGACCAGCTGGTCCATGTGGTGGCTGTGGAAGGCGACGTCGGAGCTGACCCGCCTCGGGTGCAGCGCGGGATCCGCGTCCCACTGCCGCACCAGCGCGTCGATCGCGACCGCGTCGCCCGCGAGCACCGTCGAGCCCGGCGCCGCGGAGATCGCCGCGCACACCCCCTCGTAGGCCGACACCCGCCGCCGCGCCTCGTCGAACGGCAGGTCGACCATCACCATGCCGCCCTGCCCGGCCACCTTGCGCAGCAGCGCCGACCGGCGGCAGATCAGCCGCGCGCCGTCCGCGAGGGCGAGCATGCCGCCGACGACCGCGGCCGCGATCTCGCCGACCGAGTGGCCGAGCACCGCGGCCGGGCGCAGGCCCCGCGCCCGCCACACCTCGGCGAGCCCCACCTGCATCGCGAAGATCAGCAGCTGGATCCGGTCGGTGTCCTTGAGGTCGCCCTCCAGCAACGCCTGCCGCGGCGAGACGCCCATCTCCGCGACGCAGACCGGTTCCAGCTCGTCGAGCACCCGGCCGAAGGCCGGCTCGGTGGCGAGCAGCTCGCGCCCCATGCCGATCCACTGCGACCCGTGCCCGGAGAACACCCACACCGCGCCCCGCGCGGCGCCGGACAGCGGCCGGCCGGACACCACGCCGTCCCCCTGCTCGTCGAGCGCGACCTGGCGCAACCGCCCGATCAGCTCCTGCTGGCCCGCGGCGACGACTCCGGTGCGGTACGCGAGCGCCTGGCGCCGGCGGCTCAGCGTGTACCCGACGTCGGCGAGCTCGGCGCCGGACGTGCGCAACCCGTCGCCGGCCAGCCACTCGGCGAGCGACGCCGCGTAGTCGCGCACCGCCTCCGGCGAGCCGCCGGACAGCGGGTAGACGCGCAGCGCGGTCCCCCGGTCGAGCGCGGGCCGCCCGCTCGCCACGGCCGGGGCCTGCTCGAGGACGACGTGGGCGATCGTGCCGCCGTAGCCGTAGCCGGAGACGCCCGCGCGGCGCGGACCGCCGGTCGACGGCCACGCCGTCAGCTCGCCGACCACCCGCAGGCCCGCCCGCTGCCACGGGATCTCCGGGTTCGGGTCGGCGAAGTGCAGGCTCGGCGGGATCGCGGCGTGCTCGATCGCGAGCACCGCCTTCAGCACCCCCGCGATGCCCGACGCCGCTTCGAGGTGGCCGATGTTGGTCTTGACCGACCCGATCAGGCACGGCCGGTCGGCCGGCCGCCCGGTCCCGTACACCGCGGCGAGCGCGCCGGCCTCGATCGGGTCGCCGGCCCGCGTGCCGGTGCCGTGCGCCTCGACGTAGTCCACCGACTCGGGCGCGACCCCCGCGGCGCGGCAGGCCTGGCGCAGCACGGACTCCTGGGCGTCGCGGCTCGGCGCCATGATCCCGTCGGTCCGGCCGTCCTGCGCGACCGCGCTGCCGCGGATCACCGCGAGCACCCGGTCGCCGTCGCGGTGGGCGTCCGCGAGCCGCTTGAGCACGACGACGCCGCAGCCCTCGCCGCGGCCGTACCCGTCGGCCGACGCGTCGAACGACTTGGACCGCCCGTCCGGTGCGAGCGCCCCCGCCGCGTCCATGACCATCGTCAGCCCCGGCGCGACCATCAGCATGACCCCGCCGGCGACGGCCACGCCGACCTCGCCCGCCCGCAGCGCCTGCACGGCCAGGTGCAGCGCCACCAGCGACGACGAGCACGCCGTGTCCACCACCATGCTCGGCCCGCGCAGGTCGAGCGCGTAGGACACCCGGTTGGCCACCGCGCACATCGACGAGCCGATCCCCGTCCACGCCTCGATGCGCGGCAGGTCCTCCAGCAGGCGGCGGCCGTGGTCGTCGGTGTTGACGCCGAGGTACACGCCGGTGTCGGAGCCGGCGAGCGACGCGGGCACGATCCCGGCGTGCTCCAGCGCCTCCCAGCTCACCTCGAGCGCCATCCGCTGCTGCGGGTCCATCAGCGCGGCCTCGCGCGGCGAGACGCCGAAGAACGGCGCGTCGAACTCGTGCACCGTGGCCAGGAAGCCGCCGCGCCGGGATGCCTTGCGCACGGCCGCGGCGTGTTCGGCGCCGCCGGCACAGTAGTGGTCCCACCGGCCCTGGGGCAGCTCGCGGATCGCGTCCAGACCGCCGGCCAGGGACGTCCAGAACGCGGCCGGCGAGCCGATGCCGCCGGGCAGCCGGCAGCCCATGCCGACGATCGCGACGGGATCGGTTGCCATGCCGACAACTCTCGGCGGTCGCGGTCCCGGCGGCATCGGGCCGCGGTCCCGCGCCGGCTGGGAACCGTGGTGGGAATGCCCGAAGTAGCCCAGTTTATTCCAAGGCCACTCGAGGACGACTCGAAAGCGGTTCCGGACGCCGGTTCGCGCGCCGCCAGCGATGGTTGAATGACAACTGCACCGCAGAAACCGAACCGAATTGGAGCATGGGGATGAGCGATCAGGAAGTCCTCGATCTCGTAAAGCGCTGGGCGGAGGCGGAGCTCAACGGGGACTCGGGGAGCCTGGACAGCATGCTCGTCGAGGATTTCACCGGGATCGGTCCGCTCGGCTTCGTGCTGACGAAGCAGCAGTGGAGCGGCCGGTTCGCCGGCGGGCTCAAGAACAGCGCCTTCGAGGTGGTCGACCCGCAGGTTCGGACCTACGGCGACACCGCGGTCGTGACCGCCGTGCAGAAGCAGGAGACCTCGTTCCAGGGCCACGACACGAGCGGTGACTTCCGCCTCGGCATGGTCGTCGTCAAGGGCGACGGCGGCTGGGCCATCGCCGGCATCCAGCTGTCCGGCCCGCTCGGCGCGCCGCCCGCGGCGCCGCCGACCTTCAAGCAGGACTAGGTTGCCGCGAAAATGCCACATTCGAGACGCGAGTCTCGAATGTGGCATTTTCAGTATGCGATCTCGATCGTCGCCCTGAATGTCTCCGGCTCGGCGGCGCTGCCGAGCAGGAAATCGGCGACGTCCGCGCGGGATATCGACCAGCAGCCCGGCAGCTTCGCGTTCCGGGAGGTGCGGTAGCGCCCGGTACGCGGGCCCTTGGTCAGCCGGGCGGCACGCACGAGCGTCCAGTCCGCGTCGCTCTCACGCACGTGCCGTTCCATCACCGCCATGTCCGCATAGGGCTTGCGCAGGATGTTGTGCAGCAGGAGCTTCGCCAGCGCCCACTCGGCCGGGCGCCGCGGGGCCGGGATCTCCAGCGACGACGTGGACACCACGAGCAGCCGCCGGACGCCCTGTTCCGCCATGGCGGCGAGGATGTTCGCCGTCCCCTGCGAGTAGACGGTCGTGGCGTGCCGGTGCATGCCGATGCCCAGCGCGGAGACGACGACCTCCGCGCCGTCCACCGCCCGCGCCACGTCGGCCGGTTCGAGCACGTCGCCGGCCACCACGGTGACGCGGTCCGCGAGCCCGTCCAGCGCCTCCGGCCGGCGGGCCAGCGCGGTCACCTTGTTCCCGGCCTCGAGCGCCTGCTCGATGACGCTGCGCCCGGTGCCCCCGGTCGCGCCGAACACGGCCAGCCGCACGGCGCCTCCTCCCGTATCCGCATCCGTGGGGAGTGCCGGGACGGCTGGAGACCGTCCCGGCGGTCCTCGATCAGGCGGCGAGCCGGCTCTCGGTGCTGCCACCTTCGTCCGCGTCGCGCACGGCGGCGACCAGCTCGGTCCGGCTCGCGCCCGGCAGCTGCGGCGGCGGACCGCCGGCCAGCGCGCGGCCGACCCGCTCGGCGATCTCGTCGTTCGCGTACAGCTCGGCGGGCGACACCAGCGACATCATCACCTGCGCCACCCGGCGCCAGATCTCGACGTCCTTCGTGGATGCCGCGACCACGGCGCCGAACGTGAGCACGCCCGGCGGCGGCGCCTGCGGCCGCTGCCCCGCGACCGTGGCCTCCCACAGCCCCGCCCGGCCGCGGTCGTTGGCGATCGACTCGCCGAGCCACGGGGCCAGCAGCGCCTTGCTCGCACCGGCGAACTTCGCCGCCTGCGCGCGGTCCACGGTCGGGTGCGCGGCGAGCAGGTCGACCAGCTCGTACACGTGCGCCAGCGCGAGCGACACGCCCCGGCCGTACGCCGGGTTCGTCGTGCACACCGCGTCACCGAGGCCGTAGAACCCCACCGGCAGGTCGCCGGCGGGATCGGCGAGCCGCGAGCTGTTGTCCAGCCCGCCCATCGCGTACACCGGGGAGATCGGCTCGGAGTTGCCGGGCGCGACCCAGCCGGCGAGCAGAGGTGTGGCCCTGATCGCGGCGGTGAACGCGGCCTCGGTGCGCAGCGCCTTCATCTCCTTGTCGTCCGGCAGGACGCCGAGCGAGATGGAGAACGTGTCCCCCTCGCCGAGGAACAGCACGGCGGTGTAGCTGTCCCACAGCCCGCCCGCGCCGAAACCGCGGTTCAGCGGGCCGGGCGGCGCCGGGGTGAGCCGCCGGTAGTAACGGGTGTAGTACGTGATCCGGCAGCTCTCGCTGGTCTGCTCGGGCACCGGCAGCCCGGCCGCGCCGAGCCACTGCAGGGCGGCGGTCTTGCGGCCGCTCGCGTCGAGCACCAGGTCGGCGGTCAGCTCGGTGCCGTCGGCGAGACGCACGCCGGTGACCCGCTCGCCGGTCTCGCCGGCGCTGGTCACCAGGCCGCGGACGGTGGCGCCGGTCCGGACGGACACGCCGGCGCGGGACAGCGCGCGCTCGCGCAGCACCCACTCGAACACCGAGCGCCGGACCGTCAGCATGTTGAGCTCGTCGTCGGCCGGCGTGCGCTCGAAGTCGCCGAGCGTCGGCGGCGGGAAGTCGGCGAGGTTGACCTCGCCCGCGCCCGCCTCGACGAGCGCGTCGTAGACGTCGGGCAGCCGGTCGCGCAGCAGGTTCGTGCCCCGCGAGCCGAACGCGTGCGAGTGGGCGGCCTGCGGCACGGTCGGCCGCGGCCAGCCGTCCGCCGCGTCGTCCAGAGTGGATGGTGGGGTGGTGGACTCGCGCTCGACCAGCTGCACCTCGTGGCCGGCGTCGGCCAGGGCGGCGGCGGCGGCGAGGCCGGTGACGCTCGCGCCGACAGCGATGATCTTCATGTGGCTCACGCGTTCCAGAACTCGTCGATCGCGTACACGTCGTTCGGGTAGGTCCAGAACTCCTTGATCTTCCCGTCGACGATGCGCGCCACGTTGATGAACGGCATCTCCAGCACCCGTCCCTTGCGCTCGTAGCGGGTGTGCAGGATCGCGAACGCGTGGTTGTCGCTCGCGCCGATCTCGCGGACCTCCATGTGCAGGTTGCCGTTCGTCAGCTCCCACATCTTGTTCGCGAAGGCGGTGGAGTCCTCGATGCCCACGTGCTCGCCGGACAAGGGGTTGCGGCCCGGGTAGTGGTGCACGGAGTCCTCGTGCCAGTAGGTGCCCGCGGTCTCGACGTCACCGCTGCCGAAGGCGGCGTACACCTTCTCCATGAGCTCGACGTTCGGGTGGTCGACCATCGTCTGTCCGCCTTTCTGGGTCAGGAGGCCTTGCTCAGCGTGGTGGTGAGGGTCGAGCGGACCGCGTCGGCGATCTGTGCGGCGCCGGGTGCGAAGGCGTCCTCCAGCACCGGGCTGAACGGCACCGGCGCGTGCGGCCCGGTGACCGTGCGGACGGCCGCGGCCAGCGCGCCGAACCGGTGCTCGGCGACGGTGCCGGCGATGTCGGTGGCGATCGAGCAGCGCGGGCTCGACTCGTCGACGACCACGAGGCGGCCGGTCTTCTCGACGCTCGCGTACACCGTGTCGAAGTCGAAGGGCGACAGCGTGCGCGGGTCGACGACCTCGCACTCGATGCCCGTGCGCGAGAGCTGCTCGGCGGCGGCCAGCGACTCGTGGACCATCCGCCCGATCGCGACGATCGTGGCGTCCTTGCCCTCGCGGACGACCGATGCCTCGCCCAGCGGGATCGTGTACCGGTCCTCGGGGACCACGCCACGGCTGCCGAAGTAGAGCATCTTGTGCTCGAAGAAGACGACCGGGTCGTCGTCCTGAATGGACGCCGCGAGCAGGCCCTTGGCGTCCACCGGGTTCGACGGCGCGACGACCTTCAGCCCGGGGATGTGCGCGAACAGCGAGTACAGCGACTGCGAGTGCTGCGCGCCGCGGCGCATCCCGGTGCCCCACATGGCCCGTAGCACGAGCGGCACCTTCGCCTTGCCGCCGACCATGTAGCGCAGCTTGGCCGCCTGGTTGAGGATCTGGTCGAAGCAGACGCCGGCGAAGTCGACGAACAGCAGGTCGGCCACCGGGCGCAGGCCGGTCGCCGCGGCGCCGACCGCGGCGCCGACGAACGCCGCCTCGGTGATCGGCGCGTCGAACACCTTGTCCGGGAACCGCGTGTGCAGCCCGCGGGTCGGGCCCCAGGCGTGCCCGAGCGTGCCGTCGCAGCCGGTGCCGCCGATGTTGTCCTCGCCGAACACGACGACCGACGGGTCCGCGGCCATCTCCTGGGCGAGCGCCTCGTTGAGAGCCTCCAAATAGGACAGCACCCGCTGTGGCTGGGTCATGTCGGCTCGTCCGCCTCTCTCAGTACGTGACATAGACGTCGGTGAGCAGGGCACCGATCTCCGGCTCCGGAGCGGCCTTCGCGTCGGCGACGGCCACGTCCACGGCCGCGTCGATCGTGGCGTCGACGGCCGCGAGCTCGCCGGCGTCCAGGTCCGCGCTCGCGGCGAACTTCACCAGGCAGTCGGCGTCCGCGCGGAGCTTCTCGACCTCGCCCTCACCGCGGTAGCCCTGCGTGTCGAAGCCCTCCATGTGGCCGAAGAACCGGCCAGCCTTGCACTCGATGAGCGACGGGCCGCCGCCGGAGCGCGCCCGCTCGGCCGCCTCTTCCGTCGCCGCGCGGACCGCGAAGTAGTCCGTACCGTCCACAATGGTCGCCGGCATGCCGTGGGCCTCGGCCCGGCGCGCCACGTCCAGCCCGCGCAGGTGGTAGCGCGTTCCGGTGGCCTGCGCGTAGCCGTTGTCCTCGACCACGAACACGACCGGCAGCTGCCAGACGGTCGCGAGCGTCAGGCTCTCGGCGAACGAGCCCTGGTTGGCCGCGCCGTCCCCGACGAACGCGACCGAGATGTCGCCCCGGCCCAGCACCTTCGCCGAGAGCGCGGAGCCGCAGGCGAGCGGCGCGCCGCCGGCGGCGACCCCGTTCGCGCCGAGCATGCCGCGCTCGAAGTCCGCGATGTGCATCGAGCCGCCCTTGCCGTTGCACGAGCCGCCCGCCTTGCCGAACAGCTCGCGCATCATCTCGGCGAGGTCGCAGCCCTTCGCGATCGCGTGCCCGTGGCCGCGGTGGGTGCTCGCGATGTAGTCGTCCTCGCGCAGCGCCCCGCACACCCCGGCGGCGACCGCCTCCTGGCCGGCGTACAGGTGCACCGCACCGGGCAGCTCGCCGGTCGCGAACTCGGCGTGGACCCGTTCCTCGAATGCGCGGATGGTCCGCATGACGCGGTACGCCTCGAGCAGTTCCGCGCGGCCGAGCGCTGTCGTCGTCATGGCATCCGAGGCTAGGTCGGCGCGGGGTCGTACCCGAGCGACGTCGACCGGGCCTCGACCCGGTGTGCGTGGCCACTGTCAGGTGCTCGTCAGCGCGGCGCCGCCGTAATGTGGGAACGACCCACGCGCTTCGAGGAGGTCAGCTTGTACAGCAGCGACGACTCGCGGATCGAGACCCAGGCCGTGCACGCCGGGGAGCAGCGGCCGGGCCCGGAGGGTTCCCTCGTGTACCCGATCTACCAGGGCACCGTGTTCGCGACCCAGCCCGGCGAGGGCTACCACGACATCCAGTACATCCGGCTGAACTCGACCCCGTCGCAGAACTACCTGCACGGGAAGCTCGCCGCGCTGGAGGGCGCGGAGGCGGCGCTCGCGACGTCGTCCGGGATGGCGGCGGTCACCACGATCCTGCACTCGCTGCTCCGCGCCGGCGACCACCTGATCGCGGGCGACACGCTCTACGGCGGCACGCACAACTTCCTCACCGACCACGCCGAGGCGCTGGGCTGGACGTACACGTTCGTCGATCCCCACGACCCGTCCTCGTGGGCGGCGGCGCGCCGGCCGAACACGCGGGCGTTCCTCGTGGAGACGATCACGAACCCGCTGATGCGGGTGGGCCGGCTGCGCGACGTGGTGTCGTTCGCGCGGGCCGAGGGCCTGGTCAGCGTCATCGACAACACCTTCGCGAGCCCGGTCAACTTCAGGCCCGCGGTGGCCGGCTTCGACCTGGTGTTCAACAGCGCGACGAAATACCTGAACGGCCACTCCGACCTGGTGGCCGGCACGGTCGCGGGCTCGGCGGAGCTCGTCGACAAGGTGCGCCACAAGCTCAACATCTACGGCGGCACGCTCGACCCGCACGCGGGGTTCCTGCTGGCCAGGGGCATGAAGACGCTCGCGCTGCGGGTGCGCGCGCAGAACGCGAACGCCCACTCGCTGGCCGAGTTCCTCGCGGCGAGCGACAAGGTGGCGGCGGTCAACTACGCCGGCCTGCCCGGCCACCCGGACCACGCGCACGCGGCGGAGCTGCTGTCGGGGTTCGGCGGCATGCTGAGCTTCCGCTTCGCCGGTGGCCTCGGCGCCACCGAGGCGTTCCTGGAGGCCCTGCGCCTGCCGACGGTGGCCCCGAGCCTGGGCGGCATCGAGTCGCTGGTGACCCGCCCGGCGATCACCTCGCACGCCGGCATGAGCCCGGCGGACCGCGAGAAGGTCGGTGTGACCGACGACCTGATCCGCTTCAGCTGCGGCATAGAACACCCGGACGACCTGATCGCCGACGTCGCCCAGGCCCTCGACAAGGTCTAGCTGGCTGCCCGGTCGGCGGGCTACTCGAGAACGCCCGCCGACCGGCACTGCTGCAGCAGCCGCATCGGCGAGGCGGTGACCTCGGTGGCTCCCTCGTCCCGTGCCTGCCGGGCGTAGGCCTGCCGGGGCCCGGAATAGACCACGAACGGGATCGTCGGGTCCACCGCGCGGACGAGCTTGACCAACCGCACGCCCGCGTCCGGCACGGTCTCCCTGCCTTCGACGCGGACCATGTCGGAGACGACGATCCCGTAACGCCGCCGGCCGAACAGGTCCATGCCCTCGGCCGTGCTGGTCGCCAAGTCCACGCGGACGCCGTCGCGGCGCAGCTGGTCGACCAGCACGGCGTTGTTCTCCGGCTTGTCGTCCACCCACAGCACCGCTTGAGGGACCTTCGCGGGCTCTGCGAGCGCCGGCCGGGCGTCGCCCTGCTGCGTGCCGGCGGACTGCCCGCGGGAGAGCGCCGCCACCCGGTCGCTCAGCCGCGCCACCTCCTGCTGCAAGTCGGCTACGAGCTCGGTCTGCTGGTTGTTCAGCTGCTTGATGCTCACCTTCTGACCGCCGATCTCGACGGTCACGTCGGCACTGCCCAGCAAGCGCGTCAACGGTTTCCAGAACACGATCAATGCGGCGAACACGAGCACCGGCCACGCGAGCGCCGCTATGGCGGTAAAGGTCTCGGCCATCCAGCGAGGCTATCGGCCAGGCGGAAACAGCCACGGCCACCGCCCGCCCGAGGGGACCGCTACTGGTGCTGGCGGCTGCGTGCACCGGCGAGCAGCGAGACGCCGCCACCGGCGAAGATGATCTGCAGGGCGAGCTCGGTCCAGTCGACGCCCGGCGTGTCCGCGACGCCGATCAGGCCCGCCACGCCGGTGCCGGCCACGGCCGCCACGATCCCGACGAGCAGCGTCACGAGCAGGGACAGGTGCTGGCGCCCGGGCACGACGAGCCGGCCCAGCCCGCCGATGACCAAGCCGAAGATGATGGCCGAGAAGAGCCCGGTGATCTCCACGAGTATTCCTCCTGTTACCGAGGACGCCGGTCCACGGGCGTCCACGTTCAGCGTCCGCGCCGGCGGGCCGCGCGGCATCGGGCATCCCCCGGAGACCGACCCTGAACCGCCCCTGACCACTATCTGGACACTGTTGCGCCGGCAACCATGCGGGCGTCGACTGGTCCCATGTCTGTCACCGACGAACTGCTCGCCAACAACGCGGCCTACGCGGAGAGCTTCGACGGCCCGCTCCCGCTGCCGCCCGCCAAGCACGTGGCCGTCGTCGCCTGCATGGACGCGCGCATCAACGTCTACGGCGCGCTCGGCCTGCACGAGGGCGAGGCACACGTCATCCGCAACGCGGGCGGGGTCATCACCGAGGACGCGATCCGCTCGCTCGCCATCAGCCAGCGCCTGCTCGGCACGGACGAGATCATCCTCGTCCACCACACCGACTGCGGCATGCTGACCTTCACCGACGACGACTTCAAGCAGTCCATCCTCGACGACGTGGGTGTGAAGCCCGCCTGGGCCGCGGAGGCGTTCGGCGACCTCGAGACCGACGTGCGCCAGTCCATCGCCCGGATCACGGCGAGCCCGTTCATCCCGAGGAAGGAGTCCGTCCGCGGCTTCGTCTTCGACGTGGCAACCGGGAAGCTCGCCGAGGTGGCGTGAGTAGGGCATCATCGGCCGCATGTGGGAGAACGCCGAGGTGGCGACGCGGCTGCCGTGCCAGGACCTGAACCGCGCCCGGGCCTTCTACGCGGACAAGCTCGGCCTCGAACCCACCGAGGAGCGCCCGGGCGGCCTGCTCTACCAGCTGGGCAGCTCGCGCTTCGCGCTGTTCGCATCGGGCGGCGCCGCAACCGGCGGGCACACCCAGATGGCCTTCGACGTGACCGACCTCGACGCGACGGTCGCCGAGCTGCGCAGGCGCGGCGTCGTGTTCGAGGAGGTCGACGTGCCCGGCCTGCGCACGGTCGACGGCGTCGCCGAGGTCGCCGGGAACTACCCGTCGAAGGGCACGGGCGAGCGGGCGGCGTGGTTCCGCGACAGCGAGGGCAACATGCTGGGCATCGGCGAGCCCATCCGCGGGTAGCGCTAGAAGGACGTCTGGTTGTACTTCGCGAGGATCTCGCGGATCCTGCCGTCGTCGCGGTCCGCCGCCGGCACCAGCACCTCGCCGACCACGTCCGTGAGCTCGGCCAGCCGCTGGTGCAGCCGGCGTCCCTCCTGGACCTCACGCTCGAGCCGCTCGACCCGCCCGCGCAGGTCGCGCAGCTCCTCGTCCACGCCGGTCAGCCGGGCGAACCGCCTGGCCGCCGTCCGGATCGGGGCCCGCAGCCGCGTCTTCAGCGCTTCCATGTCGCCACCAGCCTGCACACGTGAGGATCCTCATTCTTGTAGACCGCGAGGCCGTGCCCGGCCTCGCGATATTCGATCTGACCGCCGCGCGCCCCGATCTCGGCCACCACGACGTCCGGGTCGAGGTAGCGCCGGAAGTGCTCGCCGAACTCGTGCTCGGCACCCTTGTCGAGCCCGGTGCGGAACTCCAGGTAGAACTTCCCGCCGCGGCGCAGGCACAGGTCCGCCATCCGCCACAGGTTGTGCCGGCCGAGGTCCTCGAGCGCGTGGATCAGGAACCGGCCGTAGAGCACCGGCGGTGTGCTCCGGTGCGCGAGCTCGCCGCCCATCCCGAGCACCTGGCGGGCGTCGTAGAGGTTCACCGTCTTGAACCGCGCCGGCAGGTCCTCCGCGGCCGCGGCCTTGCCGGCCCGTTCGGTCGCCGCGGGGATGTAGTCCAGGCCCAGCACGTCGTGGCCCTGGCGGGCGAACCACAGCGAGTCGCGGCCGGTGCCCGCGCCGATGTCCACAATGGCCGCCTCGGCCGGCTCGCGGTCGTGCACCCAGCGCGCGAACGGCGACGGCTCGGTCGGCACGCTGTCGCGCGACCGTCCGAAGTAGAACGGCCACCAGTGCCCGCGGTTGCCGTTGTTGCCGCGCAACCAGCCGTCCAGCCTGCGCCGCACCCAGCGCGGCGTGGTGAACTTGAACGACGGGTCCGGGATGCGCCAGTGCGGGCCGTAGGTGATCTCCAGCAGCGCCTCGGGGTTCGCCGGCGCGGTGATCCGCCGGCCGTGCAGCTCGACCTCCGCGAGCGGCAGGATGATCTCCCGGTCGAAGCCGACCGCGTGCACCTCGGGCATCAGGTAGAAGACGTCCTCGACGACGAACCCGGCGAAGACGTCGATGGCCCGCCCGCCTTCCGGGTCGGGCACGATGACCTTGAAGTCGGCCGCGGAGAACCGCCACGTCCAGTACCCGGCCTCGATCATGACCCGCTCGAGGGCGAACGACTCGCGCGCGACGTCGACCGGGCTCGTGTGCCGGCTCAGGTAGGCGACGTCGGCGTCGGAGTCGTGCGGGATGAAGCGCCCGTCGCGGACCGCCCCGAGCAGCGCGCCGAACGCGAGGAACGCGTCCATCCCGGCACCGGCCAGCCGCGCCAGCACGTCCTCGACGGCGTCGAGCAACGCGTCCACCGTTGCCTGGCCGCGTTCGGCGAACCCGCACTGCAGGTCACCGGCCTTGTCGATGATGAGCGGCTTCCCCCGGTGGTCGATGATCGCAACCCGGCCCTCGCTGTCGTCGAACGCGAACTCGCCGTCGAACAGCGTCTCGTCCGCGAACCGCGCGCGAACCGTCAGGCGGCTGGTGCCGCGCAGGAACTGCCGGAGGCTCACCGGCCACGGCGCGCGACGCCGGGGGGCGTCGTCCGGAACGTCCTTGGTGTCCCGCTCCGAGTGGAACGACCAGACCCACCGGCCGTCGAACAGCACGTCGACGACGGCGGGCTCGCGTGCGTCGACCACGACCCCGTGGTGGTCGACGAATGCATCCCCAGTGGCTTTGTCCATGATCCGTGGAACTCTAACAGCGGGTGAACGGACGGTAGAGCCCTCGTAAACGCGTCCCACATGGTGAGGCCGGGCTCGCGGGTCAGGCGACCGACCGGATCCGGTACACCAGCACCGCCCCCGCGATGCCGACCACCGCGGCGAGCCCGTACAGCACCGGATACCCACCCAGGTAGGTGACGACCGGTGCGGCGAGCACCGGCGCGAGCACCTGTGGCAGCGCGTTCGCCACGTTGATCACGCCCAGGTCCTTGCCGCGGTCGGTCGCGTTCGGCAGGACCTCCGTCATCAGCGCGAAGTCCACCGACGTGTACACGCCGAAGCCGAGCCCCAGCACGGCCGCGGCGACCAGCGCGCCCGGCCAGGTCGGGAACAGCGCGAGCACCAAGGCCGCCACCGACATGACGATCCCCGCCCACATCACGAACACCCGCCGCCGGCGCGCCCGGTCCGACCACACGCCGCCGATGACCACAGTGGACAGCAGGGTCGCCGCGTAGATCGCGGTCAGCACGAACACGCCGCTGTCCGGGTCGGCGTAGCCGACCGCGTCCTGCAGGAAGTACAGCAGGTACACGATCGCGATGGCGTTGCCGAGGTTCATCAGGAACCGGGTGAGCCACGCCCAGCCGAAGTCGGGGTGGCGGCGTGGGCTGATCCAGAACGCGCGCCAGTCGAACGGCGGCGGCGAGTCGATCACCGTGTCGCGGCGCAGCGCGAGATACGGCACGGTCGCCACGAGCAGGAACGCGGCGCAGACGAGGTAGCCGGCGACCAGCCCGCCGGCCGCGGCCGCGAGCCCCGACCCGACCACGATGCCGAGCGTCTGCCCCATCCCGAACCAGCCGCCGACCATCCCGCGCTGCGCGTGCGGGACCTGGTCGGGGACGGCCGCCACGAGCGCGGCCATCATCGCGTTCAGCGTCAGCTGCGCCAGGCACCAGCCCAGCGCCATCACGACGATGTTCGGCGCGAGTGCCAGCACGACGAGGCTCACCGCGCCGCCCGCCGCGCCGATCGCCGTCCACGGCAGCCGCCGCCCGATCCGCCACGTCGTGCGGTCCGACCAAGCCCCGAACAACGGGTTCGCGACCATCGACACGAGCGCGCCGAACCCCACGACGAGCCCGAGCGCGAGCTCCTTGTCGTCCGGTTCGAGCGCCTGCGCCTGCTTGCCGAGCAGCACCTGGATAGGCCCGTAGAACGCCGTGAACAGGCCCAGCCCGGCCAGCGAGAGCAGCGCGGTCCAGCGGGCCGGCACCCGCTCGACGGGCTCGGCGAGCGTGGTCATCGCTGCGCCCGGATGAGCTCGCGGTACCAGTGGTAGGAGTCCTTCGGCGTGCGCGCCAGCGTCTCGTAGTCCACGTACACCAACCCGAACCGCTGCGAGTAGCCGACCGCCCACTCGAAGTTGTCCACAATGGACCATACGAAGTAGCCGCGGAGGTCCACACCGTCCGCGATGGCCTGGTGCGCGGCGCGCACGTGGCCGTCGAGGTAGTCGATGCGCCGCGTGTCCGCGATCCGGCCGTCAGCGGGTCCGTCGGCGGGTCCGTCGTCGTACGCGCAGCCGCTCTCGGTGACGTAGACCGGGGGCAGCGCGTCGCCGTAGCGATCCGCCAGCGTGGTGAGCACCTCGCGCAGCCCGTCCGGCACGACCGGCCAGCCGAAATCGGTGAGCGGGTAGCCGTCGATCGCCGGGAACTCGAACGGCAGCCCGTCCGGCAGCGTGGCGCCGTCGATCACCGCGGCGGCCGTGGCCGGCTGCGGCGCGCCGACCCGGCTCGGCTGGTAGTAGTTCACGCCGTACCAGTCCAGCGGCGTGGCCATGACCTTCAGGTCCTCGGCGACGGGCCCGGGCATGGCGTCCGCGAAGCCCGCCGGGTACTCCCCGCGCAGGACCGGCCGGGCGAACAGGTCGTTGACGAGCGTGTCGTAGCCCTGAGCGGCGTCCCGGTCCGCCTGCGCCTCCGACGCGGGCCACACCGGCACGTGGTGGTTGGCGATGCCGATCTGCTTCGCGCCGGCCGCGCGCAGCGCGTGGGTGGCGAGCCCGTGGCCGAGCAGCTGGTGGTGCGCGACGGGCAGCGCCTCGAACATCAGCTGCCAGCCGGGCGCGTGCGCGCCGACCGCGTAGCCGAACAGCGTCAGCACCATCGGCTCGTTGAGCGGCATCCACATCCGCACCCGGTCGGCGAGCTTGGCGCCGACGACCGTGGCGTAGTCGGCGAAGCGGTAGGCGGTGTCGCGGGACAGCCAGCCGCCCGCATCCTCGACGGCCTGGGGGGTGTCCCAGTGGAACAACGTGACCGCCGGCGCGATGCCGGCCGCGCAGAGCTCGTCGACGAGACGGTCGTAGAAGTCCAGCCCCGCCTGGTTGACCGCGCCCCAGCCGCCCGGGATGACGCGCGGCCAGGAGATGGAGAAGCGGTACGCGCCGACCCCGAGCTCGCGCATGAGCGCGACGTCCTCGCGGTAGCGGTGGTAGTGGTCGGTGGCGACCTCACCGGTGTCCCCGCCCAGCACGGCGTTCGGCCGCGCGCAGAATGTGTCCCATGTGGACTTCCCGCGGCCGTCGACGTCCACCGCGCCCTCGATCTGGTATGCCGAGGAGGAGACGCCCCAGAGGAACCCGTCCGGGAAGGTCGGCACGGCGGGTGGGGTCATAGTCCAGGGAGCTTGGCTGGTGGCCCGGGCATGGTCAAGGCTCCGTTCGTGACCATCCGACGGAATACTCGGGGTATGCGCTACGGACCGGCGTTGCTCGTACTCGCGGTGTCGCTCGTGGTCGCCGGTTGCGGCCCCGGCGAGGCGAGCGGCCCCCCGGCCGTGCGGTTCACCGAGGTCGGGCTGCCCGCCGGAGCCAAACCGATCGTCCTAACCCCCGTGGGTGACACGCTGCTGATCGGCGTCCGCAAGGACGGCGCCCCGGGCCTGCTCCGCCGCGACGCGTCCGGGGAGACGGCCCGGATAGCGGTCCGCCCGGCCGGGATGTACGGGGAGCAGGCGTACTGGTACTCGGTCGCCGCGGACGAGTCCCGGATCGTCGCGATCGGCGGCAAGACGGGCGGCGCGCACGGCAACGTCCGGTGGAGCGCGTGGTCGGGGACGGACGCCGGTCTGGCCGAGCAGCCGCAGCCGTTCAGCACGTTCGGCGGCTACGGCGGCGGCGACCTGGTCGACGCGGTGCTGACGCCCGACGGCCCGGCGCTGATCGGCACGTGGCAGAACCCGACGGTCGGCCTGGACATCATGGTGTGGCGCCCGGAGGGAAAGTACTGGGTCCGCCAGCCGGTGGCGGGGACGGCGCTGGAGAACACCCGCGACTCGCTGAAGTTCCCGCTGTCGGCGGCCTCCGTGGACGAGGGCGCGGTGATCGCGGGCTGGGAGCTGTCCGGTGGTCGCCAGCGCCCGGTGGTCTGGCGCTCGGCCACGGGCCTCACGGGCTGGACGATGTCGCGCCTGCCGGACGCGGGCCGCGCGGGTGCGGCGCTGGCCGTCCGCTGCGCGGACTCGGCCTGCCTGGCCTCGGGCTGGGTGGACGGCAAGCTGGCGATGTGGCAGCTACGGGGTGGCGAGTGGTCCCGGGTCCGGGACGTCCCGTCCGTGGCCGTGACCCAGAACCAGGAGCTGACGCCGCCCGTGCCGGTTGAAGGCCGGCCGACGGAGGTCCTGCCGAAGGGCTCGGAGCTGGTCCTGGCCGGCAGGTCGCTCCGGCCGGTGTCGGGCCCGACGGGCAGGGTGACGGCGGTGGCCCGGGTGGGCCGGACACTGTACGTGGCCACCGAGGACAAGCTCTGGGCGGCGGACCTGAAGCCCTGACTCACGCCGCGTCGTCCACACAGGACACAGGTGTCGGCGGTCATGCCCGGCACCTCCCAGGTGCTGTTGTAGGTACCGGTGTTGGTGGGCGGTCGGAGAAACGCGACACTGCTCGCATGAACGCGGTCGTCTGGATGAACGCGTGGCAGATGCAGTGCTGCGGGAAGCCCTTCGTGGAGGGGTCCCGAGTCTCGTGGACCGTTCAGGAGCCTGACACCCAGTGGCTGACGAGTGTCCTCGGCGCCGCCGAGGCGGCCGCGGTTACCCACTCGGAGGAGCACCCACAGCCGGGCGCACACCGCGATCGAGGGAGTCGTGCAAGCGATCCGCGCCGTGCACTACGAACTCTCCCCGCCCGTCACCATGGGGACCCGGGAGGTCGTCCATCCGCGGGCCGGGTCGGCCAGGATCCTGCCGGTCCCCAGCGCTGATGGCCGCGACGAAATCGACGGGCTGCACTTCGCCGGCTACCTCGTCGACCTCGGCGAAGTCCGCGAGTCGAACGATTCGGGACCCCGCCCCCCGCGGCCTGGCGAACAACGACCCGCCGGCGTCGTGAGGTCAAGCTAGTGGGCCGCCTGGGGCTCGAACCCAGAACCTACGGATTAAAAGTCCGCAGCTCTACCAATTGAGCTAACGGCCCATGCGCGGCCCATGCTACCGATGGGCCGCCACGAGTGTCCGGTATGGGTGTTGTCAGCTCGGCGGCTTGAAGATGCCCTGGCCCGGCGTCAGGACGTGCTTCGGGTCGAAGCGGGTCTTCGCCAGGAGCACCTCGGCGTACCGGGGGCCGTAGTGGGCGCGCCAGTCGGCCGGGGTCAGCGGGATCGCGCCCACCGGGTAGTGCGTGCCGCCGACCGCGCGGGCCTCGTCGTACAGCGTGCGGTTCACGCCGAGCAGGCGCTGCACCTCCGCGTCGCTCGGCGGGCTCACCGCACGCAGCAGCGCCAGCAGGAACACCACGGGACTGTCCGGCAGCCGGACGAGCGGGCGGTCGATCAGGTCGTTCTTCACCGGGTACAGCAGCACGACGCCGCCGGCGTCCGCGGGTGGCGTGACGTCGAGTACGTGCGAGACGTACGCGTTCGTCGCCCCGTCGGGCAGGAACACGTTGATCCACGGGCCCGGCAGGTCCAGCGCCTTCAGCTGCTGGACGAGGTCGTAGATCCGGTTGAGCCACGCGAAGTACGGCAGCTCGGAGATCTGGCTCGACGCGGGGTTCAGCCCCGCCATGATCGCCGCGTCGTCCGGAGTGGATGGTGGCGTGTAGTACACGACGCCCTCGAGCATGAACTGGTAGCTGCCGTCCTGCGCCGGGATCAGCTGGCCCTCCAGGTAGCTGAACCGGCCGTCGGCCAGTGCCGTGCGCTGCGCGGCGGTCATCGACTCGAGGTCGGAGTAGAAGAGGTTGTACACGCGTGCGGTCGTCTCGGCGTGGACCAGCTTCACCGTGGCACGCACGATGATCGCGTACTGGCCGAGCCCGCCGAGCACCACGCGGAAGAGCTCGCAGCGCTCGGTCGCCGAGCACCGTAGGAGCCGGCCGTCGCCGGTCACGACCTCGAGCTCGAGCACGTTGTCGACCTGCAGGCCGAAGTGTGACGTCGCGCCGCCGATGCCGCCGACCGACAGCGTGCCGCCGACCGACAGGCCCAGGTAGTCCGTCGCGACCGGCGGGGTCAGGCCCTGCGCCAGCGTCGCCTGGATCAGGTCGAGCCACTGCACGCCCGCGTCCACGACCGCGCGGTCGCCGCTGATGCTGTGGATCGTCGCGAGCGTCCGCGAGTCGATCACGACGCCGTCG
>NZ_DATBKY010000311.1:0-41271 GCF_036555685.1 Actinophytocola sp. | reverse complement strand
CGCCGAGGACCCCAACGCCGAGGACCCCAACGCCGAGGACCCGGGCGCGGGCCAGGGCGAGGAGCAGCCTCCGGCTGAGGACCCGGGCGCAGGCCAGGGCGAAGAGCAGCCCCCGGCCGAGAACCCCGGTGACAACCAGGGTGACAACCAGGGCGACAACCAGGGTGGCGACCAGGGTGACAACCAGGGCGACGACCAAGGTGACAACCAAGGCGACGACCAAGGTGACAACCAGGGCGACAACCAGGGTGGCGACGATGGTCAGGTCGACCCGAACTGCGTCGGGCCGTTCGCCGAGGACTTCGTCGACATCAACAACATCCAGCCGGCTGGCGAGAATGAGCCCCAGCCCGGCGAGAACGCCTCGACCGGTACGTTCACCGTCGACTGCGGCACCAACCAGGAGAACCACAACAACCCGGACAACCTGAACGCCGCTCCGGGTGTGCGCAACGGTGCCGAGCACACGCACGACTACGTGGGCAACGACAGCACGACCGCCGACTCGAGCAACGAGAGCCTGGCGGCCGCCGGCACGACGTGCAAGAACGGTGACAAGTCGACCTACTACTGGCCGGTCATCCGCCTCCGCCAGGCGGACCCGACCCAGGACCAGGCCGACCCGGAGAACCCGCACAACATCGGCACGATCCTGCACCCGTCCTCGGCCAAGCTCACCTTCAGTGGCAACGCGCAGAGCCCGGTCTCGGCGATGCCGGAGTTCCTCCAGGTCTCCACTGGCGACTCGAAGGCGTTCTTCGAGCGTGCTGGCTCCGGCAAGGACCGTGCGCACTGGACCTGCTCGGGCTTCGAGGACCGGTTCTCCAAGGACAAGTACCCGCTGTGCCCCGAGGGCAGCCAGACGATTCGCGTCCTTGAGTTCCCGAGCTGCTGGGACGGTCAGAACATCGACAGCGCCGACGGCAGCCACATCAAGTTCCCGGACGAGCAGACCGGTGCTTGCCCCGAGAGCAACCCCGTGGCGGTGCCGCAGATGACGTTCACGTTGTCGTTCGACATCCCGCCGGGCCAGCTGTTCGCGCTGGACACGTTCCCGAAGGAGCTGCACAAGCCGATCACCGACCACGGTGACTTCATCAACGTGATGAACGACGAGCAGATGCAGCAGGTTGTCGACGCCATCAACGGTGCCGGCGGCGACCAGGGCGGCGACCAGGGCGGTCAGGACCAGAACGGTGGTCAGGACCAGAACGGTGGCCAGGACCAGCAACAGGGCGAAGAGCAGGGTCAGCAGCAGCCTCAGGGCCGCTGACCTCGTTGCCCGAACCGATGCCGGCGGCGAGCTTCTCGCCGCCGGCATCGGTGCCACCACCGCGGACCTGATTCCGCCCGCGGCGTGGCCGTCACCACAGACTTCGCTCACCCCGACCGAGCGAAAACAGGGATCGACAAAAGAAAACCGAGGAAGAAATGCCGAGACATGAGTTACCGCGCCGCACCAAGCGGCGTCTCGCGGTCGCCGGAGTGGCCGCGGTGGCGATCATCGGTACCACGGTCACCGTTGGCATCATGGGCATCGCCTCCGCGCGCGACAACGCGGCCGCACCCACGCAGTGCCTCCCCGAGGCACCGCCTGCGTCAAGCGAGGTCCCCGCCCCGCCCCCCGCGAGCTCCGCCCCCGAGGAGCCCGCTCCCCCGACCGAGTCCGCCCCAGCGGAATCCAGCGAAGCCCCCGCCCAACCCCCCGCCGAACAGCCGCCCGCCGAGCAACCGCCCGCCGAGCAACCGCCGGCCGAGCAGCCGCCCGCGGACCCGGGCGCCACGGACACCCAGAACCCCACCCCGGCGAACCCCGAGAACTCAGCCAACCAAGGGCTGACCGCCCCAGCGGCCGCCCAGCCGAGCGAAAGCCCCGACGAGGCCGGTTCCCCGCCCGCCGTGCAGGCGCCCGAGGTGCCCGACGCCTCCGCGCAGCAGGAGTTCGGCAACGAGGACTGCGCCGCCAACATCGGTCCTTTCGCGACCGACTACGTGAACATCCGCAACGTGCGTGCCTCCAACCTGGCCCCCCGCCAGGGACGCAACGCCTCGCGCGGCACGTTCACCGCGCTGTGCGGCCAGAACGAGAACAAGCACAACAACCCGGACAACTTCATCGTCGCCCCGGGCGTGCGCAATGGTGCTCAGCACACCCACGACTACGTGGGCAACACGAGCGCGGACGCCAACTCCACCAACGAGAACCTGGTCCAGGCGGACACGACGTGCCGCCGTGGCGACCTGTCCACGTACTACTGGCCGATCATCCGCGTCCGCGCGGCGGCCGGCGAGCAGGACGTCGTCGACGAGGAGAACCCGCACAACGTCGGCACCGAGCTGTTCCCCGCCCGGGCGCAGCTGGTGTTCCGCGGCAACGCCACCGGCCGCGTCGTCGCGATGCCGCGGTTCCTCCGCGACATCACCGGTGACGCCAAGGCCGTCACCAAGGGACCGGCCAACGCGAACGCGAAGTGGACGTGCACCGGGTTCACCAACCGGATCACCACGAAGTACCCGCTCTGCCCGCGCGGCAGCAGCGTGATGCGGATCCTGGACTTCCCGAGTTGCTGGGACGGCCAGAACATCGACAGCGCCAACCACCGCGACCACATCAAGTTCCCGGACGCCCAGGGACGTTGCGCCGCGGGCACGAAGGCCGTGCCGGCACTGCAGATGCGGTTGACCTACAACGTCCCACGCGGTTCGCTGTTCGTCCTGGACTCGTTCCCGGACGAGAAGCACAGCCCGCTCACCGATCACGGTGACTTCGTGAACGTGATGCCGGAGGCGTTGATGAACCAGGTCGTGCGGTGCATCAACACCGGGCGGCGCTGCTAGGGAAATGAGCCGGACGACGAGGTACGAGGGAGGATAGAAGCGTGCTGCTACAGCTGGTAGCCGGCCAAGCCGGCGATGTCGACGTCGACGCCGGGGTCCTCGAGCTCGGTGCGGTGTCGGGCCGGCTGGCATACGCGATGATGTGCCTGTCGCTCACGTGGGGCGTGTTGGTCTCCGCTGGATGGGCCAACCGCCTCACGGGGCGCCAGGCGTTGCGCAGCGGGCACATGTTGCTCTCGGCGCTGACGCTGGCGTTCGCGTTCAGCCACATCATCTCCTTCCTCTTCCTCCGCACCGAGCTCTACTCGCTCGTCAACGTCTTCGTGCCGTTCAACGGCGGCGTGCAGCTGCGGCACACGATGGGCATCCTCGCGTTCGAGGGGATGCTCGCCGCGTCGATCGTCGTGGGCGCGCGGCGCTGGCTGGGCTACCGTCAGTGGCTCGGCATCCACCGGCTGAGCTACGTGGCGTTCGGGCTCGGCGTGGTGCACTCCTTCGTCGGCGCCTACAACAACGGCACGCTGTCGGGCATGTGGCTGCTGGGAATCACGTTCCTGGTGCCGGCGCTGACCGTGGCGATCCTGCGGTTCATGCCGTCGCGGGCGCTGACCACCTCCGGCCTTTTCGATGAGGCGCCATGAGAGCGAGCAAGCGTCAGAAGGCTGGCAACCAGCTCAGCGTGAACAACGACCACTGCCGTCGTTACGGCTTCTGCGTGGCGGAGGCGCCGTCGTTGTTCCAGCTCTCCGAGAACGGCGGGCTGCGCTACCGGCGCAACGTCGAACCCGAGCAGCTCGAGGAGGCGCGGGCCGCGGTCCGCTCCTGCCCGACGCTGGCCATCGTGCTGGCGGAGGGGAAACAGTCGTGAGCGTGGAGGAACCCATCTGATGAGTACGGACGAGCGCATCGTCGTCGTCGGTACCGGAGGCGCGGGCCTCCGGGCCGCCGAACGCGTGCGCGAGCTCGACTTCGCCGGTGAGCTGGTGATCATCGGTGAAGAGCCGTACCGCCCGTATCACCGCCCGATGCTCAGCAAGCAGGTCCTCACCGGCACGATCCGTCCTCGGGACGTCCTGCTGCCGACACACTCCGACCTGGACGCGATGTGGCGCCCCAAGACCCGGGCGGCCCGGCTCGACACCGAGGAGCACATCGTCTACCTGCCCGGCGGCGAGGAGATCGACTACGACGGGTTGATCATCGCCACCGGCCTGCAGCCCGCGCACCTGCCCGGCGCGCCACGCCACGACCCGCGCGTGCACGTGCTGCGCACCGTCGCCGACGCCGTGGCCGTGCAGAAGCTTCTCGCGCACGGCAAGGGCCGCGTCGCGCTGATCGGCGGCGGGTTCCTCGCCGGCGAGGTCGCGTCGGCCGCCCGCGAGCTGGGCCGGGACACCACGATCATCATCCGCGAGCCCACGATGCTCGACCACATCCCGGGCTTCGACGTGAGCGAGACGGTAACCGCGCTGCAGGAGGCCAACGGCGTGCGGCTGGTGACCGACGCGACGGTCCAGCACTGGTACACCGACTCCGCCCAGGGCGTCACGATGCACCTGTCCACGGGCGAGGTCGTCGTCGCCGACTGCGTCGTGCTGTGCGTCGGCGGCGTGCCCGCCACCGACTGGCTGCGCGGCTCCGGCCTGCTCATCGACGACGGCGTCCTCTGTGGACCGACAACGCACGCGCACGGCGTGGACGACGTCGTGGTCGCCGGGGACGTCGCGCGCTGGCCGAACCTGCGCTTCGACACGGTGCCACGCCGGGTCGAGCACTGGCTCAACGCCGTGGAGATGGGCCGCGCGGCCGCGGACGCGCTGCTGGCCGGCCGCGAGATGGCCGAGCCGTACACGCCGCTGCCGAAGTTCTGGTCCGAGCAGCACGGCGTGCGCATCCAGGGTGCCGGGATCCCCGCGCTCGCCCAGGACACGGTGTCGCTGACCGAGGCCGTGCCGATCAGCGCGAAGATCACCGGCTACGTCGCGAGCGGTTCGCTCGTCGGCATCCTCGCGTGGGACAGCCCGCGCGGCATGCTGCACTACACCCACGTGCTGAACCACGAGACCACTCAGGACATGCGGCGCCGGATGGCCGAGCGGACCGAGGAGGAGGCCGCGCCGCGGGTCGAGCCGGTCGCGCGTACGCGCCAGGCCCGGCCGGTGCCGCCGACCGCCGAGAAGATCCAGCCGATGCCGCAGCCGGCCATGGCGGCCGACGTGGCGCGCCAGCTACCGGTCCGCCCGCCGATACCGCGTCCGGCCATGGTGGGTCAGCCGTCGATTCCGGCGATGAACCCCGTCCTGCGGTCGAACCCGGGCATGCCCCCAGCACACCCGTCGATTCCCTCGATGCCGCCGGCGACGCAGTCCTCTCCCGGCATGCCGCCCGCACAACAGTCCTCGCCGGGCATGCCGCCGGCAATGCAGTCCTCGCCGGGCATGCCGCCGGCAATGCGCTCGAACCCGGGCATGCCACCCGCGCATCCGTCGATCCCGTCGATGCCACCCGCGCATCCGTCGATTCCCTCGATGCCACCGGCACAGCAGTCCTCGCCGGGCATGTCACCCGCCATGCGCTCGAACCCTGGCATGCCGCCCGCGACACACTCGTCACCAGGGATGCCACCGGCGCGACCCAACCCCGGCGCGCCACGGGCACGGCAGTCCTCACCGGGCATGCCACCGGCGCGACCCAACCCCGGCATGCCACGGGCACAACAGTCCTCACCGGGCATGCCACCCGCGCGACCCAACCCCGGCATGCCACGGGCACAACAGTCCTCACCCGGCATGCCCCCGGCCCGGCCCGGCCCGGGCATGCCACGGGCACAACAGTCCTCACCGGGAATGCCGCCCGCGACACAGTCCTCACCGGGGATGCCGCCGGCACAACAGTCCTCACCCGGCATGCCGCCGGCGCGGGGTGGGCGGCCGCCGCAGCGTCCCGACACACCGATGTACTCGCCGCTGCACGCCTCGATGACCGGTCCGCTGCCCGGGCCCGTCCCCGACCCGGTCCCGGCCCCGATCTACGACCCGCCGGGCACCGTGGATCCGGCGCAGTACACCCCACCGCTGTCCGGCCCGGCCGACTCGGCCGATCCGGCGATCATGGAGCTGCCGCCGATCGACGCCTGGCGGAAAGCGTCATGATCATTGACAACAGAACTGCCACAGCCGCGGCACCCCGTGGGGTCGGGAGGCGCCGATAGGTCGGCCGGCCAAATCGCCAACATTTATCCGGAACCGACCGCCGAGCGCCGCGGCAACCCCGGCCCAGGCCGCGGCAGTGGTGGATCCGCGGGGTGGCCCCCGGCATGCAGTCGCCGGCCCTCCCCCCACGCCGGTGACCGTCGCGGTCACCACCCCCGGATCCGGGCACCGACACCGGCAACGGCTGGCCGGTGTCGGTGCCCCCTTTTCATGCGACCGTGCTCGTCAGCACGCCGTACACCGACGCCGGCAGGTCCGCCGGGTCGTCGGCCAGCAGTGCGACGTAGCCGTCCGGCCGGATCAGCGCGTACGCCGCGCCGTAGGCATCGCCGGCCGCGCCCCCTAGAGACTTCCGAAGTACCGCAAGGCGGCCTCGACGCCGCCGCCCTTGCTCAATGCGACCATCAGCGCCAGCCTGGCCTGTGTCGCGGTGAGCCCGTTCGCGCCGATCGCGCCCATCCGTTCGGCCATCCCGATGTCCGTGGTGTGCGCGCGGGACGCCACGATCACCGGAATGTCCATCTGGGACAGCTCCATGATCGTGCCGAACAGCTCGACCGGGACGTTGCCCGCGCCCGTGCCCTCGAGGACGACGCCGCGCGCGCCGAGGTCGGTCACCGTCATCAGCAGCGACGCCGGCATGTCCGGGTACGTCTTGACGAGCGCCACGTCCGACTCCGGCTCGCCGCCGACCACGGGCGGCCGGGTGGGCGGCGTGGAGGTCAGCCGGACGCGGCCGTCGACGAGCCGGCCCAGCATCGGGTGCGGCGCGGACGTGAAGCCGTCCGCGAGCCGGACCCAGCGTGCCGCGTGCAGCTCGTTCCGGACACACACCACCGCACCCGCGCCGCGCAACGCCCGGTCGGCCGCCGCGGTGAGCGCCGCCGCGAGGTTCGCCGGGCCGTCGGGTGCGGCGGCGGACAGCGGGTGGAACGCGCCGGTGAACACGATGCCGCCACGCGCGGGGCCGGCCAGCAGGTCCGCGAGGAACGCCGTCTCCTCCAGCGAGTCCACGCCGTGCGTGACGACGACGCCGTCGAACTCGTCCTCCGCCAGCGCCTTGCGCACGCGGCGGGCCAGGGCGAACTGGGTCGATACGGAGGTGTCCCACGACGGCTCGGCCAGGACGTCCTCGACGACTACGCGCTGTGGCGGCGGGCCCGCGAGCTCGAGCAGCTCGCGGCCGGTGGCCACCCCGGCCGCGCGATGGGCGATCGTGTCGCCGGTCGCCACGAGGAGCAGGGTCATACCACCACTGCTACCACGGCCGGGCCGGTCAGAACCAGCGGACCCAGTGCCCGTTCCGGCACACCAGCGGCTCGAACCGCCTGGTCAGGGCGAACGCGCCCTCGTCGGCGCACTTCCCGCCGGGCTTGACGAACCGCGGCGGCCCGCCGGGGCGGACCACGGTCGGCCGTGGGCGCGGTTTGGGCTTCGCGCTGGTCTTCGGCTTGATGACGGCGGTCTGCGCGCCGACGACGGGGGCCGCGATGGTCACGTCCGGCTCGTGCGGTGGGTTGACCTCGGTGGACTCCGAGCCGCCGCCCGCGTCGGTGATGGTCGGGATCGGCGGGTTGGTCACGGCCTCGTCGTCGTCCCCGCCGCCGATGCCGACCAGCAGGAATCCCGCGATCAGGCCGGCGACGACCACCAACCCCGCGACCTTCAGGACGAGCAGGAAGGTCTCGTTCTCGGTGCGGGCCGCTCGGCGCCGGGCCCGCAGCCCGGGCAACCCAAGCCGCGGCATGCCGTCATCTCCGTCGGTCGTCGACCAGGACGACCCCAACGTAACCGGATCGTCAACCGGCCGCTCGCCGGGGCTGTGCCTCCAGGCTGACCAGCCGTTTCGCCGTCGGCCACCGCACGTCGTGCACCCAGCCCAGCTTCTCGAGGAGCCAGATCAGCCGCGCGGAGATGTCGATCTGCCCGCGCCGGACGCCGTGCCGCGCGCACGTCGGGTCGGCGTGGTGCAGGTTGTGCCACGACTCCCCCATCGACAGGATCGCGAGCGGCCAGAAGTTGGCCGACCGGTCCCGCGCGGCGAACGGGCGGTTGCCGATCAGGTGGCAGATCGAGTTCACCGACCACGTGACGTGATGCAGGAACGACACGCGCACGAGACCCGCCCAGAAGAACGCGGTGAGCGCGCCCTGCCACGACCACGTGAAGAGCCCGCCGAGTGCGGCCGGGGCGAGCAGCGTGACCGCCGTCCACAAACCGAACTGGCGGTGTACCCGCGCGATGTCCTTGTCCGCCAGGAGGTCGGGGGCGAAGCGCTCGGCGTTGGTGAGGTTGCGGTCGAACAGCCAGCCCATGTGGGCGTGCCAGAACCCGCGAACCAGCGCGATCGGCGAGGTGCCGTACCGCCACGGCGAGTGCGGATCGCCGTCGCGGTCGGAGAACGCGTGGTGGCGGCGGTGGTCGGCGACCCAGTGTGTGATCGGGCCCTGCAGCGCCATGCTGCCGACGATCGCGAGCACCACCCGCACCGGCCGCCGGGCCTTGAACGAACGGTGGGTGAAGTGCCGGTGGAAGCCGACGGTCACGCCGAGGCACGTGGCCACGTAGAACGCCGTGGCCAGCCCGACGTCGAGCCAGCCGAGCCCCCAGCCCCACGTCAGCGGGACGGCGGCGAGCAGGGCCACGAACGGCCCGACGATGAACAGGTAGGTCCCGATCTGGGGAGCCAGCCCGCGTGGCTCCCCGTGTAAGGGCCGGACCCCGCCGGCGCTCGTGGACCTGGTGGACTTCGCGGCAGTCGTCAATGCCGTCACCCCGACTTCGCTGGACCTATGTGTACTGAGCACATCAGGTCGCTGCCGAGAACGCCAGCCCCAGGCGGGCAAATGGGACGTGAACGTCACCGGCTCAGCCGGCCACCACGTCCAGCGTGAGCGTCAGCCGGCGGCCGGCGAGGCCACGACCGGCGGTGATGCCGAACGCGTACCGGTCGACCCGGGCCCGGGCACGCAGCCGCACGCCCTGGCCCGCCGTGGCGAGCGAGAGGATCCGGACGGGCACCGGGTTGGTGCGGCCGCGGACGGTCAGCGTGCCGTGCAGGACCCAGCCGCCCTCCGTCCGTTCCAGGTCGGTCGACGCGAACACGATGTCGGGGTGGCGGTCCACGTCCAGGTAGTGCGCGGAGCGGACCTCGGTGTCGCGCGCGTTCGAGCCGGTGTGGAAGCTGTCGGCCGCGACGACCGCGCGAGCCGCGGACCCGGCGGGGTCGCCGGCGACCCGGATGTGCCCGTCGCGCAGGCGGAAGGTGCCACGGACCGGCGCGAGGCCGAAGAGGTGGCGGGTGGCGAAGGAGATCGTCGACCGGTCGGGGTCGACGCGGTACTCCCCGGTGGCGGGAATCGCCACGGTGTCGGTGGTCGTGCTGGTCATCTCGTGTCCTCTCCGGTGTGGGCCGGGCGCACTGCGGCGCCGGCGATGTGCGGGATGGCGACGCCGAACGGGCCGGCGCGCGTGTTGAGGCGCAGCTCCACGACGTCGAAGCCGGCGCGCTCGATGGCGGGCAGGGTGTCGCGGTCGGCCCGGCAGCGGTCGCCGGTCAACGCGCCCAGGGCCGTGGCGACGTGCTGGGCGCGGCGCAGCCAGGTGCCGCGCGGCGCGGCGACGTGCTCGGCGAACACGTATCGGCCGCCCGGGCGCAGCACCCGGAACAGCTCGCCGAGCGCGGCGGCCTGGTCGGACACCGAGCACAGCACGAACGTGGCCACGACCGCGTCCACGCTGCCGTCGTCCTGGTCGAGCCGTTCGGCGCGGCCGGACCGCACCTCGGCGTGGCGGCCGAGCCGGTCCGCTTCCGACCGGACCAGGTCCCGGCGCCGGGCGTTCGGCTCGACGCCGATCCACCGCACCTGTGGTGCGTAGTGCCGCAGGCTCGTGCCCGCACCCGGCCCGATCTCGAGCACGGTGCCGCGCAGCGAGCCGAGGAGTGCCGTCGTCTCGTTCATGCCGGAAGCGTCGCGCCGGGCGGGTGTCCGGCACATCGGTCGCGCGGTCGTACCGGAGTCGACCGCGGTCGTGGGCCATGTCGACTTTGGTCGCTGTCCGCGCCCGTGCGGGCGGCCGTACGCTCGGGACGTGGACCCGGCGATCACGTGCGAGCAACCGCGGTCGGCGGCGTGGATCCGCGTCACCACCGTGGCCGTGGCGGCGTGCGTGGTCGCGTCGGCGTTCGGGGAGTACAGCTCGGGCAGCCGCGGCGCGTTGTTCGCGCTCGAGATCGCGGTCGGCGTCGCGGCTGTCGCGTTGGTGCCCTTCCTGTTCCGGCGTCCGGTCGCGCCGGCGCTCGGGCTCGCGGTGCTCGCCGCCTTGGCGCCGACCGCCACGCCGGCGTCGACCATCGGCACCCTGCAGGTCGCCCGGACCCGGCCCGCGCCGGTCGCGGTGGGCGTCGCGGCGGCCGGGATCGCCGGACACCTGCTGCGGTTCCTGTGGATTCCGACGGCGGGGCTGCCGTTCGGGTGGTGGGCGCTCCTCGTGGTCGTCGCGCACGCGGCGCTCGTCGGCTGGGGCATGCTCGGCGCCGCCCGCAGCGCGCTGATCGCCTCGCTGCGGGAGCGCGCCGAGCGGGCGGAGGCCGAGCAGGGCAGGCGGGTCACCGAGGCCCGCGCCGCCGAGCGGGCGGCGATCGCCCGGGAGATGCACGACGTGCTGGCGCACCGGCTCTCGCTGCTGGCGACGTATGCCGGCGCGCTCGAGTACCGGCCGGACGCGCCGCCGGAGCGCATGTCGGAGGCGGCGGGCGTGATCCGGTCGAGCGCGCACCAGGCGCTCGACGAGTTGCGCGACGTGATCACGCTGCTCAACGACGACCCGGCCGAGGACGAGCCGGACCGGCCGCTGCCCGCATTGGCCGACCTGCCCGGGCTGGTGGCGGAGACCCGCGCGGTCGGCACCCCGGTGGAGGTGCGTGACGAGGTCGCCGACGCGGGCACGCTGCCCGGCCGCACCGGCCGCACCGCCTACCGGGTCCTGCAGGAGGCGCTGACCAATGCCCGCAAGCACGCGCCCGGCCAGCCGGTGTCCATCGCGCTGGACGGCACGCCCGGGGCCCGGCTGGTGATCGAGGTACGGAACGCGCTCCCCCGCGAACCCGTTGCCGTGCCGGCGATCCCTGGTGCCGGGCGCGGGCTCCTCGGGCTCACCGAGCGGGTCCGGCTGGCCGGTGGGCGGCTCGACCACGTCGCCGGGCCCGGCGAGTTCCGCCTGCACGCGGAGCTGCCGTGGCCGGGCTGACCCGTCCGGTCCGGGTGCTGGTCGTCGACGACGACGCGCTCGTCCGGGCCGGGCTGACCATGATGCTCGACGGTGCCGACGGCGTGGCCGTCGTCGGTGAGGCGGCCGACGGCGCGGTGGTGCCGGCCGAGCTCGACGCGCACCCGGCGGACGTCGTGCTGATGGACCTCCGCATGCCCCGGGTGAACGGGATCGCCGCCACGCAGCGGGTCCGCGCGCGGCCGCGCCCGCCCGAGGTGATCGTGCTGACCACGTTCGACACCGACGAGAACGTGCTGCGCGCGCTGCGCGCGGGCGCGTCCGGGTTCCTGCTCAAGGACTCCCCGCCCGCGCAGATCGCCGACGCCGTGCGCCGGGTCGCCGCCGGCGAGCCGATCCTGTCCCCGCGGATCACCCGGCGGCTGATGGACCGCGCGGCGACCGAGGCCGGCGCGTACGACCGGGCCCGCTCGGCACTGTCCGCGCTGTCCACACGGGAGCACGAGGTCGCGCTGGCCGTCGCGGAGGGCCGGACGAACGCGGAGATCGCGGGCCGCCTGTTCGTGTCGGTGGCCACCGTGAAGGCACACATCACCCGCATCCTCACCAAGCTGGAGCTCGGCAACCGCACGCAGATCGCGCTGCTCATGCACGACGCCGGCCTGGCGTGATCCACCGGTTGCCGCCGTCTCGCGACAGGTCGAGGATGTTGCTGTGCTTGAGCTGCTGAGCCGCCGCTGGCACCTGGTCGTGCTGCGTGGCGTCGTCGCCATACTGTTCGGGGTCATCGCCATCGCCTGGCCGGCGATCACCGTGCTGGCGCTCGCGCTGCTGTGGGGCGTCTACCTGCTCATGGACGGCATCTCGTCGATCGTCATGGGCATGGGCCGCGGCACCGACCGCATGTACATGATCCTCATCGGCGTCCTCGGCATCGCCGCGGGCGTGATCTCGCTGGTGTGGCCGCACATCACGGTCGTCGTGCTGCTGTTGCTGATCGCCGTGTGGGCGATCGTCGCCGGTGTCCTGCAGATCGCGGCCGCGATCAGGCTGCGCAAGGTCATCGACAACGAGTGGTTCCTCGCGATCACCGGCGTGGTGATGCTGATCCTCGGCCTGCTGCTGATCGTCCAGCCGGCCGAGGGCGCGATCGGGCTGCTGATCGCCATCGCCACGTTCGCCATCGCCTGGGGCGTCGTGCTGGTGGTGCTCGGCTTCCGGCTGCGCCAGCTGCGCCACCACGCACCCGGCGCCGCGGTTTGACCGCTGCCCGGCACCTCGCGTTTACCCTGGGGACATGTCCTACCGGAGGTACGTCGCGATCGGGGACAGCTGCGCCGAGGGGCTCGACGACCCGTATCCCGACGGCCGCGGGTTCCGCGGGTTCGCCGACCTGACGGCCACCCGGCTCGCCGAGGTCGAGCCGGATCTGCACTACGCCAACCTGGCCGTGCGGGGCCGGCGGCTCGACCAGATCCTCGCCGAACAGGTGCCGGTCGCCACGCGCCTGCGCCCGGACCTGGTGACGCTGTTCGGCGGCGGCAACGACGTCCTGCAGGGACGGATCACCGGGCTGGCGGCGAACCTGGACGCGATCGCCGGCGCGTTCGCCGGGATCGCCCGCACGACGGTCCTGTTCACGCTGCCCGACCTCGCCCGCCGGCTGCCCGGCATGAGCTGGCTGCGGCCCCGGGTCGACGTGCTGAACGAGCTGATCATCGCGACCGCGGCCCGGCACGGCACGCTACTCGTGGACGTCCGCGAGGACCCGTGGGCCGAGGACATCCGGCTCTACGGCGCGGATCGGCTCCACCTCGGCGAGCTCGGCCACCACCGGGTCGCCGGCCACCTGCTCACCGCGCTCGGCGTCTCCCCCGGCGACTGGCTCGCCCCGCTGCCCTCGGCCGTGCGCGAACCGGTGTGGCGCGCGGTGGTGCGGCAGTGGAACTGGGTGCGCCACCACGTGACGCCGGCCGTGCACGGCGCGGTCCGCAACAAGCTGATCGGCCGCCAGCCCGGCGACGGGTTCGTCGCCAAGCGCCCGGAGCTCGCGCGCCTGATCGACCGGTAGGGCCCGGCTTCGTCCGCAGCGGCTAACGCCCGGTGGACGCCAGGATCACGCTGTCGTCGCCGATCTGGCGCACGTCCGGGTGCTCGGTCTCGTTGCACCAGTGCCCGCCCTCGCCGAGGTAGCGGAAGCGCACGCTGGTGCCGTCGGGCACGGTGACGGCGACCGAGCGGGTGCCGTTGCTGCGGGTGCGCAGCTCGTGCGCGCCCGGGCGCCATCCGTTGAAGTCTCCGACCACGCTGACCCGGCCTTTCGGGAACTCGGGGCGCAGCACGAACGTGAGGCGGACGCCGCGCCCGGCGCGGTCGCGATCGATCCGGAGCATGGCTCTGCCAGGTCCTTTCGTCGTCGGGTCGGGATCGACACCAGGATGGCGGAACCGGGGCGCCGGCGCGATTCGGCACGCCGTGCGCGGCGCGTGACGTTACCTCGCACACAATTAGGTTGTGCACAACTTACCTGCCGGTAACGTCACGGACGTGGACGAGCTGCGACTGGACCGGCAGGTGTGCTTCGCGCTCTACGCCGCGTCCCGTGCGGTCACCCAGCTGTACCGGCCCGTGCTCGACGCGTTGGGCCTCACCTACCCGCAGTACCTCGTGCTGCTCGTGCTGTGGGAACGCGGCCCGGTCACCGTCAAGGAGCTCGGCGCCGCGCTCGACCTCGACTCCGGCACCCTCTCCCCGCTCCTCAAGCGGCTGTCGGCGGCCGGGCTCGTCGCCCGGGACCGCCGCGAGGACGACGAGCGCTGCGTCGAGGTCCGGGTCACCGCCGCCGGTGAGCGCCTGCGGGCGCGGGCGGCCGGCGTGCCACGCAAGATCGCGAAGGCGACCGGGCTGCGTGCGGCGGAGCTCGCCGAGCTGCGGCGGACCCTCATCGCGCTGACCGAGGTGGTCGGCGCGCAGCAGTTGACCCCCGACGAGACATGAAGGAGACGATCACCGTGGAGGCGTTGTACGTGGCAAGGGCGACCTCGACCGGCGCGGGCCGGCAGGGACATGTCCGCTCCGACGACGGCATCATCGACTACGACCTCTCGATGCCCAAGGAGATGGGCGGCGCGGGTGGCACGGGCACGAACCCCGAGCAGCTGTTCGCGGCCGGCTACGCGGCCTGCTTCCACAACGCGCTGCTGCGCATGGCCCGGATGGCGAAGGTCCGGATCCCCGGCTCCTCGGTGTCGGCCGAGGTCGGCATCGGCCGGGCCGGCGAGGGCTTCGGGCTCGCCGTCACGCTGGTCATCGACATCCCGGACGTCGACCACGCCCAGGCCCAGGAGCTCGTGGCCGCCGCGCACCGGGTCTGCCCGTACTCCAACGCCACCCGCGGCAACATCGACGTCGAGCTGAAGGTCGCCTGATGCCCACCACGACCCGGGAGATCCGCCTCGCCCGCCGCCCGCGGGGCTGGCCGTCCCATGAGGACTTCGAGCTCGCGGCGACCGAGCTGCCCGACCCCGCGGAGGGCGGGCTGCTGGTGCGGAACCTGTACATGTCGGTCGACCCGTACATGCGGCCGAAGATGAACGACGTCAAGTCGTACACGCCGCCCTACGAGGTGGGCGAGGCGCTCTACGGCGGCGCAGTGGGCGAGGTCGTGGAGTCCCGTGTGGACGGCTACGAGCCGGGCGACCTCGTGCTGCACCAGCTCGGCTGGCGCGAGCACGCGGTGCTCGACGCGCGGACGGTCCGCAAGCTGGACCGGATTCCCGGCGTGTCGGTCTCGCACTACCTGGGCGCGCTCGGGATGACGGCGCTGACCGCGTACGTCGGGCTGTTCGACAAGGCCGAGTTCAAGCCCGGCGACGCCGTGTTCGTGTCCGGCGCGGCCGGGGCGGTCGGCACGATGGCCGGCCAGTTCGCGCGGCTGCGCGGCGCGTCGCGGGTCGTCGGCAGTGCCGGGTCGGCGGAGAAGGTCGCGTACCTGACGGACAAGCTCGGCTTCGACGCGGCGTTCAACTACCGCGACGGCGACGTGCACGGCCGGCTCGCGGCCGCCGCGCCGGAGGGCATCGACGTCTACTTCGACAACGTCGGCGGCGAGCACCTCGAGGCCGCGATCGCGGAGCTGCACGACCACGGCCGGGTCGCGCTGTGCGGGTCGGTGTCGGAGTACAACGCGACCGAGCCGGCACCCGGGCCGCGCAACCTCGGCCAGATCGTCGGCAAGCGGCTGAGCCTGCGGGGCTTCATCGTGCTGGACCACTACGACCGCTTCCCGGACATGATCCGCGACGTGTCGGGCTGGCTGACCAACGGCGACCTCGTGGCCGACGAGACCATTGTGGACGGCGGGCTGGACAGCGCCGTGGACGCGTTCCTGGGCATGCTGCGCGGTGCGAACACCGGCAAGATGGTCGTGCGCCTCTAGGTCGGCTCCACGTCACAGTCCTGGCGGGCGGGGCTCGACGGGCGTGGCGACTACGAACGAGGTCGTCGTCTGTCCGAAGAGGAGGAAAGCGTCGAGCACGCCCTCCAGGTCCTCGACCGCGGGCACGTGCACCTTGAGCAGGAAGCAGTCCTCGCCGGAGATGCGGTGGCACTCGCTGACCTGCGGGGTGCTGCGGGCGAGCTCGGCGATCTTCGGCAGCTGGCCGGGGCCCGGGCGGATGCGCACCCACGCGGTGACCGGCAGGCCGATGGCGGCCGGGTCGATGTCGAGGCGGTAGCCGCGGATCACGCCGGCCCGCTCGAGCCGGCCGACCCGCTCGCGGACCGCGGGCGGGGACATGCCGACGGTGCGGGCCAGCTCGGCCGTGCTCTGCCGCGGGTTCCCGGCGAGCGCGGCGAGGATGGTGCGGTTGATCTCGTCGAGGGTGACCGCCGGCAAGCCGTTCGGCGGTCTGGCCGTCCTGATCGAAGGCATTTCCGTCCTTGTCCCGTCGGTTCGCGCTGTGCTTAGCGGGTGCGGCCTTCGAGGATAGCTCTTCGTGAGGCGCCTTCCACCACACGCGTACTTCGTGGTCAGCGCGGTCTTCCACTACCTCGGTCCCGCGTTCGCCGTGCTGCTGTTCGCGCGCGTCGAGGCACTCGGCGTCGCGTGGCTGCGCGTCGCCTCGGCGGCGGTGATCTTCGCGCTGTGGCGCCGGCCGTGGCGGGTGTGGCGGTCGCTGGACCGGGCGACGCGGTGGCTGCTCGCCGGCTGGGCCACGGTGCTCGCGGTGATGAACAGCTGCTTCTACCTGGCGATCGAGCGGCTGCCGCTGGGCACGGTCGCGGCCGTGGAGTTCCTGCCGGTGATCGCGCTCGCGGCGATCGCGACGCGGACCGGCCGCAACGCGCTCGCGCTGCTGCTCGCGGTCGGCGGCGTGTACGTGCTGAGCGACGTGCGGCTGGTGGCCGCGCCGCTCGGGTTCGTGTTCGCCGCGGCCAACGCGGTGCTGTTCGCGCTCTACATCGTGCTGGGCCACCGGGTCGCGCGAAGCCCGCGGGTGGGCGGGATCGACGGGCTGGCGCTCGCGATGCTGATCGCCGCGGTGGTCGCCGCGCCGATCGGCTTCGCGGACGCGGTGCCCGCGTTCACCGATCCGGTGGCACTGCTGGCGGGGATCGGCGTGGGCGTGTCGTCGTCGGTGATCCCGTACGTGTGCGACCAGCTGGCGATGGCCCGGCTGCCGCGCGGGACGTACGCCTTGCTCGTCGCGCTGCTGCCGGCCACCGCGACCGTGATCGGCATCGTCGTGCTCGCCCAGGTACCGAGCGTCCTCGAGGTGCTCGGCGTGGCGCTCGTCGTGGCCGGGGTCGCGGTACACCGAGATCAACAGGAATACGCTGACGCCTGAGGAAGGGCGGCGGCATGGCGCGGTGGTCGGTGGTCGTGGGGTACGCGCTGCTCGGCGCGGTGACGCAGGTCCTGTGGATCACCTACGCGCCGGTAACCGACGCGGCCGCGAGCTACTACGGGGTGTCGGACGCCGCGATCGGCTGGCTCGCGAACGTGTTCCCGTTGCTGTACGTGCTGCTGGCCGTCCCGGCCGGGATGGTGCTGGACCGCTGGTTCCGGGGCGGGCTCGCGCTGGGTGCGGTGCTGGCGGCGGCGGGCGCGCGGGTGCGGCTGGCGCCGGGGTACGGCTGGGCGCTGGCCGGGCAGCTGCTCGTCGGGGTGGCGCAGCCGCTGGTGCTGAACGCGATCACCGGTGTGGCGTCGCGGAACCTGCCGCCGGAGCACCGGGCCACGGGCATCGCGATCGGCTCGGCGGGGACGTTCGCCGGGCTGATCGTGGGGTTCGGGCTCGGGGCGGTCTTCGCGTCGCCGTCGGGGATCCGGCCGCTGCTCGCGGTGCAGGCGGGCATCGCGGTCGCCGTCGGGCTCGCGGTACTGGTCGTCCTGCGGCGCCCGGCACCGTTCGCGGCGGAACGCGCGGCGGCCACCGGGTTCGGCGCGTTGCGGCTCGCCTTGCGGGATCCGGGAATCCGGCGCCTGTGCGCGCTGGTCTTCGTGCCGTTCGGGGTGTTCGTGTCGCTGTCGACGTTCCTGCAGCCGCTGCTGGAGCCGGCGGGCGTGCCGGAGGCGACGGCCGGGTTGCTGCTCGTCGCGAACGTGGTGGCCGGCGTGGTCGGGTGCGCGGTCGTACCGGTGTTCGCCAGCAGGCGGCGGCTCGAGGTGACGGTCATGGGGCTCGCGCTCGCGGTGACCGCGCTGGCCTGCGTGGCGCTGGCGACCGTGCCGGGCCTCGCCGTCGGGTTCGTCGCGGTGATCGCGCTCGGGCTGGCGCTGCTGCCCGCGCTGCCGATCGTGCTGGAGCTGACCGAGCGGCGGGCCGGTGCGGCCGAGGGCACGGCGACCGGACTGATCTGGCTCAGCGGCAACCTCGGCGGCCTGGTGCTGGCGGCGGTGGTGGGGGTGCTCGTCGAGGCGCCGCCGGTGGCGTTCCTGTTGCTCGCCGCGCTGAGCGTGCTGACAATGCCGCTGCTGCGCTCGCTGCGTCCGGCAATTCAGCGGTAGGCCCGGCCCGCGGCCGCCGCAAGCTTCGAGGTCATGGCACACATCGACCTGGGCGTCGAAGAGACCCGCGGAACGCATCATCGCGGAGGGCTACCACTCCTGACCCGGTCCCGCGCGGCGCGGTCGTAGACCAGCAAGCAGACCGCGAGCCAGAGGGCGCCGATGAGCCAGCCGGCCAGGACGTCCGTCGGCCAGTGGACGCCCAGGTAGACGCGGCTGATGCCGACGGCCGCGATCAGGAGCGCGCCCGCCACGAGCACGGCCGCGCGGGCGCGGCGGCTGGCGAGGTGGCTCGCGGCCAGCGTGGTCAGCACGCCGATCACCGCGGTCGACGTCAGCGAGTGGCCCGACGGGTAGGCCCAGCTGTTCACCAGCACCAGGTGCGCGTCGCCCGGGCGGGCCCGCTCGACGAGGTTCTTCAGCACCGGGCTCAGCACCAGCGCGCCCGCGGTCGTGCCGCCCACGAGCACCGCCTCGCGGCGCCGCCGAGCCACGCCGAGCCACACCATGACGCCGAACGCGAGCGTGACCAGCACCGCCGAGCTGCCGATCGTCGTGAACGCCGTCATCACCGCGGTCAGCGGCCGCGCCCGGTGCTCGATCAGCCAGTCGCGCGTCGCGACGTCGAGCGCGACCAGCCCACCCAACGACGCGGTCAGGGCCGCGACCGCGAGGACCAGCGCGCCGAGGACGGCTATCCGGACGGCGGACACGACTCCACGCTAGGCCAACCGGGCGAACTCGACCGCGCGTAGCCTGGACACCTCATACCCCCACGGGGTATACATACGACCCATGACGACGACAACCACCGCAAACCGCCGGTTCGCCTTCCACTACGTCGAGATGGTCATCGCGATGTTCATCGGCATGGGCGTGTTCGCGCCGGTGTGGCACGCGGTGTTCGCGGCGCTCGGCTCGAACGCCATGGACCGCACGGACGTGATGGCGATGTCGATGGCCACGGACATGGTCGTCGGGATGTCGCTGTGGATGTGGTTCCGCGGCCACACCGCCGCCCCGATCGTCGAGATGGCCGTCGCCATGTACCTGCCGTTCGCGGTCCTGCTCGTCCCGCTGTGGCTCGGCGTGATCGGCGCCGGGTTCCTGATGACCGGGGGCCACGTCCTGATGCTCGGCACGATGCTGCTCGCGATGCTCTACCGGCGCGAGGATTACAGCTGCAAACACCACAACCGCTGGTCCCGCCGGCAGCGCGAAACGGCCACGGATCCCGCGACCGCTGATTAATGTCCAGGACGTGCCGACGTTCACCGAGCTGCTCGATGACGCAGCCCTGCTCTCCTTCGAACACCAACTGCATCTCGCCGACGTGCTCGGAGACCACTCCTGGCACGTCGACCTGGCTCGGCCGGCATTCGACTTCACCGGCGCGACACCCCGCACCTGCAGCCGGGTGCACCTGCTCGGCAGCGCGGCACCCGGACCCGGCACGTGGCTGTGGGGCTGGGCCAACCCGACCGACTACCCGACCGCGGTCATCGGCCTCGGCGAGTACGTCCGCGACTTCGGCCGTAGGCACGCGATCCCCGAGCTCGCCGAGCCGGAGGTGCCGTTCGCGAGCCTGCCCGGCTCCCCCGGCGACCCGCACCTCGTCGCCGGCATGTTCCTCGAGGCGGCGAAGGCCGTCTCCAACGTCTGGACGAGCTATTGCGGCGAGGTCGCGGGCGGCACGCGCGCCGCGTTCCTCCTCGAGCACCCCGACTTCGCCCTCCCCCCGCCCGATCCCGCGCGCGTGACCCGGATCCTCACCGAGACGACCGCCGAGCTCGAGCTCCGCGACCCGCGCCGCGCGCTGCACTCCTACGCCGCACGCCGCGGCCTCAACCCGGCCTTCGACCCGAACGGCTCGCGGCTCACGATGAGCGGGCCGGGCCTGGCCCTGACCGTCCACTTCGGTCCAGACGGCCGGGTCGGGGAGATCACCTCGTCGATGGGCGCCGCGACGTCGTAACCGCGCCGGGTGCGGGTTCCCCGGCTAGGGTCAGTAGCCGGACCCCGGGAGGCGAGATGGCGGAGCAGGAACGCTCGGAGAGCATGCTCACCGTGCTCATCGCGCTCGGCGCGAACCTGGCCATCGCGATCCTAAAGCTCATCGCCGGCCTGATCACCGGATCCGGCGCGATGCTGTCGGAGGCCGCGCACTCCGTGGCCGACACGTTCACCGAGGCGCTGCTCCTCACGGCGCTGCGCCGCTCGGAGAAGCCGGCGGACCGGCGGCACCCGTTCGGCTACGGCAAGGAGCGCTACTTCTGGTCGCTGATGGCCGCCGTGTCGATCTTCACCTCCGGTGCGCTGTTCGCCTTCTACGAGGGCTTCACCACGATCTTCGGCGAAGGCCACGAGCAGAGCAGCGTGCTGATCGGCTACCTCGTCCTCGCGGGCGCGTTCGTGCTGGAGGGCATCTCGTGGCTACGGGCGCTCAAGCAGGTGCGCACGGAGTCGGCCGCGGAGGGGCGCTCGCTGCGCGAGTATCTACGGCTGCTGGACGACCCGACGGTGAAGACCGTGTTCTTCGAGGACAGTGCCGCGCTGGTGGGCGTGCTGCTCGCGTTCGGCGGGCTCGCCATGCACGACATCACCGGCCAGGCGTTCTGGGACGGTATCGCCTCGGTGCTCATCGGCGTGCTGCTGGCGTGCGTGGCCTACCTGCTGGGCCGCACGAACATGGGCCTGCTGATCGGCCGGCAGGCGGACCCGAACGTGGTGTTCGCCATCCGGAAGTACCTGCGCGAGGTGGACGAGGTGGTGGAGGTGGTCGACCTGCTGACGATGGTCACCGGTACCGACCGCGTCCTGCTGTGCGCCCGGCTCGACTTCGTGGACGGCCTGACCTCCACCGACCTCGAGCACGCGTGCGTCCGCATCGCGGGTGATCTGTCCGACCGCTTCGGCGACCTGGACGAGATCTTCCTCGAACCAGTCCCCCGCACCGATCCGAACCTGCGCGCCCGGGTCCTCGCGCGCTACGGCCCCCGCCCGCCGGAGCAGCACTAGCCGGCTCGCACCACCCGGGGCCGTCGAGTGCGGCAGGACCTGCGCCGGGCCGAGCGGCCCGCGGGGGGCGCGCCAGCGCGTACCGGCGCGCCTACTGCCACAGGCCCACGACGAGGGCGACGAGGATCGCCTTGAGCAGCCAGTCGCCGGCGTGCAGGGCCGCGAGCCGCCACGGGACGTCGTCCCAGACGATCGAGCCGGTGAGGATCGTGACGGGAAACGCGAGCCAGACGCCGAGGCCCAGCAGCAGGATCGTGCCTGGGCCGGCGATGTCGAGCCGCGTGACGGCGACGGCGATCGAGGCGGCGATGACGAGGCTGCGGAGCAGCTCGACGCCGACCTTCCACGCGGGCGGCCGTGATCCGGCGGCGGGCTCGGTGCCGAGCAGCCCGGCACGCAGCTTGTCGAAGGCGGAGTAGTAGACGCTGCTGGCGACGAACGCGGCGACGGTCGCCACCGCGACGGCCCAGAGGTTGATCATCTCGGTTCTCCCGGTCCGGGCGCCCCGGCCGGGGCGCCGTCACCCGGGACGTAGAGGCCGGCCGGCGGTTCTCGACATCACCGCACGGGGAAGTCCCGCCAGGTGCGTATCGGCGACAGCAGCGCGGGCAGGGGCGAGGCGAGCAGGATGCCGGCGCAGAGCCACAGCGTCGGTCGCGTGCCGAGCCATTCCGCGCACGCGCCGCCGGCGAACCCGCCGAGTGGCACGCTGCCCATCGGCAGCAGGCGGGTGACGGCGGTGACCCGGCCGAGCAGCTCCGGCGGGCACGTCGCCTGCCGATAGGTCACCGCGGCGACCCCGGTGCCGGCGAGGCAGAAGCTCGTCCCGAACGCGCCGACGACGAACGGCGCGAGGCCCGGTCCGGTCCGGTGAGCGGTACGAGCAGGAAGCAAAGGCCGGCCGCGACCACGGCGACCAGGAGGTACCGCGCGCTGCCGAAGGCGCCGGCGAAGCGGGCCGACAATGCCGAGCCCGCGACGCCGCCGGCCGCCGCCATGCCGAGCAGGACGCCGTACGCGGCGGCGTCGAGGCGCAGGTCGCGGAGGAGGAACACCGGCTGGATCGCGTACCACGCGCCGAATGCCAGGTTGCCGGTCGACGCCATGAGCAGGATCGCGCGCAGGCCCTGGTCGGCGAGCACGAACGCGACCCCGTCGCGGATCCGCCGTTCCCGCCGCGGCGCGGCCGAGGCGGGCTCGGGCGTGCCGATACGCGCGAGCACCGCGGCGGAGAACGCGAGGCGGCCCAGCGCGACGAGGACGCCGACCTCGAACGCGCTCGCGTCGAGGGCGACCACCGCGACCAGCGGCAGGGCGACGCGCGTGATCTGGTCGCCCAGCTGGCTCGCGACATCCGCGGTGACCATTCGCCGGAACCCGCTCCGCACCTGGCGATCATGGCGCAGTGCCGGCGCGGGTTCGGCGAGTTTCGCTCTCGGCCTACCCGGCGACGATCTTGGCCAGGCCGGCCAGGCCCGGGGAGCGGGCGATCTCCGCGCCGATGCGGGCGCTCGCCTGCTGGTAGCCCGGGTCGGCGAGCACCTTGCGCACCGCGGCGGCGACCTTCGCCGGGTCCGGGTAGTTCGTGTTCAGGTCGAGGCCCACGCCCGACCAGCCGACCCGCGTGGTGACCTCGATCTTGTCCTCCGTCCGGCCGGCCACCACCAGCGGGACGCCGTGCTCCATCGCGTAGTGGACGCCGCCGTAGCCGCCGTTCGAGACCATCACGTCCGTGCGCGGGAGCAGCTTGTCGTAGGGCAGGTAGGGCGCCACCCGGACGTTGCCGGGCAGCGGGAAGTCCAGCGTCGACACGTCGCGGCCGCCGGTGCTGACCACCACGAGCACGCCGACGTCCGCCAGGCCCTCGACCGCCGGGCGGATGAGCTGGCGGTAGTCCTTGTTGGCGACCGTGCCCTGGGTGACGTGCACGACCGGGCGGGCCCCGTCGTCGAGGTCGCCCCACCAGTCGGGGACCGGCACGTCCGACACCGCGCCACGGCTCATCGGGCCGACGAAGTGGACGGTGTCCGGCAGGCCCGGCCGCGGGTACTCGAAGCCCGGCACCGTGAACTGCACGACCGCGTCCGCCCGGGCGGTCCAGTCGAGGACCGGGCCGTCGATCGCACGGCCGGTCGCCGAGAAGAACACCTTCTCCGCCAGCCGTTGGACCTGCTTGAACACGATCAGGTCGGCGGCCGCGGTGAGCACCGCGTTGCGCAGCCGCCCGAACGGGCCGCGCATGGGCGGGACACCCATGCCCGTCGGCGCGACATCGGGGTGGCGGATGGACATCGGGAGGATGCCCAGGTTGATCACGCGCGGCCGGTCGGGCCGGGTGAGCATCGCGGCCGCGCCGGCGAACAGGGTCTCGGCGAGGATGGCGTCCACCGGCTCGTCCTCGATCGCGGCGTCGATCGCGGCGAGCTGCGCGCCCGCCGGCGCGATGAAGATCGTGCACAGGTCGTACCGGATGCCGTCGGCGCCGGTGCGGCCGATCCGGCCGGGGAACGACGCGTCCATGTCCGAGTCGTCGTAGTCCGCCTCGCGGGGCAGCGGCAGGAACGTCGCGCCGGTCGCCTCGACCTTGTCCCGGTATCGCGCGCCGGTCAGGAACCGGACCGAGTGCCCTTGCCCGGCGAGGTGGCGAGCCACCTCCAGCAAGGGGGTCACATGCCCGTGAACCGGGACACTGCACACGAGATAAGAGGGCATTTCATCTCCGCTTCACCGCGACCGCAGGGCTGTAAGGGCGTCGGCACCTGCGGCGGAAGTGTTACGGGCCTGACGGCCGGTAGCCCGCGGAGAACGCAGCGTCGGCGGGACTCAGCGAGCCGGAACCGACGCCTCCGCGAGGAAGGACGCCGCCTTCTCCGGGTCCATGAACCAGTGCTGGAAGTCCGTCGGGTCCGCGAAGCCGTTCACGAAGCGGCGTGCCACCACGGGGTTCTGGCTCGCCGCGCCGATGATCTCCAGCACGTGCGGGGGCGGCGGCTGCAGCATCGCGTTGGTCCAGTCCGTGACGTGCTGGGCGTAGTGCCAGTACCGCTCGAACGTGCGTTCCATCCACGCCCGGTCGAAGGGGCCGTCGTGCGCGAGGATCTCCTGCAGGTACATCTCCGCGCAGTGCGTCGCGTTGTTCGAGCCCTGCCCGGTGATCGGGTCGTTCGCCACGACCACGTCGGCCATGCCCAGCACCACGTTGCCCGACGGCAGCTCGCCGACCGGGCGCCGCACGACCGGCGTGTAGCCGCCGATCAGCGAGCCGCCCGGGTCGGTCATCACCGCGTCGCGCGAGCGCTCGTACTCCCACGGCAGGTACGTGCGCATCAGCTCGAGGGTGCGCCGCAGGTGCTCGTCGGGGTCCGGCCGGTCGCCGAACACGTCCAGCGGGCCGCCGGGGATGCCCTCGAAGAAGAGGATGTCGCAGTTCCCGGTCGTCGTGAGGCACGGGATCATGAACAGCTCGCCGGCCTCGGGGATGATGTTGAACCGGACCGCGGTGTAGTCCGGGTGTTCCGGGCGCGGCCCGACGCCGTGGGCGTAGACGACTGAGAGCATGCGCTGCGGGGCCGTGTACGGCGAGCGCGCCGGGTCCCGGTCGAACAGCTGCACCAGCTCGCCCTTGCCGGCGGCGACGACCGTGAGGTCGTACATCCCGGCGAGCTTGTCCAGGTCCGCGGTGGTCACGCCGTGGATGACGAGCTGCCCACCACGCTCCTCGAACAGCTCGAGCCAGCCGGCCATCTTCACCCGCTGGTCGACCGACCGGCCGGGCGCGTCGAGCTTGGCGACCCAGTCCAGCGCCCGGCTGCCGTCGGGCGCCGCGATCGACACGCCGATGCCCTCGAACGGGGTGGTCTCCTCCTCCCACAGGTTCAGGCCGTGGTTGCGTTCGTGCGCCAGCGCCGGTTCGAACTGCGCCTGGGTCGACATCACCCGGCCGTCGCGGATCTCCTCCGGGGTGCGCGCCGACATGACGGTCACCTCGAAGTCGTGCTCCAGCAGCGTCAGGGCGAGTTGCAGGCCGGACTGGCCGGCCCCGACGATCAGCACCTTGCGCATTGTGTTGACTGCTCCTCCGGACGGGTACAGAAAGGCGGCCGTGTGTCAGCCGGGTGCGGAGACCCGGGACAACGCCAGCGAGTGCGTGACGACCGCCTGCAGCACGCCGATCGACGCGGCCCGGTCGCGGGCGTCGCACTCGATCAGCGGGACGTCGTCGGCGAGTGCGAGCGCGTCGCGCACCTCGTCGAGGTCGTGGGCGAACTTTCCCTCGAACCGGTTGACCGCCACGATGAACGGCAGCACCGAGTCGTGCTCGAAGTAGTTGACCGCGGCGAACGACTGGTCGATCCGGTTGGTGTCGACGAGCACGACCGCGCCGAGCGCGCCGCGGGACAGGTCGTCCCACAGGAACCAGAACCGCGACTGGCCGGGCGTGCCGAACAGGTACAGCAACAGGTCCTGGTGCAGCGTGATCCGGCCGAAGTCCATCGCGACCGTGGTGGTCGACTTCTTGCCGCCGGGCGGCAGGTCGTCGACGCCCTCGCTCGCCTCGGTCATCCACGCGTCGGTGTTGAGCGGTGCGACCTCCGACACCGAGTTGACCAACGTCGTCTTGCCCACTCCGAAACCACCGGCGATGACGATCTTCGCGGATATCGTGAGCAGACCCGAGTCAGACAGGGAGCTGCTTGAGTCCATCGAGGATCCTCTCCAGCACTTGCGGGTTGTTCTCGTAGGCGTACGCGGTCGGGTGAATGAACACGGCGTCCTGCCCGACCAGATCGCTGATCAGCACCCGGACCACGCCGAGCGGCAGGGTGAGCGTGGCGGACAGCTCCGCGATCGACAGTCGCTGGCAGGCGCGGGTGTAGAGCGCCCGCGACTCGGGCATGAGCGACTCCGCGAGCACGGGGTCGAACTCGGGCACCGAGATCAGCGTCTCGACGAGCAGCTGGTGCCGCGTGCGGGTGCGCCCACCGGTCAGGGCGTAGGGGCGGACCCGCTTGCTCTTCATCTTGTACGTCTGCGGCCGGGCGCCTCGGCCTACGCCGGTGTCGGGGCTGGACACGGTGATCACGTCCTTGGCGAGGTAGGTCAAGACTGTGGCCGACGCGCGGTCAGCACCCGGCGCAGGTCGGCACGCAACTCGGGAGTCAGCGCATGGCCGGCGTTGGTGACGAACTGCGTCATCTCGTAGGCCACAACGCGCATGTCGCATTCCGAGTTGGTCAGCACGGCCAGGCCCGCGCCGGTGCCGATTCCCATGAAGAGGAAGTAGCCGCGCGTCAGCCGGATGATGATCTGCTCGCAGTTGCCCTTGCCGTAGAGCGCGGCGCTGCTGCCGGCCAGGCTGAGCAGCCCGCTCGCGATCGCGGCGAGCTGCTCGGCGTCGTCGGGCTGCACTGCCGCCGAGGCGGTCAGCGGAAACCCGTCCGAGGACGTGATCAGCGCGTGGGTGACGCCGTGCACCTTGTCCACGAAGTCGTTCAGCAGCCAGGTGATGTCGGCTGCCTGCTCGTGCGCGGTCGTCACTGCGCACCTCCGTCACGCCCGCGCTCCGGGTCGGCCTCCGGGTCCGGGGGCATGGGGAAGCCGCGCGGCGGCGTGGGCGTGGAGTCGGTCGCGGCGTCGAAGATGCTGTCCGGCGCGTACGCGGACTGTTCCTGCCAGGCCGGTCGCGCCTCCGGCTGGGGAGCGGCCTGCGGTTCCGGTGCCGGCGCGAACTCCCGCACCGGCTCGGCCAGCTGCTCGACCGGCTCCGCCAGCTGCTCGACCGGCTGCTCCGTCTGCTGCTCGACCTCGGGAGCAGGTGATGCCTCGGGCGCCGCCGGCAGGTCCGTTGCCTCCGGTACCGGCGGTGCCTCTGGTGCCTCTGGTGCCTCCGGCGCCGAGACGGCGACCGGGCCGGGCGGTGAGTCGGGGTCGGTGCCCTCCGGCCAGCCGCCGCCGCGGGCGGCCTGCTCTCCCGCCGCGAACGCGTCGAGGTCGGCGAGCAGCTGCTCGTGGCCCGCGTGCTCCTCCTCGGGCGTGCGCTGTGGTAACGGGTCACCTTCGGCGCCGTGGTCGGGGTTCTTGATGCTCCGCGACACCCGGCGGGGCAGCCCGTTGACCGTGCGGCCGGGGTCGACCAGCTCCTCGGGCTGCGGCGGGCGGGACGCCGGACGGCCGCCGGCCCGCGTCCGCTTGGGCAGTCCGCTCGCGGTCATCTCGGCCGGCTCGGCCGAGTGCCGCGGGCGCGGCGAGGGACGCCGGGCGGCCGGCACCGACGCCGGCTCCGGCTGCGCCGGCAGCGGCGCGCGGTGTGCCATCGCGGCGCTGCGGACCACGGTCTGCGAGCCCGACCACGCGGCGTCCGGCAGCTCGCACAGCAGGCTCGGCGGCAGCAGGACCATCGCGGTGGTGCCGTGCGGCGAGCGACGGTCGAGCCGCACGCGCATGTCGTGCCGCGACGCCAGCCGGCGGACCACGGCGAGGCCCATGTGCCGCACCGAGTCGTCGTTCAGCTTCGGCTCGTCGGACAGGCGGCTGTTCAGCTCGCTGACCCGCTCCGCCGGCATCCCGATGCCGTCGTCCTCGATGCGCATGAGGACGCTGCCCGAGTCGGTGAGGTGCGCGCTGACCCGCACGGACGTGTCCGGTGGCGACTGCTTCGCGCCGTTGTCGAGCAGCTCGGCGAGCAGCCGGCTCAGGTCGTCCGCGGCGATGCCGACGACACCGAGCTGCAGCACGCGCCCGATCGACACCCGCGAGTACGCGTCGATGGACGACATGGCCGCGCGGATCACGTCGACCAGGGACGCGGAGTCGGAGACGGCGTCGCTCGCGTCGCGCCCGGCAAGCACGCGCAGGTTCTCGGCGTTGCGCCGCAGCCGGGCGGCGAGGTGGTCGAGCCGGTAGAGCTCGGTAAGCCGATCGGGGTCGGCCTCCGACTCCTCCATCGTCTCCAGCAGCGACAACAGCGAGTCCACGAGATTGAGGTCACGCAGCGCGATGCTGGCGCAGATGTCGACAACGGCTCCCTCGGGTTCCTGGTGGATCATCGGCTCGCGCGAACCCTCGATGACACGAGGCAGCGCGCCGGGTTGGTTACGGGGTTGATCCAGGAACTGGACGGCCGCGACGCGAGAGCGTTCGAGCAGGTCGCGGGAGCGTTGAAGCAGTTGTCTCGTGCGGGTGCTCATTGTGTCCCAACAGGTTTCTCGTCGCGAGCGGGTGCGGGGCCGACTTCGGACGGCAACCCGGACATGTAATCAGACGGGGTGTGGGGTGTCTACGAGTGGTCCGCCCTCCAATGCGGACAGTAGTCGCACCTGGACCGTCCACAGTGGAGTGTGCGCCGGTCGTGACGGGCGACGATGCCGTTGGTTACACGACCGGGTGGTAACCCTCAGTTGCCGATACGGGCGACAATTGCCGTTGTGAGAGAGCGCACCCCGCCCCGCCGGGTTCATCGCGGGGTTCATCGACGGCTTCTTCGCGCGGACCGACTGGACGCGGAGCTTCGAGCTCACCGCCGCACGGCCGCTGGCCCGTCCTGGCCGACCAGTACACCGAGGTCGGGCCCTAGTCCGCGTCCTTCGCCCGCTCCGCGGCCCGCTTGCGCCGCTTCCCCTCGTGCATCGCCACCACCCGGGCGACCGGGATCTCGTGGCCCTCCGCGACGAGGTCCGCCGGTAGCCGCTGGGCGTCCGGCAGGGCCTCGGCCCACGGATCCCGGTCGCCCAGCAGCTCGGCGGCGTTGCGGATGGTGAAGTCGCGCGGCACGACGTCGTCCGCGTCCGCCCAGGCCACCGGGAACGACACCGGCACCCCGGGCCGCAGCCGCGGGCTGTACGCGGCGATCACCGTCGCGCCGTGCGCGCGGGTGGAGTCGACGAAGACCTTGCCGCCACGCTCGGCCTTGACGTACGCCGTCGTCGCGATCGACGGGTCGACCCGCTCGGCGCGGGCGGCGATCGCCCGGGTGGCCGCGGCGGCGTCATCCGGGTCGGTGTCCTCGACCGGCACGATGACGTGCACGCCCTTGGCGCCGCTGGTCTTCAGCGCGCCGGAGAGCCCGAGGTCGGTCAGCGCCTGGCGGACGAGCTTGGCGGCGTCGACGGCGTGCCGGAAGGACTCCGACCCCTCGGGCGGGTCGAGGTCCAGCACGAGGTGGGTGGGCCGGAACATGTGCTCGGCGCGGAACAGCGTGACGTGGTACTCCACGGCCCGCTGGTTGGCGAACCAGAACAGCGTGCGGCGGTCGTCGCACAGCGCGTAGGAGACCTCGCGGTGCGAGGCCTCGGCCCACATCTTGAGCGTGCGCACCCAGGCGGGGGTGTACTTCGGCACGTTCTTCTGCATGAACGGGTCCTGCCCGGGCCGCACGCGAATCACCGACAGCGGCCGGTCGCGCAGACCAGGCAGGATCCGCTCCGACACGGCGTCGAGGTAGTCGACGAGGTGGCGCTTGGTCGCGTCGGCACCGTCGAACAGCGACCCGTCGAGGTTTGTGAGCGGCACGTCGTCCCGCGACTCGTCTGCCTTCGCCATGGTGATCACCTCACCGCGCCGGGCCGCCCTGGTCAACACGCATTCGTGCGACCCTGCGACGGACGAGCGCGAGGTCGGCGGCCGGAAGCGCGTCGGCGACCAGCAGGCGGGGCAGCAGGCCGGAGTCGAGGGTCAGCGCGCGGAAGGCCACCTCGACGGTGACGTCGTGATCGGGCCGGTGTTCGACGGTGATCGGGTCGCCGGCCCGGATCTCGCCGGGTTCGAGCACGCGCAGGTAGGCGCCGGGCCGGCCCGCCTCGATGAACGTGCGGATCCAGCCGGCGTCGGCCATCCAGCCCGCGAACGTGCCGCACGGGATCCGCGGGCAGGACACCTCGAGCAGCACGGCGGGCCCGACCCGCCAGTGCTCGCCGATGAGCGCGCCGTCCACGTCGAGCCCGGTGGTGGTGAGGTTCTCGCCGAACACGCCGGCGGGCAGGGTGCGGCGAAGGCGCGCCGCCCAGACGTCGAGCTCCTCGCGGGCGTAGGCGTAGACCGCCTGGTCGTCGCCGCCGTGGTGGGCGACGTCGTACACCCGGTCCCCGGCGAGCCCGACCGCTCCGGTCCCCTTCGGCCCGGGCGCGGCGACCGCGACCGGCCCGTCGACCGGTCGCTTGTCGATCCCCGTGGTCCGCACGGTCTTCCACGGGTTCTTCCGCGGCACCCCGACGTTGACGGACTTGAGCACGCCCATGAGCCCACGCTAAGCGGCCGCCGGCCGCATGACCACGCATTTCCCCGGGCGCGCAGCGTGCGGGTCGCTGTCGGTGCCGCGGACTAGTGTTGACCTCCGGTGATCGGAGGACGGCGGCGTGGGCAGATGGACTGTGGAGCGGGTGCTCGGGCTCGCCCCGGACCCCGGCAGCGCCCGCGCCGCGCGGGCGCTCGCCCGCCCGCGTCAGTGGTCCGCGCTCGGCAGCAACGACTCGCTCGTGTGGGGCAAGTGCCAGGGCAGCTCGCGCGAGCCGTACCAGGTCACGGTGGACCTCAACGAGCCCGCGTTCCGCTGCACCTGCCCGAGCCGGAAGTTCCCCTGCAAGCACGGCCTGGCCCTGCTGCTGATGTGGGCGGCCAACGACGGGTCGGTCGCGGACCTGGACGCGACCGCGGACTTCGCGCGGGCGTGGGCGCACGACCGCGCGGAGCGGGCCGCCCGGCAGGAGGCGCGGGCGTCGGGCGCCGGACCCGATCCGGAGGCCCAGGCCAGGCGCGTGGCGGAGCGCGAGAGCCTGATGAGCGCCGGGCTGGACGAGTTCGAGCGGTGGCTGTTCGACCTGGTGCGCCAGGGGCTCGCCGGGGTGCGCCGCCAGCCGCCGTCGTTCTGGGACACCGCGGCCGCGCGCCTGGTCGACGCGCAGGTACCCGGGCTCGCCGAGCGGGTCCGCACGATGGGCAGCGCGGTGCACGTACGCCAGGACTGGGCGCCGCACCTGCTCGGCCAGCTCGGCCGCTGGTACCTCGCGGTGCGCGCGTGGCGGCGGCGCGCGGAGCTGTCGCCGGCGACGATGGGCGACCTGCGGGCGGTGCTGGGCTGGTCACGGCGGCAGGACGAGGTGCTCGCCGGCGAGCGGCTGCGGGACCGCTGGTGGGTGGTCGGGCTGAGCCAGGAGGAGGACGAGCGGCTGCTGTCGCAGCGCACCTGGCTCTACGGCGAGGACACCGGCGAGGTCGCGGTGCTGCTGGACTTCGCCGCGGCGGGCGGCGCGCTGCGGGTGCCGCACGTGCTGGGCTCGGTGCTCGACGTCGAGCTCGCGCTCTACCCGGGCTCGCCGCCGCGGCGCGCGTTGCTGGCCGACGAGCCGGTCGTCACGACGGGGTCGGGCTACCCCGCGCCGTCGACCGTGCTGGGCGCGTTCGACCTGGCGGCCGGGTGGCAGGCGGGCAACCCGTGGCTGTCGCGGATCCCGATGTCGCTCGGCGCGGTCACGGTCGTGCCCGGCGACGACGGGGCCGTGCTCGTCGACGTGGACGGGACCGCGCTCGCGCTCGCCCCGGACGCCGACATCTGGCCGCTGCTCGCCCTGTCCGGCGGGCACCCGGTGGATCTCTTCGGCGAGTGGTACGACGGGCACCTGCACCCGTGCAGCGTCGCGGCCGACGGGCGGCTGGTGACGCTGTGACGTGGGAGGCCTTGCTGAGTACGGCGATGGTGGGCACGGGACGCCGCTCGGTGCCGGCCGGCCTGTTCACCGGCGTCGTCGATCCGTCCGATGTGGACATCGACGGTCCGGAGGCGACCGTGCTCGCGGCGGCGGCCGTGCTCGGTTCCTACCGCCGCGCCGGCTGGGTACCGCCCGCCTGGCGCGGCGGAACCGTGCCGGCCGCCGCCGACGACCCGCGGTCCGAGTGCTCGCCGCGGGCCACCCAGGTGCTCGAGCTGCTGCTGGACCGCAACATCCGCATCGACGGCGGCAACGAGCTGCTCACCCGGCAGTGGCTCACCGCGTGCGCCGCCGCGAACCGCCGGCCACCCACCCGGCTGCTGGCGCAGCTTCTGGCACTGGCGTCGGGCAACCCGGCGTTCCGCGACGAGGTGGCCGCCGTCGCCGGACCGCGGGGCACGTGGCTCGCCGCCCGCAACCCGCGGTGGAGCTGGGCGGCGCCGGTGGACGTCGACACGGCCGCGGAGCAGTTCGCCGTCACCGGGTCGTGGACCAGGCGGGTCGCGCTGCTGACCGCGGTCCGCCGCCACGACCCGGCCGCCGGACTGCGGATGGTCGACCAGACCTGGCGCGCCGAGCCCGCCACCGGCCGGGCGACGCTGCTGGAGGCGCTCGAGGTCGGGCTGTCCGACGCGGACGAACCGTTCCTCGAGACCGCATTGGACGATCGGGCGGCGACCGTGCGGGCAGCGGCCGCGACGCTGCTCGACCGGCTGCCGAACTCGCGGCGCGCACAGCGGATGGCCGCGCGGGTGCACGCGCTGACCCGGCCCGACGGCATCGTCGAGCTGCCGGAGAAGCCCGACGCGGCCGCCGAACGGGACGGCGTCGCCAACCGGCGCGAGCCCGGCTACGGCCCGCGCGCGTCGTGGCTGATCCAGCTCGTCGGCGCGGCCCCGCTGCCGGACGAGCCGGACCTGGCGGGCGCGCCGCCCGAGCTCGTCACCGGGTGGACGAAAGCCGCGCTGCGCCAGCGGAACCGGACCTGGCTGCGTGCGCTCGCGGAGGCGAACCCGACGCCGGAGCTGCTCGCCGCGCTGGACCCGGCGACCGCGACCGGGATCGTCGGCGAGTTGATCGACGTGGACGCCCGGTTCGCCGCGTTGCTCGCCGCGTGCCCGGGCCCGTGGTCGGCCGACTTCTCGATCCTCGTCACCCAGCTGCTGCAGACCGCGAACAGCGAGGGCGTGCTGACGCTCGCGTTCGCCAGCCTGGCCGAGCATCTCGACCCGGCCGCGCTGCCCGGCGTCGAGGACTGGCTCACCCGCACCCCGGCCGACAAGCGCGCCCGCCGCCGCACGCTGCGCGGCCTCGCCAACGCACTGACCATCCGCCAGACGATCCAGCAGGAGTTCACGTGAGTGACGCCCTCCCCGAGGTGATGCGCCAGCATGCCGAGGAGCAGCACGCCGACGAGCTCGCGGCCCTCGCCAAGGCCGACGAGCGCCCGCGCCCGCCCAACTGGCACCTGTCCCCCTGGGCCGTGGCCACCTACGTGCTGGGCGGCGAGCTGGACAACGGCATCCCGATCAGCCCCAAGTACCTCGGCTCGCGCCGGCTCGTCGAGGTCGCGATCGCCACGCTCGCCACCGACCGCGCGCTGCTGCTGCTCGGCGTGCCCGGCACCGCCAAGACGTGGCTGTCCGAACACCTCGCCGCCGCGATCTCCGGCGACTCCACGCAGCTCGTGCAGGGCACGTCCGGCACCGCCGAGGAGGCCATCCGCTACGGCTGGAACTACGCCCGGCTGCTCGCCGAGGGCCCGTCGCGGCACGCGCTGGTGGCGAGCCCGGTGCTGCGCGCGATGGAGTCCGGCGGCATCGCACGCATCGAGGAGCTCACCCGCATCCCGTCCGACGTGCAGGACGCGCTGATCACGGTGCTGAGCGAGAAGTCGCTGCCGATCCCCGAGCTCGACGACGAGGTCCAGGCGCTCGCCGGGTTCAACGTCATCGCCACCGCCAACGACCGCGACCGCGGCGTGAACGACCTGTCCGCCGCGCTCAAGCGCCGCTTCAACGTCGTCGTGCTCCCGCTGCCCGACGACGTCGAGTCCGAAGTGGAGATCGTGCGGCTGCGGGTGAACCAGCTCGGCGAGGCGCTGCGGCTGCCCGCGGAGCTGGAGGCGGTCGACGAGATCCGCCGGGTCGTCACGGTGTTCCGCGAGCTGCGTGACGGCGTCACGGCCGACGGCCGCACGAAGATCAAGTCGCCGTCCGGGACGCTGTCCACGGCGGAGGCGATCTCCGTGATGACCAACGGGATCGCGCTCGCCGCGCACTTCGGCGACGGCGTCGTCCGGGCCGGGGACGTGGCCGCCGGGCTGCACGGCGCGATCGTCAAGGACCCGGTGGCCGACCGGCTCGTGTGGCAGGAGTACCTGGAAGCCGTTGTGCGGGAGCGCAAGCCGTGGTCCGACCTCTACCGCGCCTGCCGCGAGCTGGTGTGAGCACACACATTCTGGGAATCCGGCACCACGGGCCCGGCTCGGCCCGCGCGGTCCGCGCCGCGCTCGACGAGCTGGATCCGGCGCTGGTGCTCATCGAGGGGCCGCCGGAGCTGGACAAGGTGGCGCCGCTCGTCGCGTCCGAGGGCATGCGGCCACCGGTGGCCGGGCTCTGCTACGCGGTCGACAAGCCGGCCGTGGCCGCGTTCTACCCGATGGCCGTGTTCTCCCCGGAGTGGGTCGCGCTGCGCTGGGCGGTCGAGCACGACCGGCCCGCCCGGTTCCTCGACCTGCCCGCCGCGAACGCGTTGGTGCTGCGCGAGGACAAGGACGCGAACCGGTTCGACCCGATCGCGACGCTCGCCCAGGCGGCCGGCTACGACGACGCCGAGCGCTGGTGGGAGGACGCGATCGAGCTTCGCTACCACGGGCTGGAGCTGTTCGACGCCGTTCTCGACGCGATGCGCACCCTGCGCGAGGGCCAGGACATCGACCTGGAGACCCAGCGCCGCGAGGCCGCGATGCGCCGCGTCATGCGCGCCGCACGGCGCGGCGAGGACGGCACGATCGCCGTCGTGTGCGGCGCCTGGCACGCGCCGGTGCTGGTGCCGGAGACGTTCCCGTCGGCCACTTCCGACACGCAGCTGCTGAAGGGCCTGCGCGCCACCAAGGTCGCGGCCACGTGGGTGCCGTGGACGTCGACGCGGCTCGCGCGGGCCAGCGGCTACGGCGCCGGCATCGACTCCCCCGGCTGGTACCACCACCTGTTCACCGCGCCGGACGACGTGATCACCCGCTGGCTCGTGCGGGTGGCGCGGCTGCTGCGCGGCGAGCAGCACGACGTGTCGTCGGCCGCGGTGATCGAGGCGGTGCGCCTCGCGCACGCGCTCGCCGGGCTGCGGGACCGGCCGCTGCCCGGGCTGACCGAGGTGACGGAGTCCGCGCAGGCGGTGCTCGGCGGCGGCTCGCCGGTGCCGATGCGGCTGGTGTCGCGCAAGCTGCTGGTGGGCGACATCCTGGGCCGGGTGCCCGCGGACACCCCGATGGTGCCGCTCGCCCGCGACCTCGCCGCGACGCGCAAGTCGTTGCGGATGCGGCAGAGCGCGGCCGAGCAGACGATCGACCTGGACCTGCGGACCGAGTCGCACCTGGGCCGGTCGAAGCTGCTGCACCGGTTGCTGCTGCTGGACGTGCCGTGGGGCCGGCCCGCCGAGGTCGGCCGCACGCGCGGCACGTTCCGCGAGGCGTGGACGCTCGAATGGCGCCCGGAGCTGGAGGTGGCCCTGATCGAGGCGTCCGGCTACGGCACGACGATCGAGCAGGCGGCGACCGCGGTGGTGACGCAGCGCGCGGGCGACGCGGACGTCGGCGTGCTCGCCGAGCTGGTGGAGACCACGCTCGTCGCGGACCTGCCCGCGGCGCTCGCGACCGTGCTGTCCGCTCTGGACGAACGGGCGGCCCGCCAGCACGACACGACGCGGCTGATGGCCGCCGTCGAGCCGATGGCCCGGGTCCGCCGGTACGGCAACGTGCGGCGGGCGGACACCGAGCTGGTGGCGCGGGTCCTCGCCGGCGTGGTCACCCGCGTGGCGGTCGGGCTGCCGGCGGCGTGCGCGGCGCTGGACGACGACGCCGCGGCGACCGTGCGCGAGCTGGTGGACGGCGTGCAGCGCGGCATCGCCCTGCTGGACCAGGACGAGCTGCGCCGCGAGTGGCAGCGGGCGCTCGGGGTGGTGGCCGAGCAGCCCGGCGTGCACGGCCTCGTCGCGGGACGGGCCACGCGGCTGCTGCTCGACGCCGGCCTCGTCGACGTGACCGAGGCCGGCCGGCGGCTGTCGCTGCGGTTGTCCCCGGCCGCCGACGCCGTGCAGGCGGCCGGCTGGCTCGACGGGTTCCTGTCCGGCGAGGCGGCACTGCTGGTGCACGAGCCGGAGCTGCTGGCGGTCGTCGACCGGTGGGCGACGGGCGTGGACGGCGAGCTGTTCGAGCGCCTGCTTCCGTTGCTGCGCCGCACGTTCGCCGACTTCGCCCCCGCCGAGCGCCGCGCCATCGGCGTGCAGGTGGCCCGTTTGGACCGCGGCGTCACCACCACCTCCGCCGCCGAGGAGGACGACCTGGACCACGAGCGCGCCGCGCGCGTGCTGCCGAAGCTGCTGGAGATCCTGCAATGAGCGAGCTTGCGAGCGAATCATCGACACAGGGCGAGCTTGCGAGCGAACCATCGACACAGGGCGACCGCGAGCGGCGGCACCGAGCCTGCGAGGGGCCGTCGTGAGCGAACGGCTGAAGCGGTGGCGGCTGATCCTCGGCGGCGAGGAGGCCGACGGCACCGGCGAGGAACTGGCCGGCGCGGACCTCAAGCGCGACAAGACCCTCGACGCGTTGTACGGCGAGGAGAAGAGGCGCGGCGGGCTCGGCGGGTCCTCGCCGCGGGTGGCGCGCTGGCTCGGCGACATCCGCGGCTACTTCCCCGCCTCGGTCGTGCAGGTGATGCAGCGCGACGCGATGGACCGGCTCGGGCTGCGCCAGCTGCTGCTCGAACCGGAGCTGCTCGAGTCCGTGCAGCCGGACGTGCACCTGGTCGGCACGCTGCTGAGCCTCAACCAGGCCATCCCCGAGCGTTCCCGCGAGACCGCGCGGGCCGTGGTGCGCGAGGTGGTCGACGAGCTGGAGCGCCGGCTCGCCCAGCCCACCCGGCAGGCGGTCGGCGGGGCGCTGCACCGCGCCGGGCGCACCAGCCGGCCACGCGCCGCGGACATCGACTGGAACCGCACGATCCTCGCCAACCTCAAGCACTACCAGCCCGAGCACGGCACGGTGATCCCCGAGCGGCTGGTCGGCTACGGCCGGCGGCTGCCGCAGGTGAGCCGGGAGATCGTGCTGTGCCTGGACCAGAGCGGCTCGATGGCGTCGTCGGTGGTGTACGCGGGCGTGTTCGGCGCGGTGCTCGCGTCGATCCGGTCGGTTCGCACGCAGATCGTCGCGTTCGACACGGCGGTCGCCGACCTCACCGACCTGGTGACCGACCCGGTGGAGCTGCTGTTCGGCGTGCAGCTCGGCGGCGGCACGGACATCAACTCGGCACTCGCGTACTGCCAGACCCGCATCGAAAACCCGCGCGACACGATCTTCGTGCTGATCAGCGACCTGTACGAGGGCGGCGACAACGACGAGATGCTGCGCCGCGCGCAGGCCATGGCGGCGAGCGACATGCAGGTCGTGTGCCTGCTGGCCCTCTCCGACGACGGCGCGCCGTCCTACGACCACGACAACGCGGCCGCACTCGCCGCGATGGGCATCCCGACGTTCGCGTGCACCCCCGACCAGTTCCCGGACCTGATCGCCGCCGCCATCCAGCGCGACGACCTCGCCGTCTGGGCCGGCAACAACGACATCCAGCTCGCGGTCCCCGACGGGACGTGACGTCCGCACGTGAGGAGGTCGCCAGGCACCGGTCACGGGCCGTAACCTGCAGCCATGTCCGACTCGACCGAGACCGCCCCCTCCGTCGATTCCGTCGATCCCGTCGATTCCGTCGACCCGGCGCGCGCGGTGCCGTTCGACGTGCTCGAGGAGTACGCGACCGCGGTCGCGCAGATCCGGTCCGCGGCGCTCGCCTACTACGAGGGTGCCGACCTCCTCATGGACGACGCCACCTACGACGCGCTGCTCGCCCGGGTGTCCGCCACCGAGGCCGTGCGTCCGGAGTGGACGGTCACGGACTCACCGACGGAGACCGTCGCGGCCGGGGTGCCGATCGGCGGCGACATCGTGCACAGCGAGCCGATGCTCGGACTGGACAACGTGTTCGACACCGACGGGCTGCTCAGGTGGGCGGCCCGGTTGGACAAGCTCGTCGGCCACCCGGTGCGCACGTACACGGTCGAACCCAAGATCGACGGGCTGGCCATCGCCGCGCGGTACGTGGACGGGCGGCTGGACCTGGTGGCCACCCGCGGGGACGGCGTCGCGGGCGAGAACGTCACCCGTATCGCCCGCCGCGCGGCCGGGCTGCCCGGCCGGCTGGCCGAGCCGGTGACGATCGAGGTGCGCGGCGAGGTCTTCATGACCGAGACCGATTTCGCCGCCGCCAACGAGATGCGCGTCGCCCACGACGAGCCGCCGTTCGCGCACCCGCGCAGCGCGGCGGCCGGCACGCTTCGAGCGGACCAGCGCGCGTACGCAGCGCCGCTGTCGTTCCTCGCCTACGCCGTGCGCGGGCTGGACCTGCCGCATTCACGGGCACTCTCTGAGCTGGAGCGGCTCGGCGTGGCCACGACGCTCGGCTCGCCCGCGGGCATGACGATCTGCGAGACGATGGACGAGGTCGTCGCGGCCGTCGCGCGGCTGACCGAGATCCGGCTGACGCTCGGGTTCGGTGTGGACGGCGCGGTCGTGAAGGCCGACGACCCGGCCGACCGCGACGCGGCCGGGTCGTCCAGCCGCGCGCCGCGGTGGGGCATCTCCCACAAGTTCCCGACCGACACGCGCACGACGACCCTGCTCGCGATCGACGTCCAGGTCGGCCGGACCGGAGTGATCACGCCGGTCGCCGTGCTGGAGCCGGTGATGATCAGCGGCGTCACCGTCACCTCCGCGACGCTGCACAACTTCGGCGACCTGGTGCGGCGCAACGTCCGGGTGGGCGACACCGTGTTCGTGCACCGGGCGGGCGATGTGATCCCGGAGATCACCGGCGCGATGCTCGACAAGCGGCCGCCCGACTCGGTCCCGTTCGAGCCGCCGGACGTATGCCCGCGCTGCGGCGGCGAGATCGACCGGTCGCAGAAGCGGTGGCGCTGCGTGCAGGGCCGGGTCTGCGGGGCGCGCCAGACGCTGCACTACTTCGCCACCCGCGACGCGATGGACATCGAGCACCTCGGCGACAAGATCATCGACCAGGTCGTGAGCGTCGGGCTGGTGACCGACCCGGCGGACCTGTTCGACCTGGACGTGCCGACGCTCGTCGGGCTCGACCGGATGGGCGAGATCTCCGCGGGCAAGCTCGTCGCGAGCATCCAGGGCGCGAAGGAGCGGCCCTTGTCCAAGGTGCTCACCGCACTGGGCATGCGGATGGCCGGGCGCGCGATGTGCCGGCGCCTGGCCCGCTCGTTCGGCACGATGCGGGCACTGCTCGAGGCGTCGGCGGAGGACCTGCAGCGCGTCGAGGGCGTCGGCCCGGAACGCGCGGTCACGATCGCCGCCGAGCTGGCCGACTACCGGCCGGTGATCGAGAAGCTGATGGCCCGTGGGGTCAACATGACCGAGCCGTCGGCCGAGCCGGTCGCGGAGCCCGCGGCCCTGCCGCTGCGCCGCGCGGACGGCGCGCCGATGACGGTCGTCGTCACGGGCGCGGTTCCGGGCCTGACCCGGACCGAGGGCAACGAGGCCGTGGAGCGGCTCGGTGGCCGGTCGTCCGGCTCGGTGTCGGCGAAGACCGACCTCGTGGTCGTCGGCGAGGGCGCGGGTTCGAAGGCCACGAAGGCGGCCGACCTCGGCATCCGGATCATGCCCGCCGAACAGTTCGCGGCGCTGCTGGCGGAGCACGCGTCGTGAAGGTCGTCATCGACACCGACCCGGGGATCGACGACGCGCTCGCGATCCTGCTCGCCACCGCGTCGCCGGAGCTCGACCTGCTCGGCCTCACCACGGTGTTCGGCAACTGCGCGATCGACGTGGCGACCCGCAACGCGCTGGTGTTGCTCGACATCGTCCGCCGGCCGGACGTGCCGGTGGCCCGCGGCGCGGCCGACCCGCTCGCGTCGCCGTACCTCGGGCCGGTGCCGCAGGTGCACGGCGTGGACGGGCTGGGGGACGGCGGGCCGTCGCCGTCGCCCACCCGCGAGCCGGTCGCGCAGAGCGCGGCGGAGTTCCTGTGCCGCACGGCCGCCGCGCATCCCGGCGAGCTGACGATCCTCGCGATCGGCCCGCTGACGAACCTGGCGCTCGCGCTGCGGCTGCGCCCCGACCTCGACACGCTGGTCGAGCGCGTGGTCGTGATGGGCGGGAACGCGCTGGTGCCGGGCAACGCCACGCCGGCGGCCGAGGCGAACATGCGCAGCGACCCCGAGGCGGCGGACGTCGTGTTCGGCGCCCGCTGGCCGGTGACGATGGTCGGCCTGGACGTGACCCACCGGGTGAGCCTGCGCGGCGCCGACGTCGATCGGCTGATGAGCGCGCCGACGGAGCCCGGACGCCTGCTCGCCCGCGCGCTGCCGCTGTACCGGTCGTTCCTGGAGCGCACGAACGGCCTGGACGGCATCTACCTCCACGACCCGACGGCGCTCGCCTGCCTGCTGGACCCGGCTGCGTTCGCCGTCTCCCGCTGGCCGGTCCGCGTCGAGACGCAGGGCATCAGCCGCGGCAAGACCTGGCCGAGCCTGGGCGACACCGACGACGCCACCCCGGCGCCGTGGCAGGGCCGCCCCGAGATCGGCGTCTGCGTGGATGTCGACGCGTCCCGGGTGGTCGGCCTGCTGCTGGACCGGCTCTCAACGGCGGTCGGCGCAGCGGATGCAGGTGAGGGCGGCGGGTAGGGCCTCGAGACGTTCCTCCGCGATGGGCTCGCCGCAGCGCACGCAACTGCCGTAGGTGCCGGCCGCCAGCCGCTCGCTCGCCGCGTCGAGGGCGCGCAGCTCCGCGCGTGCCTGCTCCAGCAGCCCGGCCACCTGGGCGCGCTCGAACGCGACCGTCACGCCCTCCGGGTCGTGCTCGTCGTCGTTCGACGTGTACGCCGACGACTCGATGATCCCGGCCAGCCGGCGGCCGAGCGCCGCGACGAGCTCGAGCGTCTCGTCGCGGCGCGCGGCCAGCCGG